>NZ_JBIAUR010000005.1:0-508228 GCF_042893105.1 Streptomyces sp. NPDC001663 | reverse complement strand
ACAGCGGCGGGCGGTGGGGCAAACACCCCGCCCCGGCCCACCGCCGGCTACCCCCGCGGCCTCGGGGGCGGGGGCGGCGGCCGGCGGGGGGGGGGGGGGGGGGGCCCCCCCGCCCCCCCCCACTTCACGGCACCCGAACCTCACGCCATCGTCAGGAACCGCTGCACCAGCGAGGCCAGCAGCACCGCCAGCAGTGGCAGCGAGAACCAGAAACTGCTCTGCAGCAGGCGCAGTTGCCGCACGCTGGGCCGCATCGCGACCCGTACGACCTCGCGCGCCGTCAGCATCACGATCAGTGCGAGGGCGGCCAGGCCGCCGACGACCGACCAGGGCGTCCAGGTGATCTGCGGCCCGATCGGACCCGGGTCCGGCTTCGGCACCTTGCCCTCGGGCTGCTTCTTGAGGGAGTAGACGACCGCGTCGTCGTTGACGAAGACCTTCTTCAGCTCGGTCCGCTGGTCCAGGTTCTGGATGAGCCGCGGCTCCCAGGTCTCCGAGTAGCCGACGTCCATCTGGAGATAGGTGACCTGACTCTCGTTGATCATCAGGTACGAGTTCGGGCCCGCGTCCTTCAGCGCCTTGACCAGCCCGGACACCAGAACCGGGTCGGCCGGCGCCAGCGTGGGCACGTAGTTGACCTTCTCCATGTCCTTCGTGCCCCACGGCAACGCCGGCGTCACGTCGTTGACGGTGTCGTTGCTCAGCCACAGCAGCCGTACGGTCGGCTTGTCGTGGGCGTACACGTAGTCCATGGCCGCGACCTCACCGGGCCGGACCCGCTCGAACGGCTCATTGCCCCAACGGGCCACCAGGAAGCCGCCCATGAGGACCAGGCCCGCCATCAGCGCGGCCAGCGGGGCGAGGCTGACGCGGTCCTTGTCGCGTTCCTCGGCGGTGACGCCGGTGCGCGGGAACAGGGCGAGGCCGGCCAGCAGGGCCGCGCCCGGCACGGCGAACATGAAGACGCGCAGGGCCATCTCGCCGCCGTACGACTGCATGCCGAAGCCCAGGAACGGGACGAAGGTGAGCACCAGCAGCGAACGCTCGCGGTACTTGTGGTCGCGCCTGCGCCACCAGCCCCAGCAGGCGAACGCCATCACACCGCCGGCCAGCAGCACGCGCGTGTACAGGACCAGCTTGTGGGTCGAACTGCCGCCCTGGATACGGCCGGAGACGGACGTGGACACATTGCTGCCGACGCCGCCGACCCCGCCGAACAGGTCCTGGAAGTGCCCGGACCAGTACGGCTCGGCCATGAAGCCCAGCCAGACCGCGACCAGCACGCCGAACAGGATGGGCAGGCCGCGCAGCTCGGACCTGCCGATCAGGACGAGCACCGCGAGCACGCCCAGCATCACGAACGGGGTGAGCTGGTGGGCCGGGACGCTCGCCGCGAACAGACCGATCAACACGCCGAGCAGGACGGCCTTCTGGCGGCGGTTGGTCGGCTCGACCTCCGCCTCGCCCGGCCGCTTCTTCGTCCAGATCACGCGCGGCGCCCGGAACCAGACCAGCAGGATCGCGACGAACGCCAGGTAGAGGAGATATGTGAAGCCCTGCGGGGAGAAGTAGTCCTGGCCCACCCAGCTGCTGAGCACGAAGATCCAGATGCCGGTCCACTTGGCCCGCCAGCTCGCGCGCATGGAGCGCACGAGGAGGAACATCGGGGCCAGGTAGAGGAGTTGGATGGTCAGCGGCCACCAGCGGATGACCTCGGTGAGGTCCGTGACCCCGCAGGCCTTGGTGACGAACGCGGCCACCGCGAAGAAGCCCGGCCAGCTCCAGCGCGCGTCCAGGTCCGGTACGGCGGACCCGGTGCGGTCGATGTAGTCGAGGAAGCCGAGGTGCTGGTAGGCCGTCGGGAACCGCGGCTCGGTCTCGATCACCGCGGGCAGCGCGTGCAGCGAGACCACGGTCGCGAGCAGCGTGATCAGCAGCAGTGCCTTGTGCTCACGGCCCAGCCACAGCAGCGAGGCGAACACCGCGACCAGCAGCGCGGCCCCGATCAGCGTCGGCAGCGGCAGGATCGAGATGAGCCCGAGCCCGCCCATCTGGTCAAGGTCGGTCTCGCCGAGCCGCAGCGCGGGCACCCAGTACAGCAGCAGCGCGGCGACCAGCAGACAGCCGAGGATCAGTCCCAGCCGCGTGGGCTGCAACCACTCCCGCCAGGACGGAGGCGGCGCTTCGGGCACTCCTACGGGCGCCTCTTCGCGTACGAGCGACTCCTCCGCCTCTTGTACGGCCTCCTCGCTCGAAGCACTTGAGGCGCTCGACGCGCTGGAGGCGTTCGAGGCGCTCAGTGGGCTCGAGGCGAAGTCGGTCTCGAACTCGGCGTCGAAGGGCGCGTCCACCTCCCGCTCGGCCGGACCCAGCGAGGCGTCCGAGCCCGGCTCCCGCTCCTCCACGGGCAGCCCGACCTCCGGGTTCTTCGCCCAGGTCGGCCGGTGGTCGTGACGTACGACAGGCGTGCCGGTGGGCGGAGTTCCCGGGCCCGGGCGGACGTCCGGGCGTCGCTCCAGGTGGTCGAAGTCGACGTGGATACCGAGCGCGAGGGTGTCGGTGTCCAGCGCCCAGGCCGGGTGCCTGCGCGGTTTCTCGGTGGCCGGGACCTCGCGCGCCCCCAGGTCGGCGAGGTCCCCGTCCGGTGCCGCCGACTCGGGGACGGCGGGTGTCGGGGCGGCCTTCACGGTCCGGTACAGCTTGGGCGCGGCGATCAGGACGATCACGGCGAGCGAGGAGATCTCGGCGACGCCGGCGCCCGTGAGCCCCATGCGGGGGAGCAGCAGCAGTGTCAGGCCGAGCACCAGGACGCACAACAGGCCCTGCAGCCAGGCGAGTCCGGCCGTGCGGCTCTGCGCGCGCAGCACCGCGAAGTACGTCTCCATGACGACCCGCAGGAGCGCGCCGACCGCGAACCAGCGCAGCAACGGGGTCGCCGCGTCCGCGTAGCCCGCGCCGAAGACGCCCAGGATCCACGGCGCCCCGATGAACAGCAGCCCGCAGATCGGCAGCATGATCCGCGCCATGCGCTTGAGCGCCGCCCGGGTGTTGGCGGAGAGCCGGCCCGGGTCGTGTGAGCCCTCGACGGTCAGCGAGGCGCCCATGTTGATGGCGAGCAGGTTGACCGTGCCGCCGATGGTGGTGGTGATGTAGAAGTACGCGTTGTCCTCGGAGCTGACCTGCGAAGCGATGATCACCGGGATCAGGTAGACCACGGCGAGCGAGAAGAGCGACCCGGTGTAGTCGCCCGCGAGGAACCGGCCGATCTCCTTCAGCGTCGGCGGATGCGCGCGGTCCTCGGTCGCCTTGACGTGCTTGGGCGCCAGGCGCCGGAACACCAGCCAGCCCAGCGGGATCACGGACGTCGCGATCGCGGCGACCCAGGAGACGAAGACACCGGTCGTCGGGATCGCCACCGCGAACGCGACCAGCAGCGCCAGCTTCACCGCCGAGAACACGGTGTTGCCCACCGGCACCCAGGGCGCGCTTCTGAGCCCGGTCAGCACCCCGTCCTGGAGCGTGAGCACGTTCCAGGCGACGACCGCCGCGATGAACCCGAGGCCGTTGAGCGGCCCGTGCAGGAAGCGGTACGACGGCCCCCACACGTTCAGCGTCAGCAGGAAGATCCCCGCCGCGACCGCCACGACCAGCGAACTGCCCGCGTACGTACGGAAGATCAGCCGGGCGGTGGCCCGTCCGGCGACCGGGATGAAGCGGGCCAGGGCACCGGTCAGGGTCACCGCGGTCAGCCCGGCGAGGAACTTCATCGCGGCGATCGCGGCCGAGCCCTGGCCGACCGCGGACTCGGAGTAGTAGCGGGCCGCGGCCAGCCAGAAGCCGAGGCCGAGCACCGCGGAGATACCGGTGTTCAGCATCAGGGCGTAGGCGTTGCGGAACAGCGGGCTGCCGCCTTTGTTCCGGCCCATGCCGGGCAGGCGAAGACGGCGCCCCGGCTGCTCGGGCGCCTCGGTCGGGGACGACGCTGCCTCGGTCGTGGTCGTCGTGTCAGACACGGGAACGGGTTGCCTTCCGGCGGATCTGTCGTGCTCTGCGGACCATGGCGTACCCCTTGGTGAGGGCACGGTCCCTGGCGAAGTTGAGGGCGATCGCGCGGCCCTCGACCAGCCGCCCGAACTCCTCGATGCCCGTGCTGCGGCGCACGGTGACGCGCTGCAGGGCGTACGGCCCCTGCCGGCGGCGCGCGAGGCCGTTGCCGACGGCGAGGGCCTGGGCGTACCCCGTCTCCCGCACGGCCTCGCGCACCCGGCGGCTGGAGTAGCCGTAGGGGTAGGCGAAGGAGGCCGGGACGGTGCCGAGTTCGTCGGTGACGATCTCCTTGCAGTGGATCAGCTCGTGCCGCAGGGTGTCGTCGTCGAGCTGGTCGAGCTGCGGGTGGGTGTGGCTGTGCCCGCCGATCTCGACGTCCGTGGCGGCCAGTTCGCGCACCTGGTCCCAGTCGAGCATGGTGTCCAGGCCGCCCCCGGTGTCGTACGCGCCCTTGATCCAGCCCGTGGAGACGAACAGCGTGGCCGCGAAGCCGTGCTTGGCGAGCACGGGCAGGGCGTGCCGGTGCACGCCCTCGTAGCCGTCGTCGAAGGTGATCAGGACCGGGCGCGGCGGCAGCGAGCGGCCCGAGCGCCAACTCGCGCCCAGATCGGCCGTGTTGACCGGGGTGAGCCCCAGGTCGCCGACGATCGCCATCTGCTCGGCGAACGCCTCCGGCGCGACCGACAGTGCGCGTGTGGCGTCGTTCGGCGCGGTCGCGACCGAGTGGTACATGAGAACCGGCACGGGTGCTTCAGCCATGAGATCCCCCCCGATCTCCACCCTGGTCTCCCCCTTGATCCCCACCGCTGATCTCCACCACGGAGAACGTGGCGCCGCCCTTGCGGGCCCGTACGCTCCCCACCACGTACCCGCCCGCAGCCGTGAGCACCCCGGCGACGATCGCGCCCGCCCGGCCCGCGCCGCCCGGCCGGGCCAGCACCGCGTCGCGCAGACCGCGCGCCACCCCGGCCGGCAGGACACGTGTCGTGTACCGGCGCTCGGACTCAAGTCCCTTGTCCGCACCCACACTTCGCGCCACCAGCGCCTTGGACAAGCCCTCGGCGTAGGCACGCGTGCGAAAGTACCCGAAGTGCTCGCGCGCCTCGGGCACCCTGTGGTGGATCACCGCACGGTCGTCGATCAGCAGGACCGCGTCGGGTCTGGCGCGGGTGAGACGGATGCACAGCTCCGTCTCCTCACAGCCCAGCGGCCGCTTGTCGCCGTCCCGCCCGATACCGGTGGCGAAGCCGCCCGCAGCGTCGAACGCCGTACGGCGGAACGAGGCGTTGCCGCCCAGGACGTTGCGCACCCGGACCCGACCCTGCGGCAGCCCCTTGTACGTGCAGCCCACCACCCAGTCGAACTCCTCCGGGAACCAGGCCGGTCGGCGGCCCGACGCCCAGATCGGCATCGTACGGCCGCCGACGGCCATCACCCGCGGGTCGGCGTACCCCTCGGCGAAGCGCCGCAGCCACTCCCGCTCGGCCACGGCGTCGTCGTCGAGAAAGGCGATCAACTCGCCGCGGGAGACCGATATCCCCGTGTTGCGCCCTGCGGACAGGCCGCGGGGGCCCGCGTTGGCGAGCACCCTCACATCGTCGACTTCCTTGTATTCCTTGGTCAGCCGATCCAGCAGAGCCGGGTTGTGGTCGACGACCAGCAAAGTCTCCAGGGCGGGGTACGACTGCGCCCGCACCGACGCGACCGCCGCGAGGATGTCCTCCCAGCGGTCCTCGGTGTAGACGCAGATCACGACGGAGAAGTCGAGATCGCTCAAGACACCTCTCCCTGCACCGATTCGAGCATCGGCGAGTGGTGTTCCTGGCGGCGCAGCTCCCGCCGGTTGGAGCGCTCCTTCAGGATCACCTTGAGCACCCTGATCCCGTCCCGCACGGCCCGCAGATTGCTCGTGCCGTGGATGCGCAGGTACTCGTAGCTGGGGATCTCCTGCACCTTGAGCCCGGCCTTGACCACCCTGATGTTGATCAGGGTCTCGATCTCGAACCCGGTGCAGTCCAGGCTGATCTTGTCCAGGCAGTGCCGCCAGAACGCGTTGTATCCGTAGCAGAGATCGGTGTAGCGGGCGCCGAACTTGCGGTTGACGATGGTGCACAGCGCCCAGTTGCCGAGCTTGCGGATGAACGTCATGTCGTCCGTGCCGCCGCCGTTGGCGAAGCGCGACCCCTTGGCGAAGTCCGCGCCCGAGACCAGGGCGGAGACATAGGAGACGATCTCGTTGCCGTCGGCCGATCCGTCCGCGTCGACCATCACGATGATGTCGCCGGTGCACGCCTCGAACCCCGTGATCAGGGCATCCCCCTTGCCCTTGCCCCGCTGTTCGACGACCTTGACCTCCGGCCACAGATCGCGGGCCACTTCGACGGTGTCGTCAGTGGAATTGCCGTCCACAAGAACCACTTCGTGTATCCAGTCCGGAAGTGTCTTGAAGACGTAGGGAAGATTCTCCGCCTCGTTCATGGCGGGGATCACCACACTCACCGGTGGCGCAATGGCCAGGTGAGAAGAGATCGGCCGGTATTTGCTGGCAATTGACGGATCTTGGCCCGTGATCGTCGGCCGCAGAACAGAACTCATGAGTCTGGTTCCCTCTCGTCCGGTGGACCGCCCGCCCCTGGGCGGCCCGGCTTCGTGTCCGGTTCGAAAGGGGGGTATTCACGCCTGTGGCATGACGAAATGGATCTCCGTGCACGCCGAAGCGAGCTGGCAAAGCTGGCCGTCTGCCACAGAGCAGCAGCCGGTCGCGCGGCACGACTCGGTCACAAGTGCGGTCACCGAGCACGGCACCCCCCTACCGCGCCCCGCCCCGGAACCCATCGCGGTCCTTGAGCCCTCCCCTAGAGCCGCTTGGTGATGGTCCGATGCGGGTGAGATATACGACGGTATTGATGATTGAGCCCGTATGGCAAGACCTGGAACGAGGCCTCACGTTTTTGTTGGTTTGACCGTTACACAACTTAGGAGAAGGAGAAAACTGATCACGGTCACGGCGATGATCCCGCCGCGAACGGACCAGCGATGGACGGCCAACATGCCTTGTGCGACCAGCATGTTGAGGACGACCGCGCCCGCGACTGCGGCGAGGACGCGACCGAATGGTTCCAGCCCGCGCAGCGCGAGGCCGATGGCCGTCGCGGGTGCCGCGAGGAGGAAGAACAGGGTGAGCGGCCCGCGCAGGGGCGAGTCCGAGTCGACGAGCGCCAGAAGCGCGCCGAATCCCCCCACGGCCGTGGCGGCGCCCGCGAGCAGCGGCGACAGGTCCCTCCCCGGACCTGGCCGCGCCTGCTCTGCGCCGTCTGTTGAAGCTCTCTTGATACGGATGGTCTGCATTGGCGACTTTGCCCCCCAGCGCGCCGGATGCCTGACTTCAATGTCGCGCAGTGCAAGAGGGGGCGTCAAGATGCCCAAGCGGCCCCAAACCTGTTCTTGTGCACTCTTGAAACATGCGGGAACAAGCGTTCCCCGGAGGCGTCGGCTGCCTCCGGGGAACGGTCGTTCGGATCGAGCGGTGTCTCAGCGGGCGGCTGTCACGGGACGATCTTCAGGAGCTTGTTCGGCGAGCCGGTGCCCACGCTGGTCAGCACGCCGGAGGTGGCGCCGCCCACCAGCGCCGAGGCGACCGTGGCCGGGGTGGCCGAGGTGTGGCCCGCGAGGTAGACCGCCGCGGCGCCCGCGACGTGCGGGGTCGCCATCGACGTACCGGAGATGGTGTTGGTCGCGGTGTCGCTGGTGTTCCAGCCCGCCGTGATCGAGGAGCCGGGGGCGAAGATGTCCAGGACGGAGCCGTAGTTGGAGTAGCTGGCCCTGGCGTCCGAGCTGGTGGTGGCGCCGACCGTGATCGCGGTGGAGACACGGGCCGGAGAGTACGAGGAGGCGTTGGCGGAGCTGTTGCCCGCCGCCACCGCGTAAGTGACCCCGCTGGCTATGGAGTTGGCGACCGCCGTGTCCAGCGAGGAGGAGGCGGAGCCGCCCAGCGACATGTTGGCGACGGCCGGGGTGGTGTGGTTCTCGGTGACCCACTCGATGCCGTCGATGACGCCCGCGGTGGTGCCGGAGCCGCTGTTGTCGAGCACCCGGACCGCCACGATGTTCGCCTTCTTGGCGACGCCGTAGGTCGAGCCCGCGATCGTCGTGGCCACATGGGTGCCGTGGCCGTTGCCGTCGGAGGCGGTGGTGTCGCCGTCGACCGCGTCGTAGCCGTAGGAGGCACGGCCGCTGATCTGGCTGTGGGTGATGCGGACGCCGGTGTCGATGACGTACGCCGTCACGCCGCTGCCCGCGGTGTCCGGGTAGGTGTACGTGCCGGACAGCGGCAGCGCGGCCTGGTCGATGCGGTCCAGGCCCCAAGGGGCGCTCGACTGCGTGGTGTCGGTCAGGTGGACCGTCTGGTTCTGCTCGACGGAGGCCACCGACGGGTCGGCCGCGAGTCTCCTGGCCTCGGTCGCCGAGAGCGTGGCCGTGTAGCCGTTGAGCACGGTGTCGAAGGTCTTCCCGACCGTGCCGCCGTACTCCTTGATCAGGCCCTTGCCCGCGCTCGAGGCCGCCTTGAGGCCGGCGGTCTTCTTGAGCGTGACGATGTAGCTGTCCTTGATCGCGGTGGGGGATCCGGCGGCCAGGACCTTGCCCTCGGCCGGGGCGGCCTGGGCGGGGAGGGTGGTGAGCCCGCCGACGAGGGCGGCGGTGGCGAGGCCGGTCACGGCCGCGAACCGGAGTTTGTTGCTACGCAGTTGTGCCATTACGAGGGAGTCCTCCTCATAGGCGGCGCGCGCCTGGGTCGGGCGCGCGTCTGTGGGGGATGCGCACGCCGTCGCGCGCATGGTCAAGGAGCGTCGCGTTCCACCCCATGACTGAGTAAAGAATCAGTGGTCTACGGGCGTAGCTCAAGGGAGTTGACGCCCTGTCACACGTTTGTCATGGACGCGTAATTGAAGTCGCCGTGAAGACCTCGGAAAGGTACCGAAAAGGCCGAAAATCTCTTGGCATGGACACTTCCTGTCAACACGCGTAGTTGCTACGACGGTTGTGGCAGAGATCGTGCTAAAGGGAGGTTCCATGAGACGTTCCCGAATTGTCGCTTTCGTCAGCTCGATCCTCCTCGCCGCCGGAATGGCCCTCACCGGGGCCACGGCGGCGCAGGCGTCCCAACAGGCCGCGGCGACCGGCTATGTGGCCCTCGGTGACTCCTACTCCTCCGGAGTCGGAGCGGGCAGCTACATCAGCTCCAGCGGCGACTGCAAGCGCAGCACGAAGGCGTACCCCTACCTCTGGGCGGCCGCCCACTCACCCTCGACGTTCGACTTCACGGCCTGCTCTGGCGCCCGAACGGGTGATGTTCTGGCGAATCAGCTCGGCCCGCTCAACGCCACCACGGGCCTGGTCTCCATCAGCATCGGAGGCAATGACGCCGGCTTCTCCGACGTCATGACGACCTGTGTGCTGCAGTCCGACAGCGCCTGCCTCTCCCGCATCAACACCGCGAAGGCGTACGTCGACTCGACGCTTCCCGGCCAGCTGGACAACGTCTACTCGGCGATCAGCAGCAAGGCCCCGAACGCCCGCGTCGTCGTCCTCGGCTACCCCCGCTTCTACAAGCTCGGCACCACCTGCCTCGGCCTCTCCGAGACCAAGCGGAAGGCGATCAACGACGCGGCCGACTACCTGGACACCGCCACGAACAAGGTCGCGGCGAACCACGGCTTCGCCTTCGCCGACGTCCGCGCCACCTTCACCGGCCACGAGCTCTGCTCCGGCAGTGCCTGGCTGCACAGTCTCAACTGGCTGAACATCGGCGAGTCGTACCACCCGACCGCGGCCGGCCAGTCCGGCGGCTATCTTCCGGTCCTGACCAGCGCGGCCTGATCACACGGCCTGATCACTCAGTGGCTGACGGCGAAGTACTGGGGGAGGCCCCGCCCGTCGGGGTCTCCGCCACGCACGTCACCGAGAACGGCACCGAGTTGGACGTCGTCTGCTTCGGCGAGCGCACCTCGACACTGATCGAGTTCCGGAAGGTCCCGGTGCTGTTGTACGTCGTCACGAACGCCTTGTCCTGCTTGGTCTTCCCGCCGCCCTCCGGGAAGGACATGGTCTTCCAGCCCGGATCCATCACCTGCCCGTCCTTCGACACCCACCGGTAGCTGACCTCGGCCGGCAGCCGCCCCACGGTGAAGCTCGCCGTGAACCCGGGCGCGTCGCTCTGGGCGGGCGGACAGGCGCCGGAGTAGTCGGTGTTGGAGCCGGACAGCGTGACGCTCACGGACTGCGGGGCCGCCTTGGAGGCGCTGCTGCTCGGAGTCGGCGTCGGGCTCGCGCCTCCGCCCGGGTTGCTCCGCGTGGCCGTCGACGAAGCCCCGGTGTCCGAACGGGTGTTGTCGGCGTTGTTGTCTCCTCCGCCGCCGTTGCCGCGGTTCAGGAGCGCGTACGTCATCCCCGCGATGGCCAGGGCGAGGACGACCACGCCGACGAGCAGCACCACACCGGCCCGGCGGTTGCGCTCCTGCGGCGGCGCGGCCGTGGCGGTCGTCGCCGGGCCCGGCACGGGCTGGGTCCGGGCGGTCGGGTACGGCGTCGGCGAGGTCGGCGACGGCGGCTCCGGAAAGGCCGCGATCGTCGGTGTGTACGGCGACGTGGGCACGTCGTCCGCGCGGGGCGTACCGCCCGCCCCGATGATCCGCAGATCGTGCTCGGCCCGGTCGGGCGACAGGCGCTCGGCGGGATCCTTGCGCAGCAGCCCCTCGATGACCGGGGCGAGCGGACCGGCCCGGTGCGGCGGCGGCAGCTCCTCGTCGACGATCGCCCGCAGCGTGCTGAGCGGAGTGGCCTGGCGGAACGGGGAGTTGCCCTCCACCGCCGCGTACAGCAGCACGCCGAGCGACCACAGGTCGGACTCCGGGCCCGGCGTGCGGCCCAGCGCCCGCTCCGGCGCGAGGAACTCGGGCGAGCCGATGACCTCGCCGGTCATGGTCAGCGCCGAGCTGCCCTCCACCTGTGCGATGCCGAAGTCGGTGAGCACCACCCGGCCGTCGTTCGACAGCAGCACGTTGGCCGGTTTCACGTCCCGGTGCAGCACCCCGGCCTCGTGCGCCGCCCGCAGCGCGGCCAGCACCTCGGCACCGATGTGCCCGGCCCGCTGAGGTTCCAACGGGCCCTCGGCGTCGAGGAGTTCGGCCAGCGAGATACCGCGGACCAGTTCCATCACGATCCAGGGCCGGCCGTCCTGCGTGGCCACGTCGTACACCGTGACAACGTTGCGGTTGGCGACCCGCGCGGCCGCCCACGCCTCCCGCTCCAGGCGGGCGTACATCCGCTCGACGTCCACGGCCGGCAGCCCGGCGGGCGCGCGCACCTCCTTGACGGCGACCTCGCGGTGCAGCACCTCGTCCCGGGCCCGCCACACGGTTCCCATGCCGCCCTCGCCGAGGGGGGACAGGAGACGGTAGCGGCCCGCGATCAGACGTTCACTGCCCGGTTCTTCGGACACGGGCGTCCCCCATTCGCATCCGCGTGTTTTCTCCACCTCGCGTGATTTCTCCACAAACGTAGCTCAGCCGAGTGCGGATGCCGCCCCCTTGAGCACCAGTCCGGCCCCAAGAGCCACGACGAGCAACGCCGACCCCAGAGGAGCGGTCCTGCGGACGAGGGTCGCCATCGGGTGGGTCGTCCAGCGGGGGCGCCGGTCCAGCACCCGGTTCATCCCGCTACCCAGCTTGACCACGGCGAACCCGGCCGCGGTCAGCGTGAGGGCGAGCCCGACGCCGTAGGCCACGACCAGCAGCAGTCCGAACCAGGCCTGCCCGAGCGCCATCGCGCCGACGAGCACGACGACGGCGGAGGGACTGGGCACGAGACCGCCGGCGAAGCCGAGCAGGATCGTGCCGCGGACGGTGGGGGCGATGGAGTGGGTGTGGGTGAAGCCGCCGTGGGTGTGCTCGACGGTGTGGGGGTGCTTGTGGGGGTGGCCGTGATCGTGACTGTGGTCGTGGGTGTCGTGGTCGTGGGTGTGGTGGTCGTGATCGTGCGTGTGGCCCGGGGAGTGCGTGTGGGTGTGGGTCTCGGCTGTGGTCGAGGTCGTTTCCGTGTGGGCGGCGACCAGGACCAGCGCGCGTTCCTCGGGCTCGTCGGTCTCGTGCGTGTGGGTGTGTCCACCGGGGCCGTGGGGATGGGGGTGCGGGTGGTCATGGTCGTGCGTATGGCCATGGGTGTGCCCGTGCCCGTGGCCGCGGTTGCGCCACGCCCGGCGTACGAGGGTCGCGCCCGCGCAGATCACCATGACGCCGCTCGCCATGCCCAGCCAGGTGATCACCGAGGGGGCCGCTGACGAGCCGGCCGTGACGAGGAGGCCGAGGGCGACCACGCCCAGGGTGTGGGTGACCGTGACCGAGGCGGCCAGGGGCATGACGTCCTTGAGGCGGGCGCGGCCGCCGCGGGCGGCTGCCGTCGCCGCCATCAGGGTCTTGCCGTGGCCCGGGGCCAGCGCGTGCATCGCGCCGAGCACGATCGCGATGAGCAGGGCGAGCGCGGCGAAGCCGGCGGTGAGGTCGTGGCGGGCGACCAGGTTGTTCAGGGCCTGCGTCCAGCGGTCGGCGCCGCGCGGCAGCACGGAGGCGGCCGGGGCGTCCTGTTCCTTCTCGACCAGGGCCGGACCGCCGGGGCGCACACGCAGCGACGCGGACGAGGTGTCGGCGGGGGAGGAGAGCAACTCCTTGGGGTAGCTGGTGAGTTCGCGGGAGACCGACTTCTTCGGTACGTCCGACGCGGTGAGCGTCATACGGTCGCCGCGCGCGGTGATCTCCCGCCAGCCGGGCCCGGAGGTGGCGCCCTCGCTGTGGAAGCCGAGGGTGACGGTCCGGGACTTGGGCAGCGGGGCGGTCAGCCGGCACTCCACGCGGAGGGTGTTCAGGCCCGCCTGACCGGGGCGCACCTGCGCCTTGCTGCTGCCGACAGTCAGGGCGGCGGCCCGGCCCTCGACGGTGGCCTTGCTGCCCTCGGCCGCCTTCGCGCACCGCTCGCGCGCCCACTCGCTCATGCCGAGCCGCTTGATGTCCGGCTTGGCCTGCGTCGCCGGGATCTCGGCGAGGTCCTCGACGTGGTCGACGCGAAGCAGGCCCGGGGCGGCGACGAGGCCGTCGTAGCGGTTGACGGTGAAGTTGCCGAGGGGGTGCGCGCTCGCACTGGCGGAAGGAACCAGTGCGAGCGCGCAGGCCGCCGTGAGGACGGCCACGCCGGAGGCGAGGAATCGACGGGGGTTCACTTCGCCGCCTCCAGGTCTTCGAGGGCCTTACGGGCTTGGGCGGCGCCCAGTGGTGAGAAGCCGGGGTTCAGCTTCAGGGCCGCCTTCAGGGAGTCGCGGGCGTCCTTCTCGTGACCGGTGGCGCGTTCGATCACGCCGCGGTGGTAGAGGAAGGAAGCGTTGCGGTAACCGGTCGCCGTGGCCTGCTTGGCGTACGGGAGGGCTTCGGCGTCCTTGCCGCCCACGTGCAGGGCCCAGGCCAGGGCGTCCGCCGTGTGCACGGTGTGGCGGCGGGCCCACTCGGCGCGGGCGGCGCGCAGCGCGGAGGCCTTGTCGCCGTGGTCGGCGGCCGCGAGCGCGGTGTCGAGGTCGGCGTTGACGCCGTTGGCGCGGGCGAGCGCGATCCAGGCGTCGACGAGGGCGTACTGGTCGCGGGCCTTGGCCTTGTCGCCCTCGGCGCCGCGGTTCTCGTACATCTCGCCGAGCTCGACCAGCGGCTGCGGCAGCGGGTAGCGAGCGACGACCTGCTCCATGCCCTTGAGCCCGGCGGCATGGTCGCCGCTCGCGAACTGGGCGCGGGCGCGGCCCTCGAGGGCGGGGAGGTAGTTCTCGTCGGCGGCCAGTGCGCGGGCGTAGTAGGTGAGCGCGCTCTTGTAGTCGCCCTGGTTCCAGGCGAGTTGGCCGAGCTGGGCGGCGACGTAGGAGATGTCCCCGCGGGTGGTGGAGGTGGCGAGCGCCTGCTCCAGTACTCGCCGTGCCGTCTTCACGTCACCGCGCAGTTCGTGGACGTACGCGTACCGGGTGAAGACGGGGACGCCCGGGCGCCGGGAGTCGGCCGTGTCTGCGGCTTTCGAAGCGTCGGCGTAGCGGCCGAGTTCGACGAGGGCGTCGATGCGCGAGGAGAGGGCGTTCTGGCTGTACGGGTTGTCCTTGAGGACCTGGTCGGCGTACTTCAGGGCGTCCTTGAAGTCGTGCCGGGCCGCGGCGAGGGCGGCCCGGCCGGTGACGGCCTGCTCGTTGCCGGGCTTCAGGTCGAGGGAGCGCGCGAGGGCCTTGTCGGCCTGCGGGTAGCGGGAGGGGTCGCCCTTGGTGCGGGCCTGCTCGACGTAGGCGAGTCCGAGGGTGGCCCAGCTGCCGAAGTCCTTCGGCTGGGCTCGGAGATGGGCCTGCAGGGAGGCGATGCTCGCGTCGAGGTCGCCGCTGTTCAGCAGCGCCGGCGACATGGCACTCGGCGCGGCGGCGACCGTCGTACCGCCGTTGTCCCGGATGGCTCCGTAGGCGATCGATCCGGCGGTGAAGGCGATGGCCAACAGCACGGCGGTACCGCCGAGTTGGAGGGCCCGCATACGCCGGCCGGCTTCACCGACCCGGCGGACGGCGGCGACCCGCTGGTCGGCGGACGCGTCCGCCGTGGCAGAGGGCTCGGGCTCAAGGACCGGCAGTTCGGTCTTGTCCCGGGCTTGCTCGGCGGCCGGCGCGACCTCGGTTTCCGGTGGGGTGGAGTCCCTCTCCGGCTGGGTCTCGTTCGTACGCGGGGCCATGCCCTCTCCTCAATCGCCGTGCAGTGAACGGAAGTTGTCGAGTGTGCGGCGCGGCCCGCGCCGTGGGGGATGAGTACGAGCGGGCCGCGCCAGTCGGTGAATGGGCTGGGACCTGTCCGGCAGGTCCTGAGCCCGCGGACCGGGCGGGGTGCCGCTCCGAAGAAGCCGCCCGGTCCGCCGGTCACAGCCGGCCTAGTACACCCGGCTCCGCATCCGGCGCCACCACATCAGGCCGGCGCCGATCAGGGCGATGCCGGCGGCGCCGCCGCCCGCGGAGGCGGCGATCAGGCCGGTGTTGCTCATGCCGCTGGAGGAGCCGGCCGGCTGCAGCGCGTCGCCCAGCTGGTTGCGGACGTCGTTGCCGCTGGTGACACCCTTGGCGGTGGCACCGCGCGAACCGGCCGTCGGGTTGGCCAGGTACGGGAAGGAGTGGCCGAACTTCTTGTCGTTCTTGTCGACCGCGTCGCCCAAGTCGTTCTTGGAACCGACCAGTTCACCCTCGACGACCTGCAGTGCCTCGTCGATCACGTCGTCGGTGAGGCGGCGTCCGTTCGGGAAGCCCGCGTTGTCACCGTCGAGGACACCGAGCCGCTTGGGGTCGGCCGCCGGCTTGATCGAGGTGTTCAGGCGCAGTTCCTCGGCCGGGCGGACGTTCGGCGGCTGGTTGAGGCCCTTCACGCCCTTCAGGAAGACGTCGACCAGGTCGTTGCGCGGCTCGGCGGGCGCCTTGATCTTGTAGATCGACTCGATGAGCTTCGGCAGCTCCGGGTTGGTCACGTTCTTCAGGAACTGCGCGTCGTACCAGGGCGAGGACGCGTTGAACTTGTCCTTGTCCTTCAGCGGGTTGACGACCTCGTTGACCAGCGGGTTGCCCAGGCGCGAGACCTGCTCGTAGTAGCCCTGGGCGTTCTTGCGCTGGGTCGTCGACCAGATGCCGACGACCGGCTGCTTCGACGACTCGGTGATCATGTCCGTCGGGACCTGCAGGGCGATCGAGTTGACGTTGTAGCCCTTGAGGGTGTCCCGGCCGACCTCGGAGAGGTTCCCGCCGTACAGCAGGTCGAAGACGCGCAGGTCCAGGAAGAACGGGTCGTCGGCCTGGCCGGCGAACGTCTGCGCGCCGTTGGCGAGCTTGTAGACGGCCTGCTTGCGCAGTGTGTTGTAGTCCGGCATCGACGCCTTGCCGACGTTCGACGGGGCCACCGGCACGTTGTCGGCGAGCTTCGTCTTCGACACGACCTTCTGGTTGTGCAGCTTGATCAGGTCGATGTCGTACGACTGCGTGACGTTCAGGTCGGGGTCGTCCAGGCTGGTGACCGCGCCCGTGTTGTAGAGGAACGTCTTCTTGTTCTTCGTGTGCGTCTTGAAGGTGTAGCGCAGCAGCAACTCGCCCTGCGCGTCACCGTTGTTGTCGATGTGGATGTCGTACTGGGCGTCGTCGGCGAACGTGTAGAAGTTCGGGCCGCCCGCCGGGTCCTCGAAGGGGATCCAGTTCGCGATGATCGTCGTCGTGTCCGGCTTGTCCGGGCTCACGAAGGCGTACACGTCCGTGTTGTCGTACTGGGGCTGCCCCGAGATCAGCGGGGCCTCCCGGTGGCTGGAGGCGGAGGCCGCCCCCGGTTCCAGCGTGGCCACGCCGGCGGCCGCGAGCCCGCCGGCGGCCAGCGCACCAGCTATGAGGGTCGCGATGCTCCTGCGCCCCGTGCCGCTCCTGGAGTTAGGTGTCATGCCGTCCGTCCTCAGTCCCAACTTGCCTGACGAACGCTGATTCGGAGCGGTCGGCAGGGTGGATTGGTCGAATCCCAAACGTGTTTACGGCGAAGGCGGGATCTTGTTTCAGCAGAACCGGCAATCTTGTTTCGTCGAACGCGGACCCGCGTTTTGGGCTTGCTGATCCGTAACCCCATCCGGAGGTGCGTTCGTTGCGAATGCCTGGTGTGACAGGACGGGGCCCATGCGGGCGCAGAGAGGGGGACCGGGTGGAGGCGGACGAGCTTCTGGTACTCGTGGCCGGCGGGGACCAGAAGGCATTCGAGGAGCTGTACGGACTGGTGTCAGGCCCGGTGTTCGGGCTGGTCCGACGCGTCGTGCGGGATCCGGCGCAGTCGGAGGAGGTGGCCCAGGAGGTGCTGCTCGAACTCTGGCGGTCCGCGGCGAAGTTCGACCCCGGGCGGGGCAGCGCGCTGTCCTGGATCCTCACCCTCGCCCACCGCCGCGCCGTCGACCGGGTGCGTAGCGCCCGCGCGGCCGTCGACCGCGAGCAGCGCGAGGCACGCCGCGCCCACCACCCCGCCTTCGACCAGGTCACCGAGGAGGTCGAGGCGGGCCTGGAGCGCGAATGGGTACGCCGCTGCCTGGAGCGCCTCACCGCCCTGCAGCGCCAGTCCGTCACCCTCGCCTACTACGACGGCTACACGTACCGTGAAGTGGCCGAGCGGCTCTCCCTGCCGCTGGGCACCGTCAAGACCCGTATGCGCGATGGACTCACCCAGCTGCGCAAGTGCCTGGGAGGTGTCGCATGAGTCTCCTCGCCCGACTGTTCCGCCGTGAGGATCTGCACTCGCTCGCGGCCCCCTATGCACTCGACGCCCTCGAGCCCGCGGAGCGGTTCCGCTTCGAGAAGCACCTCAAGAAGTGCGACCGCTGTGCCGCCGAGGTCCGCGCCCTTTCCGAGGACGCCGTCCGGCTGGCCTGGTCGACCGCCGCGCCGCCGCCGGCCGCGATGCGCGACCGGGTGCTGGCCGCCGTACGCGCCACACCGCAGGAGTCGTCGATGGCACGGGAGCACACGCCCCAGCTGCCGCCGCACGTCTGGGGCACGCAGCCGCCGCCGTCGCGCACCCGTGCGCCCCGCGAGCGCCGCCCCTTCTTCGTCCCGCTCGCCACGGCGACGGCCGCCGCGGCCCTCGTCGTCGCCTCCCTCTTCGCCGTGCAGGCCCGGCAGACCCAGGACAAGCTGGACGCCGCGCAGGCGCAGTCACGTGAGATCGCCCACGTTCTCGCAGCTCCCGACGCGCGCGCGACCACACGCAAGGACGCCCAGGGCCGAAGTATCGGAGCGATCGCCTCCGCATCCGAGGGGCGGGCGGTCGTCACCCTCAGCGGATACGGCGACCCGACAGGCGGACGCGTGCACCAGCTGTGGCTCATGCGCCCCGATGCGCAACCACGCTCCCTCGGGCTCTTCAAGGGTGGCGACACGCCCTTGGTCGCGACAGGTCTCAACAAGTCCGCTACATCACTGGCTGTGACCGTCGAGCCCGACGGTGGCTCACCGCAGCCCACCAGCCAGCCGGTTGTCCAACTCGCCCTGAAATCGGTTGGATTCGGAGAGTGACGAACGAAGAGTCGTCAACACCCTTACGGGGAAGGTGAATCCTGTGACCGCGATACACGAGTGCCCCACGGGAGCGATAGGGTTACCCTGCCCGGGCCGGGTGGACTCGTACGGGTGGGGAGTGACATGGAACAGATAACAGTGCGCAGCAGGGCCAGGGTCCCTGCGATCACCTGCGGGAGCAGCGCGACCAGTTCGCGCCTCGACCGCCATCTCGCGGTGCTGGGAGGTCCTGCCGTCCCGCAGCGGGAGGCGGCCGAGGCGACATCGCTGATGCGTGAGCTGACCGCACGTGACACCCCGCGTGAGCGCAGCGCCAGGGGCGCGCGAATCAGTCGCGTCCTGCTCTTCGCACCACTGCGCCGACTGCGCCGCTCGCTGTTCGGCGGACGCTGAGGTACACCGGCGCTCCTCGCGAGCCCGAGCTCGGGTGACCGCACCGTCCGGCGCAGCGCTGCGTACTCGTCGTCCGTCATCCCCACGGCACTGCAGCGACGTCCAGGTGCGACACCCGAGCCCGGGTACCCGCTCCCATCCCTGCCCCCGTCCCCGCCCGGCAGCGATGGCTCTCAACTCCCCTCGGGGGAGCAGCCGTTCACCGTTCGCCGTGTGCGTACTTGCGCACCGCGAGCGGCAGGAACACGGCGATCAGTACGGCGCACCACATCAGTGACCCGGCGATCGGGTGCGCCACCGGCCAGGCGGCGTCCGTCGGCACGGGCGCGTTCCCGAACAGATCCCGCAGGGCCGTCGTCACCGCACTGATCGGATTCCACTCGGCGATCGTGCGCAGCCAGCCCGCGAGCCCCTCGGTCGGGATGTAGGCGTTGGACAACAGCGGCAGGATGAAGGTCGAGGCGCCGAGCTGCCCGGCCGCGTCCTCGCTGCGGGTCAGCAGCCCGAGGAAGATCCCGATCGACGTGCACGCGAACCGGAACAGCAGCAACAGCCCCACGGCGCCCAGGGTTTCGGGCGCGGACCCCTCGATCCGCCAGCCCACGGCGAGCCCGACCAGCAGCAGCGGCACCGTCCCGATCGCCGTGACCACGAGGTCGGCCACCGCCTGTCCGAGCGGCACGGCGGCCCGGCTCACCGGCATCGTGCGGAACCGGTCCATGACGCCCCGGTGCGAGTCGGCCGCGGCCTGGAACATCCCGGTCATGATCCCGCCCGCGGCCGTCGCCACCAGCAGCCCCGGCACCAGGAAGGAGCGGTACTCGCGGCCCGGCATCGCGAGGGCGCTGCCGAAGACGTAGCCGAAGAACAGCAGCATGTTGATCGGCATGACCTGGGTGAGGATCGCGAGCCCCGGACTGTTCCGGACCCGCCGCAGCTGGCGGCCCACCATCGCGAAACCGTCGTACGCCAACGCGCTCATGCCAAAACCTCCTTGGGGTCGGTGAGCCGGAGAAAGGCCTCGTCGAGTGTCGGCGGGCGCAGGCTCGCGTCGAGCAACGGCACGCCCGCGGCGTCGAGTTCGCGCACCAGGCGGGGCAGGGTGAGCGTCGAGTCCCGGGTCACCGCACCGACGGCGTGCCGCTCGTGGTCGAACGACGGCTGCGCGCCCGTGAGTTGGTCGAGCACGCCCGCCGCCTTCACCATCACGTCCGCATCGGCGACGACGACCTCGACGTACGCCCCGACGAGCGCCTTGAACTGCGCCGGCGATCCCGTGTGAGCCACCCGGCCGCGGTCCACCAGGGCTATGTCGTCGGCGAGTTGGTCGGCCTCCTCCAGGTACTGCGTGGTCAGCAGCACCGTCGTACCGTCGGCCGTGAGCTCGCGCACCGCGTCCCAGATCAGACTGCGGCTGGCCGGGTCGAGTCCGGTCGTCGGCTCGTCCAGGAACAGCACCTCGGGGCGGCGGATCAGACTCGCCGCCAGGTCCAGCCGGCGCCGCATGCCGCCGGAGTACGTGGCCGCGGCCCGGCCGGCGGCCTCGGTCAGCCCGAACCGGTCGAGGAGCTCGTCGGCGCGCCGCCCGGGCGCCCGCACCCGGTGCAGCCGTGCGAACAGCCGCAGGTTCTGGCGGCCCGTGAGGTCGCCGTCGACCGATGCGTACTGCCCGGTGACGCCGATCGAGCGCCGTACGGCTGCCGCGTCCCGAACGAGGTCGTGGCCCGCGATCCGGGCCGAGCCCGCGTCGGGCCGCAGCAGCGTCGTCAGCAGCCGTACGGCCGTCGTCTTGCCCGCTCCGTTCGGCCCGAGGACACCGCAGACCGTGCCCTGGGCCACCGCGAGATCCAGCCCGCGCACCGCGTGCACCTCGCCGAACCTCTTCTCCAGACCTTCACTAAGTACAGCGTACGTAGAAGTCATGACGCGACCATAGCGCACTACGTACGCTGTACGTAACTAGGATGGTGGCCGAGGTGATGATCGATGGCGGGCCGAGCGGCTGTACCCGAAGTGATCTGGGCGCGTCCCGAGCGGGCGGGCCGGGGGCCGAGGCCGGCGTACACGCGGGCCGACATCGCGGCGGCGGCGGTGCGCATCGCCGACGCGAGCGGGCTGGATGCGGTGTCGATGCGGCATGTCGCGGCCGAGCTGGGCTGCGGGACCATGTCGCTGTACAACTACGTCCCCCGCAAGGAGGACCTGTACGAGCTGATGGTGGACGCGGTCAGCGGGGAGCACGAGCTGTGGGAGCCGTCGGGGGACTGGCGGGCCGACATGCGCCGGGTCGCCGAGCAGACACGGGCGCTGATGCACCGGCACCCCTGGATGACGCGGCTGATGTCGCCGGTCTACGGCTTCAGCCCGAACGCCCTGCGCTACCTGGAGCACTGCCTGGCCTGCCTCGATCCGCTGCAGGCGCGCTACGGCATGAAGATGCAGCTCGTCGGGATGCTGAACGGATGCGTGACCTCGTACGTCGCGACGGAACTGGCCGCCGCCGAGCGGACGCGATCGTTGCCATGGTCGGCGGAGGAGGAGAACGCGGTGCGGATCGCCTACCTCGGGAGTCAGGTGGCCGGTGGGGCCTATCCGAGGATGGCTGCGGCGTTCACCGAGGACTCGGGGCCGATCGATCTCGAGGGAGCCTTCGAGTTGATGGTGAGCCGGATGCTGGACGCGTTCGATCCGAAGAGCTAGATCAACGCGAACTGGCCTTCCGGGCCCTCCTCGTGGTGGTCCAGGACCGACGCCGGCTTCCGTGCCGCCTCGGGCGCCGGAAGCACCCCCGCCTTGTGCAGTTCGGACGCCGTGACCGGAGCCGTCACCGTCAACTCGTCCTGCTGCGGGCGCAGTTCCGCCAGCAGGGCCAGGACCGTGATCAGCTCCAGCAGCTCCGAGGTCCACGTCTGGGGCCAGGTCGCCGGGCGGATCGCCGCCAGGGCTCCCGGCTCGGCCTCTGTCGTGCGGGCCGTGAACCACTGCTCCAGGACCCGGACGCCCGCCGCCTCGAAGTCCCAGGCCTCGGGCGGCACCGGCGAGATGCGGCCATCGTCGAGCAGCAGGGTCTCCTCGTCGCGGTCGTAGCCGATCGTGAAGGGGCGTGACGGCAGCGGGGCGCGGACGTATGGGCGGCGGCCTCCCGGCAGCTTGGGGCGGTCGCCGTTGCGGCGCATCAGCCAGAGGACGCGGCGGCCCAACTCCACGCCGTGCGCCCAGAGTTCGGCGTCCTCGGTGAGCGGGACCGTCAGGTCCGGCCGTACCGTCGCCATGGTCCAGGCGAGGACGTCCGGCGCGGTGGGGGAGTGGCCGAGACGGGAGTTCAGGTGCTGCACGAGGCCCGGCGCGAGGTTGGGTTCCGTGCCGCCGGGGCGGCGGTACAGCGGGCGGATGCGGCCGGGGCGCAGGAGCGGGAGGTGGGACGTCGCCAGGAGAGGCGGGGTGCCCGGGGCCGAGGGGGTCTCCACGACGAAGATCTGGTGCTCGTCCGCCACCCGCCACAGCTCCGGGCGGGCCGAGTCGATCAGGCGGTGGTCGGGGATCAGCCACTGCTCGTCGAAGGGGGCGTGCAGGACCCGTACCGGCTCGGGGCAGGAGCCCGACGCCCGGACCAGCTTCTCCGTGCCGCTCGACTGGCCCGGCAGCTGGCCGACCGCCGAGTGCAGGCTGCGCGAGCGCGTCGGCTCGAACAGGGCCTCGCGGTCCGGGCCTTCGGCCTTCAGCAGGGCGTCCCAGCGGGCTTTCAGGGATGCGGCGTCGGGGCCCGTCGGCCACCCCCGGCCGAGCCGCGGCGGTGCGACGGACCACGGCATGAGGTCCGCCAGCAGCGGAGCGTCGTCGTGCGTCACGCTGGGCATCGTACGACTTGGCACGGACAGTGATGTCATGTGGCGTCCAGAGTGACCGTGAAGGAGAAGCGGTCGCCCCGGTAGTGGATCACCGCCGCGTCCAACACCCTTCCCGCACCGTCGTAGGTCACACCCGTGTAGTGCAGGATCGGGCTGAGCAGCGGCACTTGGAGCAGCCGTGCCGTCTCAGGGTCGGCCAGACGGGCCTCCACGGTGTCCGTGATGCGGCTGATGTCCGCCCGTACGACGTCCCGCAGCACCTTGGTCATCGGCCAGCGCACCAGGTCGGACGGGTCGATACGGGCGGCCAGTTCGGGGCGGACGTAGTTGCGGGCGTGGTTGGTCGGCTCGCCCGTCTTCTCGTCGCTGCGCAGTCGGTGGTACGTGGCCACCTCGTCGATCTCCGGGAAGTACTCGGCGAGTTCGGCCGGCACGGGCGTCTTGCCGTGGTCCAGCAGCTCCGTCGTCATGCCGGACTGCTGGGCCACGATGGCGTCCACCGAGCCGAGCAGCCGGACCGGGGTACCCCGTTTCGCATCGGGTTCGATGAAGGTGCCCCGGCGGCGGTGGCGGGTGATCAGCCCCTCGTCCTCCAGCTCCTTCAGCGCCTGCCGCATCGTCAGCACGCTCACCCCGTAGTGGCCGGCCAGCTGCTCCTCGGTGGGCAGCCGCAGCGGGTCCTGAGGTGAGCGGCCGAGTATCGAGGCGCGCAGGGACTGCGACACCTGGTACCAGAGCGGCAGCTTGCGGTTCAGGACGATCGAGTCCGGGGCGAAGGAGGTCACGGGCCTATCCGTACCGGTCGTCCGCGATCAGTGCAACGGGCGGAAATGCCGCTCCAGGCCCCGCCACACGTCGTCGTAGTGCGGTTGCAGGTGCTCCACCTGGGCCGCGTGCGCGGTGAGCGTCACCGGCCAGCGCGTCTCGAACATGAACGCCAGCCCGTCGTCCACCTTCTGGGGCTTGAGCTCCGCCGCGCTCGCCCTGTCGAACGTCTCCCGGTCCGGTCCGTGCGCCGACATCATGTTGTGCAGCGAGCCGCCGCCGGGCACGAAGCCCTCCGCCTTCGCGTCGTAGGCGCCCTCGATCAGGCCCATGTACTCGCTCATCACGTTCCGGTGGAAGTACGGCGGCCGGAACGTGTTCTCGCCCACCAGCCAGCGCGGCGCGAAGACCACGAAGTCGACGCCGGCCAGGCCCGGGGTGTCCGACGGGGACGTCAGCACCGTGAAGATCGACGGGTCGGGGTGGTCGTAGGAGATGGTGCCGATGACGTTGAAGCGGCGCAGGTCGTAGACGTACGGCACGTAGTTGCCGTGCCAGGCGACGACGTCGAGCGGGGAGTGGTCGTAGGTCGCCGTCCAGAGGTTGCCGCAGAACTTGTTCACGACCTCGACCGGGCCGTCGACGTCCTCGTACGCGGCGACGGGGGCCTGGAAGTCGCGGGCGTTGGCGAGTCCGTTGGCGCCGATCGGGCCGAGGTCGGGGAGGCGGAAGGGGGCGCCGTAGTTCTCGCACACATAACCGCGGGCGTACTCGTCCAAGAGCTCCACACGGAAGCGCACCCCACGAGGGATCAGCGCCACATGTCCCGGGTCCGCATGCAGCAGCCCGAACTCCGTGTGCAGCAGCAGGCCGCCGCGCTCCGGGACGATCAGCAGCTCGCCGTCGGCGTCGCTGAAGACGCGGTCCATCGAGGAGTTGGCGTGATACAGGTGCACGGCCATGCCGGTGCGCTGGGTCACGTCGCCGTTGCCGCCGAGGGTCCACAGACCGGCGAGGAAGTCGGTGCCCTCCGTCGGGTCCGGCAGGGGGCTCCAGCGCAGTCGGTTCGGGTCCGGGACGGACTCCGTGAAGGGGGCCGAGCGGACCCAGCCGTTGTGGGTGTGCGTGAACGCCGGGTGCGCGGCCGAGGGGCGGATGCGGTAGAGCCAGGAGCGGCGGTTGTGGGCCCGCGGCTCGGTGAACGCCGTACCGCTGAGCTGTTCCGCGTACAGCCCGAGAGGGGCGCGCTGCGGCGAGTTGCGGCCCTCGGGCAGGGCGCCGGGCACGGCCTCGGAGGTGTGCTCGTTGCCGAAACCGGAGAGGTAGGTCAGCCCCTCGGCCGTCTTGCGCGCGTCCCCGCTCATGATCGCTCCCTTGCGCACTGATGCGGTCTTATTCCTATGCATCACCGTAGGATTGCGGTTTCGTGCGCGCAAGGGGGCCACCGGACGTCCTCACCAGGGAGGAACGAGAACACGACTCCAGGGGGATCCAAGTGTCGGACCGGTGTTCTAGCCTCACGGGCATGTCGTGGACGCGGGGACTACTTGCCCTGCTCGCGGTCTGTGTCCTGCTGCTGACCGGATCCGCGGGCTGCGGCTCCAGTGATGCGCACGAGGGGAAGAACGGGGAGTCGGCCTCGCCGGTCGGCAAGCTCCTCGACGACACCGACAAGGAGGGGCGGCATCTGCGCGAGGTGGACAAGAAGGGTGCGCCCGAGGTCGGCATCGAGGTGCAGCCGGACGCCGACGACACCTGGGACGTACGGCTGACCCTCCACAACTTCCGCTTCTCGCCCGAGGGCGCGAAGCCGAAGGCGGTGGCCGGCCGCGGCTATGCGTACCTCTTCGTCGACGACCGACCGGTCACCCGCCTCCGCGGTCTCGGCTATCGCCTCCCGGCCCGGCTCGTCCCGCGTGGCACGCACCATGTCACCGCGCGTCTGTACGCCGATGACGGCACCGCCTGGGCGGTGAAGGGCAAGCCGGTCGAGAGCACGGCCGACATCACGGCGTCGGAGGCGCAGGCCACACCGAACGGCACCTCCAGCGCGGCCGCACTGGGTGCATCCGGCAGCCGTCCCCGTACCGGGGGGCGAGGTTCACCGGACGGCTCGGGAACGGCATCATGAAGTCCGTGCCCCACGCGACATCGCTACGCCGAGCCCCCGTGCAGCGACGCAGTGCCGAACGGCTGACCAGGATCCTCGACGCCTGTGCCGACCTCCTCGACGAGGTCGGCTACGACGCCCTGAGCACCCGAGCCGTGGCCCTGCGCGCCGGAGTCCCCATCGGTTCGGTCTATCGCTTCTTCGGCAACAAGAGGCAGATGGCCGACGCTCTCGCCCAACGCAACCTCGAACGCTTCACCGAGCAGGTCACCGAGCGGCTGAAGGCGGCCCGCGACGGCGGCTGGCGCTCGGCGGTGGACGCCGTACTCGACGAGTACCTGGCCATGAAGCGCACCGCTCCCGGCTTCTCCCTCGTCGACTTCGGCAACCAGATCCCGGTCGGCGCCCGCGACGCCGAACCCAACCACCGCGTCGCCGACCGCCTCACCGACCTGCTCTCCGGCTACCTCGACCGGGAGCCGGACGAGGACCTGCGGCGCACCTTCCTGATCGCCGTGGAGACCGCGGACACCCTGGTCCACCTGGCCTTCCGGGTGGCTCCGGAGGGCGACGAGAAGATCATCGAGGAGGCGCGGGAGATGCTGCGGGCGTATCTCGCGCGGGTACTGGACTGAGGCCTCCGGGCGGCGGCGAGGCGGGCGGCTCGCGAATTTCCGACCTCACCCCCTGAGGGGCCTCCCGTCCGTGCATACCGGTCGGTATGCTCGGTCGCACCAACGAGCGTCACCGTCGCCGCCCACCGGGAGGACCCGTGTCCCGCACCGCCCTGCGAATCTGCCCCCTGTGCGAGGCCACCTGCGGGCTGACCCTCACCATCGAGGGCACCCGTGTCACCGGCGCCCGCGGTGACCGCGAGGACGTGTTCAGCAAGGGGTTCATCTGCCCCAAGGGTGCCTCCTTCGGGGCCGTCGACGGCGACCCCGACCGGCTGCGCACCCCGCTCGTGCGCAAGGACGGCGAGCTGCGCGAGGCCACCTGGGAGGAGGCCTTCGACGCGGTCGCCGCCGGGATCCGGCCGGTCGTCGAGCGGTACGGCCCCAACTCCGTCGGCGTCGTCCTGGGCAACCCGAACGTCCACACCATCGCCGGCGGCCTCTACCCGCCGGTGCTGCTCGCCGGCCTCGGCACCCGCAGCATCTTCACCGCGTCCACGGTCGACCAGATGCCCAAGCACGTCTCCAGCGGACTGCTCTACGGCGACGCGAACGCGATCCCCGTACCGGACCTGGACCACACCGACCACTTGCTCCTCATCGGCGCCAACCCCCTCGAGTCCAACGGGAGTCTGTGCACCGCCGCCGACTTCCCCGGCAAGCTCAAGGCCCTCAAGGCGCGCGGCGGCCACCTCACCGTGATCGACCCGCGCCGCACCCGCACCGCCAAACTGGCCGACCGCCACCTCGCGATCCGCCCCGGCACCGACGCACTGCTCCTCGCCGCGATGGCGTACACCCTGTTCGAGGAAGACCTCGTCGAGACCGGGGAGTTGACCCCGCACCTCCAGGGCCTCGACGAACTGCGCGCTGCCGTACGGGACTTCACCCCTGAAGCCGTCGCCGGCGCCTGCGACGTGGACGCCGGCACGATCCGCACCCTCGCCCGCGAACTCGCCGCCGCCCCAACGGCCGCCGTGTACGGCCGTATCGGCAGCTGCACCGTCCCCTACGGCACCCTCGGCAGCTGGCTCGTCGACGTCCTCAACATCCTCACCGGCAACCTCGACCGCCCCGGCGGCGCCCTCTTCCCGCAGGCGGCCACCGACCGGACGCCCCGCCCGGCCGGCCCCGGCCACGGCTTCCAGCTCGCCCGCTGGCACTCCCGGGTCAGCCGACACCCCGAGGCCAAGGGGGAGTTGCCGCTGTCCGCGCTCGCCGAGGAGATCGACACCGCGACCGAGGAGGGCGAGCCGATCCGCGCCCTCGTCGCCGTCGCCGCCAACCCCGTGCTGTCCGCGCCCGACGGCGACCGGCTCGACAAGGCCCTGGACTCCCTGGACTTCATGGTCAGCGTCGACCCCTACCTCAACGAGACCTCGCGCCACGCGGACGTCGTACTGCCGCCGCCCCCGCCCTCCCAGAGCGCCCACCACGACTTCGCCTTCAACACCCTCGCCGTGCGCAACCAGGTCCGCTACTCCCGCCCCGCCGTGCCCCTGGAGCCCGGCCGCATGGCCGAGACCGAGATCCTCGCCCGGCTGATCCTGGCCGCGACCGGCATGCACGGCGCCGACCCGTCCGCCGTGGACGACCTGGTCATCGGCCAGACCCTCGGCAAGGCGGTCAAGGAGCCCCACTCGCCCGTGCACGGCCGCGACCCGCAGGAGCTCGCGGCCCGGCTCACCGGAGCGACCGGCCCCGAGCGGCGGCTCGACATGATGCTGCGCCTCGGCCCCTACGGCGACGGTTTCGGCGTACGTGAGGACGGGCTGAGCCTGGAGCGGCTGCTCGCGCACCCGCACGGCATCGACCTCGGCCCGCTGCAGTCCCGCCTGCCCCAGCCCCTGAAGACCAGGAGCGGCAAGGTCGAGCTGCTGCCGCAGCCGATTGCGGACGATCTGCCGCGGCTGCGGCAGGCGCTGGACCGGCTCCCCGACGAACTCGTCCTCGTCGGCCGCCGCCATCTGCGCTCCAACAACAGCTGGATGCACAACGTCCCCGCCCTCACCGGCGGCACCAACCGCTGCACCCTGCACATCCACCCCGAGGACGCCGAGCGGCTCGGGGTGCGGGACGGGGCCGCCGTACGCGTGAAGGGCGCCGGCGGAGAGGTGACCGCCCCCGCCGAGGTCACCGACAGTGTGCGTCCGGGCGTGGTGAGCCTGCCGCACGGCTGGGGCCACGACCGTCCCGGCACCCGGATGAGCCACGCCGCCACCGACCCCGGAGTCAACGTCAACCAGCTCCTCGACGGCAGCCTCCTCGACCCGCTCTCGGGCAACGCGGTCCTCAACGGAGTACCCGTCGAGGTGGCCGCAGCCGCCCCCGCGGCCGAAAAGCTCATGCCGCTGACCTGAGCAAAGCCGTGACCTGCAGTTTTGCGCTTATTGCTCACGCGTCAACGTCTTGTTAACGCCGTTTGAACGGACCTAACGTCATCGCACCGCCTGCCCCGGTGGGATGTTCAAGGGCGAACGTTAGGTATCCACTCATGCTGACCATCCTCGGCTTCGCCATGATCGCGACCTTCCTGGTCCTGATCATGCTGAAGAAGATGTCGCCGATCGCGGCGCTCGTGCTGATCCCGGCACTGTTCTGCGTCTTCGTCGGTAAGGGCGCCAAGCTCGGCGACTACGTCATCGACGGCGTCACCGGCCTCGCCCCCACCGCGGCGATGCTCATGTTCGCGATCGTCTACTTCGGTGTGATGATCGACGTCGGTCTCTTCGACCCGATCGTTCGGGGAATCCTGAAGTTCTGCAAGGCCGACCCGCTCCGCATCGTCGTCGGCACCGCGCTGCTCGCCGCGATCGTCTCGCTCGACGGCGACGGCTCGACCACCTTCATGATCACCGTCTCGGCGATGTACCCGCTGTACAAGCGCCTGAAGATGTCCCTGGTCGTGATGACAGGTGTCGCCGCCATGGCCAACGGCGTGATGAACACCCTGCCGTGGGGTGGCCCGACCGCCCGCGCCGCGACCGCGCTGAAGCTCGACGCGAGCGACATCTTCGTACCGATGATCCCGGCGCTCGCCATGGGCCTGGTGTTCGTGATCGCCCTCTCGTACGTCCTCGGCCGCCGCGAGCGCAAGCGGCTCGGCGTGCTGACGCTGGACGAGGTGCTGGTCGAGGAGAAGGAGACCGAGACTGTCCTCGTGGGCGCCGGCTCCGGCTCCGGCAAGGACGGCAGGCGCACCACCGGCGGCTCCGGCTCCGGCACCGACGCCGACCTTCCCGAGGAGGAGGACGAGGGCCTCCAGGGCCTCGACCCCAACCGCCCCACCCTGCGCCCCAAGCTGTACTGGTTCAACGCGCTGCTGACGGTCACCCTGCTCACCGCCATGATCATGGAGTGGCTGCCGATCCCGGTGCTGTTCCTGCTCGGCGCCGCGACCGCGCTCACCGTCAACTTCCCGCACATGCCCGACCAGAAGGCCCGCCTCGGCGCGCACGCCGAGAACGTCCTCAACGTCTCCGGCATGGTCTTCGCCGCCGCCGTCTTCACCGGCGTCCTGCAGGGCACCGGCATGGTCGACCACATGGCCAAGTGGCTGGTGGACAACATCCCCGACGGCATGGGCCCGCACATGGCCTTCGTCACCGGCATCCTGAGCATTCCGCTCACGTACTTCATGTCCAACGACGGCTTCTACTTCGGCATCCTCCCGGTGCTCGCCGAGGCCGGCCAGGCGCACGGCGTCTCGTCCCTGGAGATCGCCCGCGCCTCCCTCATCGGGCAGCCGCTGCACATGTCGAGCCCGCTCGTCCCGGCCGTGTACGTCCTGGTCGGCATGGCGAAGGTGGAGTTCGGCGACCACACCAGGTTCGTGGTCAAGTGGGCTGCGCTGACATCACTCGTGGTGCTCGGGGCAGGAATCCTCTTCGGCATCATCTGACCCGCACTCGGAGGTCTTTCACATGGGGCCCGGTGTGAACCGCGGCTGGCTGCTCCGCCTCGTCATCGCCTTCTCCTTCGCGCAGGGGGCGGTGTCGATGGCCCGGCCCGCGGTCTCCTACCGGGCCCTCGCGCTGGGCGCCGACGAGCGGGCGGTCGGTGTCATCGCGGGCGTGTACGCGCTGCTGCCCCTCTTCGCCGCCGTGCCGCTGGGCCGCCGCACCGACCACGGCCGCTGCGCACCCCTGCTGCCCCTCGGCGTCGTCCTCATAGCCGGCGGCTGCGTCCTGAGCGGCCTCGCGAACTCCCTCTGGGCGATGGCGATCTGGAGCGGTGTGATGGGCCTCGGCCACCTCTGCTTCGTGATCGGTTCCCAGTCCCTGGTCGCCCGCCAGTCCGCCCCGCACGAACAGGACCGCAACTTCGGGCACTTCACCATCGGCGCCTCGCTCGGCCAGCTCGTCGGCCCGATCGCGGCGGGCGCGCTGATCGGTGGCCCGGACATGGCGGGCACCAGCGCGCTCGCCCTCGTGGTGGCGGGCGCGGGCGCCGCGGTCGCGTTCACGTCGCTGTGGCGCATCGAGGACCGTACGGCGGTCAAGTCCCGTACCGCACAAGGCGACCGCGTCCCCGTCGGCAGCATCCTGCGCGCCCGGGGCGTGCCCGCGGGCATGCTCGTCAGCCTCTCCGTGCTGTCCGCCACCGACATCCTCACCGCCTATCTGCCGGTGGTCGGCGAACACCGGGGCATCGCCCCCTCCGTCGTCGGTGTGCTGCTCAGCCTGCGCGCGGCGGCCACCATCGCCTGCCGCCTGGTGCTGACCCCGCTGCTGCGCCTGCTGGGCCGCGCGGTGCTGCTCGGCGCGACCTGTGGGCTGGCGGCCGTACTGTGCGCCGGGATCGCGCTGCCGCTGCCCGTGTGGGCGCTGGCGATCCTGCTGGCAGCGCTCGGCTTCTGCCTGGGCGTCGGGCAGCCGCTGTCCATGACGACGGTCGTCCAGGCCGCCCCCGACGACGCGCGCTCCACCGCCCTCGCCCTGCGGCTGACCGGCAACCGCCTCGGCCAGGTCGCCGCGCCCGCGGCGGCGGGCCTGGTCGCGGGGGTCGCGGGAGTGGCGGCTCCGTTCCTGATGCTCGGGGCGCTGCTGCTGCTCTCGGCGGGCGGCGCGCTGCGTGCTTCGGCGCCCCCGGGACGCGGTCCGGCGTCCGTACCGGCTCCCCAGGGGCCGCGCGAGGGAACCGCGTTGCGCCGGTCGAGCGATATCTGACGGCGAGTCGGGTGGTGCTCCCGGTAGACCACGGGTGGATGTGAAAGAGAGTCAGGTGAAAGAGCGATTTGTATGAAAATCGTCTGACTCGGAGGAACATCCATGCCGACCTCGATGCCCCCGTCCGCCCTCAGCGCCCGTCTCGGCGCCGCGGCCCTCACCGTTCTCACCGCGGCCGGAGCCTCCTTGCTCGCGACGCCGGCCGCAGTGGCCGCCCCCGGCGACGGTGCCGACATCAGGATCCACAACGAGCGGGTGCCCTACGGTGTCGCCAAGGACGACCCCGCGGTCTGCAGGTTCTACCTCGACGCCGCGAACTTCGGTGAAGTGACGAGTGTCGCCTACACCATCACGGCGCAGCCGCCGCTGCCGACCGCCGCCACCGTGAGCGGCACTATTTCCCTGGCCGGCGGTGCCGGACACACCGATGTGCTGGGGCTGGCCGACGGCAGATACACGCTCACCTGGACCTTCACACCGGCCCTGCCGGGCGCGACCCCCATCACGCCCAAGGCGAAGGTCTTCACCGTCGACTGCCACCGGCGCGACCCCGACCGGGGACAGCAGGGCCCGAGCCGCACGATCGAGGACCACTCACGCCAGGGCGGTGTGGGCGGTGACGGTGGACCGAGGGGCGGCGTTCACGCCGGCGGCGGCGGTCTCGTCGACACCGTGCAGGCCTACACGCCGCTGAGCGGTGCCGCGGCCGTGGGGCTGGTCGCGGTCGGCGGGGTCGTGTACGTCCGCCTCCGTCGTCGCAACGATGGTGCCGCGTAGGCGCAGACGCAGGCCCTGGTACCGGACCCGCGCCTACCGTCTCACCAGGACGGCCCTGCTCGTCGCCGTCCTGGTGACAGTCGTCCGGTGCGGGGGGCACCACGGCCCGGACTTCCCCGTCCGGGTCCGGGGCCCGGTCCTCGCCGAGACGCCCGCCGAGTCACCCGCCGCCCCGGCCGCCGGGGCCGTCGACGGGCGGCCCCGGGCCTCCGAGCCGACCGCCAGGGCCAGGCCCAGGCCCACCCCCGCGCCCCGGCCGCTGCCCCGGTCGCCGGCCACCAACCTGCGCGTACCGTCCCTGGGCGTGGACGCGCCGGTCGTCGGGCTGAAGGTCGGCGCCGACCGGCAGCTCGGGACCCCGCCGGTCGACAAGGCCAACCTCGTCGGCTGGTACCAGGACGGGCCCTCGCCGGGCGAGACCGGCACGGCCGTCGCCGTCGGCCACCGGGACACCAGGACCGGCGCCGCCGTCTTCGCCGCGCTCGCGCAGATCCCCCGCGGCAGCCGCATCGAGGCCCGGCGCGCCGACGGCCGTACCGCCGTCTACACCGTGGACCGCGTACGGGTCTTCGACAAGGCCAGATTTCCCGACAAGGAGGTGTACGGGCCGAGCAAACGCCCGGAGCTTCGGATGATCACCTGCGGCGGCCTGTTCAACCGCAGAACCGGCTACACCAGCAACATTGTCGTCTTCGCCCACCTGACCGCGACCCGCTGACGTTTCTCGCTCCGCGGAACGCCGGGGCCGATTCCGGCGAGTGTCTTCCCCCGAGTACGCACGGTCCGTTAACTTCCGTGACTCACAGCCCGTACGACCCGCACGGGCCATTCGACCGCCGGGCATCAGCGCTCGCCCGGCAAGCCCCCGGGGGCACTGTCATGACACGCGCCATCTCTCTGCACGACGTGAGCAAGACCTACACGCGGGGCGTCCGCGTGGTGGACCGGCTGTCACTGGACGTCCGGCCCGGCGAGTTCCTCGTGCTCCTCGGGCCGTCCGGCTGCGGCAAGTCCACCGTGCTCAGAATGATCGCCGGACTCGAGGAGATCACCGAGGGCAGACTCCTGCTGGACGGTGAGGAAGCCAACGAACTGCTCCCTTCCGAGCGGAACATGGCGATGGTCTTCCAGAACTTCGCCCTCTACCCGAACATGACGACCCGCGGGAACATCGGCTTCCCGCTGCGCGTCGAGAACCCCAGCGAGGACCCGCGCCCACGCGTGGACGCCACCGCCCGCATGCTCGGCATCGAGGACCTCCTCGACCGCTTCCCCAGCCAGCTCTCCGGCGGCGAACGCCAGCGCGTCGCGATGGGCAGGGCCATCGCCCGCCACCCCTCCGCCTTCCTGATGGACGAGCCTCTGTCCAACCTCGACGCCAAGCTCCGCAACCACCTCAGGGCCGAAATATCCAAACTCACCCGGGAGTTGGGCGTCACCACGGTCTACGTCACCCACGACCAGGCCGAGGCCATGTCGCTCGGCGACCGGGTCGCCGTCCTGCGCGGCGGCGTCCTGCAGCAGCTGGGCAGCCCGCGCATGGTGTACGCCCTGCCCCGCAACGTGTTCGTCGCCGCCTTCATCGGCACCCCGCGCATCAACCTGCTGCGCGGCCTGGTGCGCGCCCCGCTCGACGGCGCGATGACCATCAGCCTCGGCAAGCAGTATCTGCGGCTGCCCGAACCCCTGTCCCTGGACCACCAGTTGCTGCGCGTGCAGCAGGGCCGCGAGGTGATCGTCGGCCTGCGCTCGGAGGCGATCCGCATCGCCAAGCCCGCCTCCGCCCGCCCCGGAGAGGTGGCGCTCACCGGCCTGGTGGAGCACGTGGAGTTCCAGGGCCACGAGGTCCTCGTCCACTTCAACACCGGCTCCAAGCCCGCCGTCGTACCGGACCTGGAGGCCCCGCGCCCCGCCACCCGGACGTCCCGGCGCCGCCGCAAGGAGGGTGGCTCCAACGTCCTCGAGCGCCTGCGCGAGCGGGCGGAGGCCCTGCGCGCCGGCCCGGTGGTGGTCCTGGACGACCCGCCGGACCAGGACTGCGCACCCGCGTCCGCCGAGCCGCGCCTGCCGGGCGACCTCGTTGTCCGCACGACTCCCGACATCGACATCCGTCACGGTATGCAGGTGCCGCTGCTCGTCGACATCGCCCACCTTTTCGTCTTCGACCAGCACGGCGAACGGATCTGCCCGCATCCGGACCGGCTGCCCGACCTGGGGGAGTAGGGGCAAGGAGCTCTCCGCGAGGGGGTGGCTGGCGTCCGAAAACTATCGTCGCTAGTTTATGTGTCTGTCGGTAGGTTGTGACGCGGACGACGCACCCCGCCTCGGAGGAGCACCATGAAGGCACACGACGGCCTGTACATCGACGGCGCCTGGCGGCCCGCCGCAGGTCAGGACGTGATCAATGTCGTGAATCCGGTCGACGAGCAGGTGATCGGCCGGGTCCCCGCGGGGACGGCCGAGGACGTCGACACCGCCGTACGGGCCGCCCGTGCGGCCCTCCCGGACTGGGCCGCGACCCCGCCCGCCGAGCGGGCCGCCCGGCTGGCCGCGCTGCGGGACGTGTTGGTCGCGCGCAAGGACGAGATCGCCGAGACCGTCACCGCCGAACTCGGCGCACCGCTGCAGTTCTCGCAGAACGTCCACGCCGCCGTACCGATCGCGGTCGCGGGCTCGTACGCCGAACTGGCCGCCACCTACTCCTTCGAGGAGAAGGCCGGGAACTCGACCGTCCATCTGGAGCCGGTCGGCGTGGTCGGTGCGATCACGCCCTGGAACTACCCCCTCCACCAGGTCGTCGCCAAGGTCGCCCCGGCGCTGGCGGCGGGCTGCACGGTCGTACTGAAGCCGGCCGAGGACACCCCGCTGGTCGCCCAGCTCTTCGCCGAGGCGGTCCACGAGGCCGGGATCCCCGCCGGGGTCTTCAACCTGGTCACGGGTCTTGGCCCGGTCGCCGGCCAGGCCCTCGCCGAGCACCCGGGCGTCGACCTGGTCTCCTTCACCGGCTCCACCGCCGTCGGCCGGCAGATCGGCGCGACGGCGGGCGCCGCGATCAAGAAGGTCGCCCTGGAACTGGGCGGCAAGTCCGCGAACGTCGTCCTGCCGAGCGCCGACCTCGCCAAGGCGGTCAACGTCGGCGTCGCCAACGTCATGTCCAACTCCGGCCAGACGTGCAGCGCCTGGACGCGGATGCTGGTGCACCGCGACCGGTACGAGGAGGCCGTCGAGCTGGCCGCGACCGCTGCCGCGAAGTACGGCCCGCGTATCGGACCGGTCGTCAACGCCAAGCAGCAGGCCCGGGTGCGTGGTTACATCGAGAAGGGCATCGCCGAGGGGGCACGGCTGGTCGCCGGCGGCCCCGAATCCCCGCGCGAGCAGGGCTACTTCGTCTCGCCGACCGTCTTCGCCGACGTCACCCCCGACATGACGATCGCCCAGGAGGAGATCTTCGGCCCGGTCCTGTCGATCCTCCGTTACGACGACGAGGCGGACGCCCTGCGCATCGCCAACGGCACGGTCTACGGCCTCGCCGGCGCCGTCTGGGCCGGCGACGAGGCGGAGGCGGTGGCCTTCGCACGCCGTATGGAGACCGGCCAGGTCGACATCAACGGCGGCCGCTTCAACCCCCTTGCCCCGTTCGGCGGTTACAAGCAGTCGGGCGTCGGCCGCGAGCTCGGCACGCACGGCCTGACCGAGTACCTCCAGACCAAGTCCCTGCAGTTCTGAGGAGCGTTCACGTGGTTCGCGCAGCCGTACTGCCCGAAGTGGGCGCCCCGTTGGAGATCACGGACATCGAGCTTCCGGATCCCGGCCCCGGTCAGGTCCGCGTCCGCCTCGCCGCCGCCGGTGTCTGTCACTCCGACCTGTCCCTGTCCAACGGCACCATGCGGGTGCCGGTCCCCGCGGTCCTCGGCCACGAGGGCGCGGGCACGGTCGTGGCCGTGGGAGACGGCGTCACGCATGTCTCACCCGGCGAGGCGGTCGTCCTCAACTGGGCCCCGTCCTGCGGAAGTTGCCACGCCTGCTCGCTCGGCGAGGTGTGGCTGTGCGCCAACGCGCTGAACGGCGCCGCGGACGTGTACGGCCGAACGGCGGCGGGCACCGACCTCCACCCGGGTCTGAACGTCGCCGCGTTCGCCGAGGAGACGGTGGTGTCCGCGAGCTGCGTCCTGCCCCTCCCCGAGGGCATCCCCCTCACGGACGCGGCACTCCTGGGCTGCGCGGTCCTCACCGGCTACGGCGCCGTCCACCACTCGGCGAAGGTGCAGCCGGGCGAGACGGTCGCCGTGTACGGCGTCGGGGGAGTGGGCCTCGCGGCCCTCCAGGCGGCGCGTATCGCGGGAGCCGCACGCATCGTCGCGGTCGATGTCTCCCCGGAGAAGGAGGAGTTGGCGCGCGCTGCGGGCGCCACGGACTACGTCCTCGCCTCCGACAACACCGCCCGCGAGATCCGGGGCCTGACGGACAAGCAGGGCGTCGACGTCGCCGTCGAGTGCGTGGGCCGTGCGTCGACGATCCGCACGGCTTGGGACTCCACCCGCCGCGGCGGCCGTACGACTGTGGTCGGCATCGGCGGCAAGGACCAGCAGGTCACCTTCAACGCACTCGAGATCTTCCACTGGGGCAGGACCCTCTCGGGCTGCGTCTACGGCAACTCGAACCCGGCCGAGGACCTGCCGCTGCTCGCCGAACACGTACGCGCGGGCCGCCTGGACCTGGGCGTGCTGGTGACCGAACGGATCGGCCTGGACGGCATCCCGGCGGCGTTCGAGAACATGCTGGCGGGGAAGGGCGGCCGGGCGCTGGTCGTGTTCTGACGCCGCTCGCGGGGGCGGGCGGCGCCCGCCCCCAGATGCTCCGTACAACCACCGTGCACACCCGTTGACCCCATACCGTCCGGTCAGTATGTTCCCGGGAACGTCCCCACCGCACCCACCGGAGTGTGCACGCATGGACATGGCCCCCTCCGCTCAATCCGCTCCCACGACCGCCCTCCCCACGGTCAACCGCCGCCGCGTCGCCACGGCCGCCGCCCTCGCCTCGGCCGTCGAGTGGTACGACTACTTCGTCTTCGGCATAGCGGCCGCCCTCGTCCTCGGCGATCTGTACTTCCCGGCCGGCAGCCCCACCGCCGGAGTACTCGCCGCCTTCGCCACCTTCGCCGTCGGCTTCCTGGCCCGCCCGATCGGCGGCATCGTCGCCGGCCAGCTCGGCGACAAACGCGGCCGCAAGCCGATGCTGGTCCTCGCGCTCACGCTCATGGGCGTCGCCACCACGGGCATCGGCCTGCTCCCGACGTACGACACGATCGGCGTGGCCGCCCCGATTCTGCTGGTCCTGCTGCGCGTCGTACAGGGCGTCGCGGTCGGCGCGCAGTGGGGCGGTGCGATGCTGCTGGCCACCGAGTACGCCCCCGAGGGCAAGCGCGGCATCTACGGCAGTTTCGTCCAACTCGGCGTCCCCATCGGCGTGGTGACCGCCAACACGGTCTTCCTGCTGGCCGGCGCCTTCACCACCGACTCCGCCTTCGCGGCCTGGGGCTGGCGACTGCCCTTCCTGGTGGGCCTGTTCGTGCTCGTGCTGGCCTGGTACATCCACCGGCACGTCGAGGAGACCCCCGAATTCCGGCAGGCGGAAAGGGAGTTGGCGGAGAAGGAGAAGGCCGAACAGAACTCGCCCCTGCGCGCGATCCTCCGGGACCACCTCGGCACGGTGCTCCTGGCCGGCGGCTCCTTCGCCGTGAACACCGCGACCTTCTACATCCTGATCACCGGTGTCCTCGACTACACGACCCGCGAACTCGGCATGAAGCGCGACGCGGTGCTCACCGTCTCGCTGTGCATCAGCCTCACCCAGCTCGTGCTGATCCCGGCCGCCGCCGCGCTCTCCGACCGCGTCGGCCGCATCCGGATCTACGCGCTCGGGGCGGTCGGCATCGCGCTGTGGGCCGTACCGATGTTCCTGCTGATCGACACCGGCTCACTGCTGTGGCTGGCGGTCGGCACCTTCGTCGCGGGCTGCTTCCTCAGCATCATGTACGGCCCTCAAGCCGCCCTGTTCGCCGAGCTGTTCACACCCGAGATGCGCTACACCGGCGCCTCGCTCGGGTACCAGATCGCGGCCGTACTCGGCGGCGGCCTCGCGCCCTTCGTGATGGTCCTGCTGCTGGAGGCGACGGGCACGTCGATGGCGGTGTCCGGCTACATCATCGGCCTGGCCGTGATCGCGCTGCTCTCCATCAAGGTCCTTGCGGGCAGGGCGAGTTCAGACTGAGTCCGGCTCTCGCTCGGGCTGCGGCTCCGGAGCCGTCTCCGGTGCCGCGGCCCGTGCCCGCGACCGCGACACCGCCACGCCGGCCAGGCACAGCGCCCCGCCCGCGAGCGTGAGCAGCCCCGGCACCTCGCCGAGCGCCAGCCAGGACATCAGCACGACCAGCGCGGGCACCGCGTACGTCGTCGCGCCCATGCGGCTGGCGGTCGTACGGGCGAGGGCGTAGGCCCACGTCGTGAAGGCGAGCGCCAGCGGAAAGACGCCCAGGTAGACCATGTTGAGCGTCGCGGAGACCGAGGCGCCGGCCGTCTCGTGGACCAACTGCCCGGCGAACGGCAGACACAGCACCGCGCCGACCAGGCACCCGAACGTGGTCACCTGCAGCGCGCTGGCCCGCCCGAGCGCGGGCTTCTGCGCGACGACACCGCCCGCGTACCCGACCGCCGCGAGCAGACACAGCACCACACCGAGCACCGACGAGCCGCCCCCGCTCGACATCGACAGGCCCACTGTCACCGCGCCCGCGAACGACACGGCCATCCCGGCCAGCAGCCGCGGCGGCATCGGATCACCGAGCAGCCGCGCGCCGAGCAGGGCGATGAGGATCGGCCCGATGTTCACGACCAGAGCCGCGGTACCGGCATCCACCTGCTGCTCGCCCCAGTTGAGCGCCACGCTGTACAGCCCGAACCACAGCACCCCGGATATCGCGATCCCGCGCCAGGCCGAGCGTGGCGGCAGCCCTTCCCTTCGTACGACCAGGACGACCCCGAGCACCAGGGCCCCGGAGAGCAGCCGCCCCAGCGCCAGCGCCCCCGGCGAGTACACGGCCCCCGCACTCCGGATCGACACAAAGGCGGAGGCCCACAACACGACGGTGACGGCGGCGGCACCGGTGGCGAGCAGCCGGGCACGGCGGGCGGGGTGGACAGAGGAGACGTTCATCATGCTCCTGAGGCTAGGAGAGGTGAGGTTGTGGAGGCTGGCGGATTTCGGACGGGGTGATGGGAGTCGTCAGCGGGTCAGTTCAGTGATCCCGAGTCGATGCCGAGCAGCTCATGCAGTGCGCGCTCACCCACCGCCGTCACCTTCACCGCCCGCTCGGAGCCGATGCGTACGCACCAGCCCGCATCCAGCGCATGCCGGCAGAGGGCAGCACCGGCGACGCCCGCGAGGTGCGGCCGCCGTTCGGTCCAGTCGAGGCACGCACGGGCCAGCGGACGCCGCCCCTTGCGGTCGAGGGAGACACCGGTGGCCTCGAACCACCGAACTCCCGCATCCGTCAGCGCGAACCCGGTGTCCTGGAGCAACAGCCCCCGCTCCGTCAGCGCATCGGTGACCGCGATCCCGAGCCGCCCCGCCAGATGGTCGTAGCAGGTGCGCCCCCGAGCCATCGCCGACCCGGCGCTCGACTCCCGCAGACTGCGCGGCCGTACGACCTTGCCCGGATCCACCTGCGCGGCCAGGTCCTCCACCAGCTGGGCGACCCGCGCGTCGGCGAGGCGGACGTACCGGTGCCGCCCCTGCCGTTCCTCGGCGAGCAGCCCGCCCGCGACGAGCTTGCCCAGGTGTTCGCTCAGCGTCGACGCGGCCACCCCCGCATGCCGCGCCAGCTCACTCGCGGTCCACGCCCGCCCGTCGAGCAGCGCCAGCAGACACGCGGCCCGCGTCTCGTCGGCGATCAGCCCGGCGAGCCGGGCCAACTGCGGCGCCTGAGGGTCCTTGGAGGTCATGCACCCCAGCATGGAGCACGGACACTTCGGCCCCCGCCGAAGTGTGGCCACGCACGGCTACGGGGCCCGCTTCGCCTGCTCATACTGCTGCACCAGCCCGTCCAGCAGTGCCGTCAGCCCCGTCTCGAAGGCCCGCTCGTCGATCTTCTCCTGCTGCTCGGCGAGGAGGTGCGCCTGCCCGAGGTGGGGGTAGTCGGCGGGGTCGTACGCGCTCGCGTCGTCCACGAAGCCCCCCGCGAAGGACCCCAGCGCGGAGCCCATGATGAAGTACCGCATCAGCGCCCCGATGGACGTGGCCTGCGCCGGCGGCCAGCCCGCGTCGACCATCGCGCCGTAGACCGCGTCCGCGAGGCGCAGCCCGGCCGGTCGGCGTCCGGGACCCGTGGCGAGGACCGGGACGATGTTGGGGTGGTCGCGCAGCGCCGCCCGGTAGGAGACGGCCCAGTCGTGCAGCGCGGTCCGCCACTCCCGCCCGTCCTCGAACATCGACAGGTCGACCTGAGCGCTCACCGAGTCCGCGACCGCCTCCAGGATCTCGTCCTTGGTGCGGAAGTGGTTGTAGAGCGAGGGCCCGCTGACCCCCAGCTCGGCGGCGAGCCGACGCGTCGAGACCGCCGCGAGGCCCTCCGCGTCCACCAGCGCGCGCGCCGTGTCGACGATCCGGTCGGTGCTCAGGAGGGGCTTGCGCGGTCGGGCCATGGCGCACATAGTAGGGCTGCGAACCGGAAACTAGCAGTGCTAATTTAAAACCGCAGCACTTGTACGACGGCTGCGGTGTGGCGGGCGACTGATGTGGGGTGACCGTGAACCTGGAGCTCAGCGAGGAGCAGGAGGCCGTCCGCGGACTGGCCGGGGACTTCGTGGCGCGCGAGATCACTCCGCACGTGGTCGCCTGGGACCGCGCGGAGGAGGTCGACCGGTCGATCGTGAAGAAGCTCGGCGAGGTCGGGTTCCTCGGGCTGACCATCGACGAGGAGTACGGCGGCTCCGGCGGCGACCACCTCGCGTACTGCCTGGTCACGGAGGAGCTCGGGTGCGGTGACTCCTCGGTGCGCGGCATCGTGTCCGTCTCTCTCGGCCTGGTCGCCAAGACGATCGCCGCCTGGGGGGACGAGGAGCAGAAGCGGCGCTGGCTGCCCGGCCTCACCTCCGGCGATTACGTCGGCTGCTTCGGCCTCACCGAGCCCGGCACCGGCTCCGACGCCGGCAACCTCTCCACGCGTGCGGTGCGCGACGGCGAGGACTACGTCATCAACGGCACCAAGATGTTCATCACGAACGGCACTTGGGCCGATGTCGTCCTTCTCTTCGCCCGTTCCACCGACGCCCCCGGCCACAAGGGTGTCTCCGCCTTCCTCGTACCGACCGACACTCCCGGCCTGACCCGCCGCACCATCCACGGCAAGCTCGGCCTGCGCGGCCAGGCGACGGCCGAACTGGTCCTTCAGGACGTACGCGTCCCGGCCGCGGCGATGCTGGGGGAGGAGGGCAAGGGCTTCTCCGTCGCCATGTCGGCCCTCGCCAAGGGGCGGATGTCGGTCGCGGCGGGCTGCGTCGGCATAGCCCAGGCCGCGCTGGACGCGGCGGTGAAGTACGCGAGCGAGCGCGAGCAGTTCGGGAAGCCGATCGCCCACCACCAACTCGTACAGGAGCTGATCAGCGACATCGCCGTGGACGTGGACGCGGCGCGTCTGCTCACCTGGCGGGTCGCCGACCTGATCGACCGCGGGCAGCCCTTCGCCGTCGAGTCCTCCAAGGCCAAGCTGTTCGCCTCGGAGGCGGCCGTCCGCGCCGCCAACAACGCCCTCCAGGTCTTCGGCGGATACGGCTACATCGACGAGTACCCGGCGGGCAAACTGCTGCGCGACGCCCGCGTGATGACCCTCTACGAGGGCACCAGCCAGATCCAGAAACTCCTCATCGGCCGTGCGCTGACCGGGGTTTCGGCGTTCTGAGTACCTGAGCTGAGTATCTCGGCGGATGTGGCGCGGGCCACCTCCGGCGACCCTTGATCGCATGAGTGACACACCGGTCAAGCAGCAGAGCACGGCCGCCTTCTACGGCCAGGCCGTCGCCTCCTTCGCCCTCGCCATGATCGCCACGGCGATCGGGATCTTCCGGCTGGACGCCAACGCCTGGGTGCGCGGCTTCCTCGCCATCGCCGTGCTCTACCTGGTCACCTCCGCCTTCACCCTGGCCAAGGTGATCCGGGACCGGCAGGAGGCCGGGCAGATCGTCAGTCGCGTCGACCAGGCCCGGCTGGAGAAGCTGCTCGCCGAGCACGACCCCTTCGAGAAGCTCTGAAAAGCTCTGAGCGGGGAGACTAAGCGCTCGCTCACCTTCGGCGGTATGGTGGGGGTTCTGTCAGCGAGAGGGGCGAGCGAGCGATGAGTACGGCGGAGGAGACGGCCGGCGACGAGACGTCGGCGTGGGGCGAGGTCACGCCCGACGCGGCCCGGCGACTGCTGATCGCCGCGGTGGAGGCCTTCGCCGAGCGCGGGTACCACGCCACGACGACCCGTGACATCGCGGGCCGCGCCGGCATGAGCCCGGCCGCGCTCTACATCCACTACAAGACCAAGGAAGAGCTGCTCCACCGGATCAGCCGGATCGGCCATGAGAAGGCGCTGGAGATCCTGCAGACGGCGGCCCGGCGCGAGGGCACCGCGGCCGAGCGGCTCGCCGACGCGGTGAGCTCCTTCGTGCGCTGGCACGCGGGCGGACGGACGACCGCCCGGGTCGTGCAGTACGAGCTGGACTCGCTCGGTCCGGACGCCCGTGAGGAGATCCTCGCGCTGCGCCGGCAGTGCGACGCCGAGGTACGGGGGATCATCGAGGACGGTGTGGCGGCCGGCGAGTTCGACGTGCTGGACGTGAAGGGCACCACCCTCGCCGTCATGTCGCTCTGCATCGACGTCGCTCGCTGGTTCAACGTCGACGGGCCCTGGACGCCGGACGAGGTCGGCGCGCTCGACGCCGACCTCGTGCTGCGGATGGTGGGAGCGGCCAAGTAGCCGCTCAGCGGTGTCAGAGGTAGTAGCGCGACACCGACTCGGCGACACACACCGGCTTGTCGCCGCCCTCGCGCTCGACGCTGAAGGCGACGGTCACCTGGACGCCGCCCGCCACGTCATCGACCCCGGTGATCGCCGCGGTGGCCCGCAGCCGCGAGCCGACCGGCACCGGCGAGGGGAAACGCACCTTGTTGGTGCCGTAGTTGACGCCCATCTTCACGCCCTCGACCTTGATCAGCTGCGGCCCGAACAGCGGCAGCAGCGACAGGGTCAGATACCCGTGCGCGATGGTGGTCCCGAACGGCCCGGCGGCGGCCTTCTCCGGATCGACGTGGATCCACTGATGATCACCCGTGGCATCGGCGAAAAGGTCGATCCGCTTCTGGTCGACCTCCAGCCAGTCGGTGTACCCGAGCTGCTCGCCCACGGCCGCCTTCAGCTCGTCGGCGCCCGTGAAGACCCTCGGCTCTGCCATGTCCCGCCTCCTCGTCCCAAACTCTAAGCGACTGCTTAGCATGGTCGGCCGCGGGGTCCGTGTCAACGGAGGCATGGGTAGGGTTCGAGGGGTGCCCCAGATTCCAGAGAAGATCCACGAGCTCACGGTCGGCCAGCTCGCGGCGCGCAGCGGCGCCGCCGTCTCCGCCCTGCACTTCTACGAGTCCAAGGGCCTGATCAGCAGTCGCCGCACCACGGGCAACCAGCGCCGCTACCACCGGGACGCGCTGCGCCGGGTCGCGTTCGTCCGCGCCGCCCAGCGGGTCGGCATCCCGCTGGCCACGATCCGCGATGCGCTCGCCGAACTCCCCGAGGAACGCACCCCCACCCGGGAGGACTGGGCCCGTCTCTCCCAGGCCTGGCGCTCGGAACTCGACGAACGGATCAAGCAGCTCAACCGCCTGCGCGACCACCTCACGGACTGCATCGGCTGCGGTTGTCTGTCGTTGGACACCTGCGTCCTGTCCAACCCGGACGATGTCTTCGGCGAACGGCAGAGCGGCTCGCGGCTGATGGTGGAGCGAGGGGGCGGCCGCAGGGAGCAGGACCGGCACTAGGGTCCGCTCGGCCTGCGGCCGTCCGCGTCACTCGTACTCCGTCCCGCCCTTGCGGGTCAGGTACGCCGCGCTCACCGCCTTGGCGATGGCCCGGCCCCCGGTCACCGAGCTGTACCGCTCCGTCGCCGGACGGATCACGACTCCCTCGCGCAGATGCAGTCCGCGTCCGGACACGGTCTCCCGCCCGCTCGCGACCTCCAGCACGCGCTCGATGTCGTACGCGCCCTCGAACAGCCGCGGCACCAACGGCAGCTCCCCGTCGAGCAGTTCGGCCGCGTCCAGCCAGCGCACGGTGCCGTCGATCTCCGCGGAGACGTCGAAGACGGCGTACCCCAGGGTCTCGCGGCGCCCGTCCGCGCCGTACGTCAGGTCCTGGACCCCCGCGCCGTACACCTCGCCGAAGATCCCGACCCGGCGTGCGCCCAGCCGCTCGGCGAGCCGGGCCGCGGTCGCGGCGACGCCGTGCCCGTGCACCGCCCGCCAGTACAGATTGCGCGGGTCCTCCTTCAGGGCAAGGGACTTGGACCCGAACCCCTTGGACGAGACGTGCACCCGCCCCTCGTTGGCGAGATACGTCAGCAGACAGGCCGAACCGTGCAGCTTCTCCGTCAGGACCACAGCCTCGCCCGGTGTGAAGATGTCCGGAAACCGCTGGATGTTCTCGATGTCGACCCAGGGCAGCAGATCGGGCGCGGACTCGACCTCCCCGCTCATCGTGGGCGGGATGGGCGGCACCCACTTGGTGATGCCGAGCCGCTCCGCGAAGTCCGTCCCGTCCAGGGCCGCCCGCGCCAGGTCGACGTCCGTCAGCGCCTTCGGCCGGCACACGATGCCCTGCGACAGCTCACCGCGCAGCCGCACCGCCTTGACCCGGTCGGACCTGCTTCCCGCGAGCCGCCCGGTCAGCCCCAGCTCCTCGATCAGCCCGGCCGGCAGCACCGCCTGCTCGGGGATGTAGACGGCGGCATCGCCGGTGCGGTACGCGCCCTTGGCGACGACGGCCCGGTACAGACCCACCTGGGCCAGTTCGAGCGCGTCGGCGTTGGGATGCTCGTGGACGGTCAGCACTTCGGCGGTGACGCGGAGCGTCGACATGGGACACCTCGGTTCCGGGGTCGTTCAGTTCGGTTTCATCGCGTCCAACTGTCCCGACGGGAAAGGGGTGGAGCCAGCGGATTAGCGGCTGGTAGCGTCGGGATCTTCGGCCGGCCCGGACGCCGTGCACGGAGTCCTGACGGGAACAAGTCCCTTGTCCTCAACTGCCCTTGACGTCGCCCTCGCGGACATCGACACGGTCTTCAACGGTTTCGCCAGCCCTGACGAGACCGGCTGCGGCCACTGCCATGCACCCGAGGAGACCGCGTATCTGCGCACGCCGTACGTGCACGTGCCCGTGGACGTGGTGCGGTACTACCTCTTCGAGGTCCCCGACCACTTCGACGACCACCCAGCCGCGATGCGGCGCCTGCTGCCGCAGGCCGCACGGGCGATGGCCGACGGCACCCTGGGCTCGATCGGTTACGGAGCCCATGGGCTGAGCCGGGTGGACTGGCGCTCCTGGCCGGCCGAGCAGGCCGCCGCGATCGAGGCCTTCCTGCACGCCTGGTGGCAGGACGCCCTCACGACGCCCGAGCCGCCGTACGGCATCGACGACATCTTCGACACCTGCGTCACGATCGCCAGGACCGTGACTCCGTTCCTCGACCGGTGGGTCCGCAGCCCGGTCGCCGACGCGCACCTCGTCCACTGCGTCGACGTCTGGCTGTACGACCTGCTGTCCGACTCCTCCCCGTTCTCCTGGTGGTACGACGGCAGTGAGGACGCCGGCGTCGCAGAGCTGCGCGCCTGGCTGGCCGGCCCGGGCGCCGCCCGCCTCCGCGCCCAGGGCGAGGGCGACCTCGCCATACGCGCCGAGCTCCAAAGCCTCCCCGACGACCGGCGCTGGGCTCACCCGTACTGGAGCAGCCCCTCGGCGACCAACTGAGCGTTGGACCCGGCGCGTTCCCCGTCCGGCAGGAGCAGTGTGTCCTCCAGGCCTATTCGGGTCGCGAACCCCAGCCGCCCTGCCAGCCGCAACACCGGCCAGGCGCCGTCGTCCTCGCCGTGCAGCAGCACGGGGCGGCCGTGCGCCCGGCCCAGGTCGGCCAGCAGCCCGCGTGCGGTGTCCTCAGCCGTATCCACCGCCGTATCCGTCACCTCGGCCAGCACCCGCAACACCCGCCCCCGGAGCGGGGACACGGCGAACCGCGCTGCCCCGTCGGTCCCCGACCAGACGCCGGCCTCGACCCCCACCCCGAGGTCGATCAGAGCCGCGGCGATCTCCTCCGCGCCCTCCTCATGCCAGTTGACGGAGGCGTGGTCGGGCAGCGAGGGCAGGTCCGCCCAGCTCCGGATCCGCTTCAGCCGGGCCGCCGGATCCGGCTCCGCCCAGGCGCCGGTGGTCACCCCGACCGGGACCGACACACGGGCCCGGATCGCCTGGAGCGTCGGTGCGAGGACCCGGGGCGACAGGGAGTCGTGGCCGCACGGGTTCTTGGGGTGGACGTGGATGTCCGTGGCCCCGGCCGCAACGGCATGCGCCGCGGACTCGGCCATCGCCTGCGGGGTCAGCGGCACCATCGCGCCGTCGGCGGATCCCCGCGGTCCGTTGAGACACACCTGCACCATGCCTCAAGCCTGCCAGTCACCACTGACAACGGCCCATCGACCATCAACGACAGACAGGGGGTGCGGCATCCCCGGCGCACCCCCGCCGAGCTAGGCCGACACCAGCAGCCTTCCGCGCCTTGCGTCCGCCAGGGCCTCGGGCTTGAGCACGGGCCGTGGCACGAGAATTCCGCAGTGAGTGCAGACCGGACCCGCCGAGGGTTCGTGGTCCAGGTCGTACGTCCAGATCAGACGCTCTCCGCCGCACACCGGGCACTCGGCGCCCGGTTTGCGCTCCAAGGCGGAGATCAGTCGGCGAAGCACCTCGGCCAGCGGTTCACGGGGGTGGACCCGCGGGTCGTCGCACCAGGCGACACCGAAACCGCCCCAGGTCAGCCGGTGCCAGTCGTCCACGGTGCCCGGCCGGCGCAGCCCGTCGTGCTTCTCCTTCTTGCGCCGCTCGGCGAACTCGACCTCATAGGCCAGCCAGACCGAACGCGCCTCTTCCAACTCCTCCAGTGCGGCCACGAGCCGCACCGGGTCGGGGGACCGGTCCTCGGGACCGAACCCTGCCCGGGAGCACAAATGGTCCCAGGTCGCCCTGTGCCCGTAAGGAGCGAACCGCTCAAGGCACTTGCGCAGTGAGTAGCGCCGCAGTGCCAGATCGCACCGCGGATCGCGGACCTGTCTCGCCAGACTCCGAAAACCGGCCATCGCCCTGCACCTCCGTCACACCTGCACCTGTACTTCGGTCACTTCGGCGTCGTCGTACGGACGTCGCCGAATAGACGTATCGACAAGCGATTCGGCTCCATCCGATTTCCGATGACCTCCATAAGCCGCCGCACCGGCTACCAAAACTTGACGCATGTTCATCTTCAATCCCGGGGATACCGGCGGTAACGTCCCGGCTCACCCCCGTCGGTAGGAGCTGCCATGCCACGGCGTACCTCGCGCATCGCCCTTGACAGACTGAGAACTCCCGGCAGACTCGCCGGGTTCCTGAAGACCGCATCCATATGCGCCCTGATTGCTGGTCTTTTGTCCCCGCTTTCCCAAGCGACGGCGGTGGCGGCGACCTCGAACGACTACTGCGGCGGTCAGTGTTCCGACATCCTGCCGCCCGGTGAGAACGGCAACGCGACCCTCGCCCAGATCCTGCTCAACCAGGCGTTCGGCTCCCAGCCCGCCCACGCGGAGGACCAGCTCGGCCCGTACGCCAACCTGGCCAAGGGCTACTCCACGCTCACCGACTCGACGATCAACACGTTCTTCAACGACGCGTCGTTCGGGGTCTCTTCCGATCAAGTCGCCTCCACCGAGAAGCCTGCGGGCCGCAGCGATGTGACGATCGTCCGCGACAAGAAGGCGGGCATCCCCCACATCACCGGTACCACCAGATACGGCACGGAGTTCGGGGCCGGGTATGCCGCGGCTGAGGACCGGCTGTGGCTCATGGATGTCTTCCGTCACGTCGGTCGCGGCCAGCTGACGACCTTCGCGGGCGGCGCGGCCTCCAACCAGGGCCTGGAGCAGGAGTTCTACCGCAACGCCCCGTACAGCGAGGCCGATCTGCAGGCCCAGATCGACAACGCCGTCGCCACCAACGGCGCCCGCGGCCAGCAGGCCCTCGACGACGCCAACGCCTACCTCGCCGGCATCAACGCCTACATCGACGCCTCCGACAGCGGCCGCTACTTCCCCGGCGAGTACGTCCTCACCGGCCACAAGGACTCCGTCACCAACGCCGGCACCATCGACCACTTCAAGATCACCGACCTGGTGGCCCTCGGCTCCGTGGTCGGCTCCCTGTTCGGCTCCGGCGGTGGCGGCGAGGTCAACAACGCGCTCTCACTGATCGCCGCCCAGTCCAAGTACGGCGTGGAGGAGGGCACCAAGGTCTGGGAGTCCTTCCGCGAGCGCAACGACGCCGAGGCCGTCCTCACCGTCCACAACGGCGAGAGCTTCCCGTACGCCACCAAGCCGGACAGCCCCCAGGGCGAGGCCCTGCCCGACGCCGGTTCGGTGACCACGGAGCCGCTGGTCTACGACGCGACGGGCACCGGGGCCTCCCAGAGCGCCCAGGCGGCCTCCGCCACGGCGACCGCGACCGCCCTCAGCTCCGCCAAGCGCGGCATGTCCAATGCCCTTGTGGTGAGCGGCAAGTACACCTCCAGCGGCCACCCGATCGCCGTGTTCGGCCCGCAGACCGGCTACTTCGCCCCCCAGCTGCTCATGCTCCAGGAGATCCAGGGCCCGGGCATCAGCGCCCGCGGCGCCTCCTTCGCCGGCCTGAGCATGTACGTCGAACTGGGCCGCGGCCAGGACTACTCCTGGAGTGCGACGACCTCCGGCCAGGACATCATCGACACGTACGCCGTCGAGCTGTGCACGGACGACTACCACTACCTGTACCACGGCACCTGCACGGCCATGGACAAGGTCGAGCAGAAGAACTCCTGGACGCCGACCACGGCCGACGGCACGGCGGCCGGGTCGTACACGATGCGGGTCTGGAAGACCAAGTACGGGCCGGTGGAATACAGAGCCACCGTCGGCGGCAAGAAGGTCGCCTACACCACCCTGCGCTCCTCCTACATGCACGAGGCCGACTCGATCATCGGCTTCCAGATGCTCAACGACCCCGACTACGTGAAGAGCCCGCAGACCTTCCAGAGCGCGGCGCAGCACATCAACTACACCTTCAACTGGTTCTACGCCGACTCCTCGCACACCGCGTACTACAACAGCGGCAACAACCCGGTGCGCGCGAGCGGCGTGGACGCCGAGTTCCCGGTGTGGGGACAGGCCGCGTACGAGTGGAAGAACTGGGACCCGTCCACCAACACCGCCGACTACACGGCCGCTTCGGCCCACCCCAACTCCATCGACCAGGACTACTACATCTCCTGGAACAACAAGCAGGCCCTCGACTACACGACCGCGCCCTGGGGCGACGGGTCCGTGCACCGCGGCAACCTGCTCGAGGACCGGGTGAAGAAGCTGGTCGCGGCCGGCGGGGTGACCCGTACCAAACTCGTACAGGCCATGGCGGACGCGGCGCTCGCCGACCTGCGCGCCGAGGACGTACTGCCGAAGCTGCTCAAGGTCATCAACAGCAGTACGGTGACCGACTCCACGGCCGCGGACGCCGTGAGCAAGCTGCAGGCCTGGGTGACCGCGGGCGCCAAGCGCACGGAGACCTCGGCCGGTTCGAAGAAGTACGCCAACGCCGACGCGATCCGCATCCTGGACGCCTGGTGGCCGCTGCTGGTCAAGGCCGAGTTCCAACCGGGCCTCGGCAGCGACCTGTACACCGCCTTCGGCAACAACCTGCCCATCGACGAGTCCCCGTCGGCCGCGCACGGGCCCACCGGCTCGCACGCGGGAAGCTCCTTCCAGTACGGCTGGTGGAGCTACGTCGACAAGGACATCCGGGCGGTGCTCGGAGAGACGGTCAAGGGGCCGCTGGCCGAGAAGTACTGCGGCGGCGGCGTCCTCAGCTCCTGCCGGGACATCCTGATCAGCACCCTGAAGACGGCGGCCGGCACCTCCGCGTCCACCGTCTACCCCGGCGACGACCTGTGCTCGGCGGGCGACCAGTGGTGCGCCGACTCGATCGTCCAGCGCACCCTGGGCGGCATCAAGCACTACAACATCAGCTGGCAGAACCGGCCCACCTTCCAGCAGGTGGTGGAGTACACGTCACATCGGTGAGATGTGACATGGCACTGCCGGATGGTATGTGACATACCACTGGCGGCGGGTCAGCGGATGCGGCCCGCCGCCAGCACCACCCGCGCGAGTTCGGAGTGCACGATGTCGCTGTGCGCCCCGGTCGGCGGCCCACCCTTGTTGACCACCGCCGCCGCGTCGATGTTCACGCAACCCGACGTGGGCAGCGTGCTGTTGAGCGCGTCGGGGAGCTTGTACGCGCGCGTGCCCGGCACCGCCTGCACACCGTCGTGCCCCATCGCTCCCCACTTGGCGCCGAGCATTCCGTCGACACTGAGGCCCTCGACCGCGCCCTGCGCGTCGCCCGCCATGCGGGAGGCCAGTGGATAGATGGTGCCCAGGGCCGAGTCGAAGTGGGAGAAGCAGCACACCAGTGGGCCGTCGACACGGTTCTGCTGGCCCTGCAGCACACCTCCCGCGTGCGCGTCGTGCGGCAGCCGGGCCGCGAACGCGTAGTGCGAGAAGGCCCCTTGGAGCAGCGTCACCGACTTCACCGTGCGCACGCCCTCGGGCAGCCCGCGCAGCGCGAACGACACCAGCCGGCCGCCGAAGCTGTGCCCGACCAGGTGCACCCGCACGTCCGGCGCCGCGGCGGCCAACTGCCCGACCAGCCGCCCGAGTCCACGCTCCCCGACGGTTCCCGCGCGCCGCTTCATCGCGTAGTACGTCGCCTGCCGCAGCAGCTCCTTCGCCCCGTCCCAGGGGTTCGGCAACGAGAACCCCTCCGCGTCGCCACCGGAGCGGAGGGCCGCCAGTGCCTGCGCGAACTCGTCGCACAGCGTCGTCGCGTCCCCGGTGAACAGCACCGGCTCGCTCTGCGGGACGCCCTCCGCGAGCGTGTCCGCCGCGAACAGCGGCTGCGGCCCGCCCGGTACGACCTCCACCAGCAGCCGCACCAGCCGTCCGAACTCCTCGAGTTCGTTGTCGGGCCGTTGGTCCAGCATGCGCGCGATCTGGTCGACCACGGTGGCCCGCCCGGGGAACGTCTCCAGCAGTGCGTGCCGGGTGTCCTTGTCGAGTGCCGGCGCCGGGACCGCCTCCGCCTCCATGGCCACCACGGACTTCGGGAAGTCGGGGATCGGCTCGTCCGAGAACCGCATCGACGGCCAGATCACGCCCACGAACCCGATCTTCGCCGCCGGTGCGAGCTTCGGGATCGGGGCGAAGAACCGCCGGTAGAGGGCGGTCGCGCCGGAGCGGTCGTTGTTCCAGCCGTGTGCGAAGACGATCAGGTCATGGACACCGCGATCGGGGACCTCGGCGAGCAGCGCGTCCCGTTCCCGGCCGTCGACGTCCCCGTCCGCGTCGAAGGTCAGCTCCCAGTACGGCGTCACGCTCATTGCCGGCTGTGCCATGACGGTCCCCCTCGTCCCCCGTAGCAGTGCGATGTGGGCGCATCGTCCTGCTACCGGGCGAGGATGGCCATACGTCCCGACTCACTTGTAGAGGAGGTATTCCTTTCGAATCCTCCGGAAGACGGCCAGTTCCTCCCGCCAGCCCGCCACCACCTCGTCGGTGCTCGCGCCCGCGTCGATCGCGGTACGCACGCGCGTGGAGCCCGTGAGCTTGTCGATCCAGTTGTCGGACCGCCAGGCGAAGCCGCTCCACACCTTCCTGGCGGTCACCAGCAGCGCGATTCCGGTGCGTACGGGGTCGTATGCGGCCCGGTCGTGCACATGGATCTGTACGCCGCCGATCGTCTTCCCCTGGAACTTGGAGAAGGTCGGCGCGAAGTAGGCCTCCCTGAAGTGCACGCCGGGCAGGCCGAGTTCGTTCGCCGCGGCCGCCCACTTCCCGTCGATGCCGTCCGCGCCGAGCAGTTCGAAGGGGCGGGTGGTGCCGCGGCCCTCCGACAGGTTGGTGCCCTCGAACATGCACGTCCCCGAGTACACGAGCGCCGTGTCGGGGGTCGGCATGTTGGGGCTCGGCGGTACCCAGGGGAGGCCGTGGGCGTCGTAGAACTCCGAGCGCTTCCAGCCCGTCATCAGTACGGTCTCGAGGGGGACGGGGGTGGCAAGGTACTCCCCGTTGAACAGCCGGGCCAGCTCGGCGACCGTCATTCCGTGTGCCTGGGAGATCGGCTGCCGGCCGACGAAGGTCGCGAACTCCTTGTGCAGGACCGGGCCTTGGGCCTCGCGGCCGGTCACGGGGTTGGGGCGGTCCAGGACGACGAAGCGTTTGCCGGCCAACTGGGCGGCCTCCATGCAGTCGTAGAGCGTCCAGATGTACGTGTAGAAGCGGGCGCCCACGTCCTGGATGTCGAAGACGACGGTGTCGACGCCGGAGGTGGTGAAGATGTCGGCGAGGGGCCGGCCGCTCTTGAGGTACGTGTCGTAGACCGGGAGGCCGGTGGCCGGGTCGTCGTAGCGGCCCTCGGAGCCGCCTGCCTGGGCGGTGCCGCGGAAGCCGTGTTCGGGGCCGAAGACGGCCTTCAGGTTCACTCGGTCGTCTGCGTGCATGACGTCGACGATGTGGTGGACGTCTCGGGTTACGCCGGTGGGGTTGGTGACGATTCCGACTCGTTGGGCGTCCAGAAGTGCGTAGCCTTCGGCGGAGAGGCGTTCGAAGCCGGTGCGAAGTTTCTTGCGGGGGGCGGCTGCGGAGGCCGGGGGTGCCGCTGTGAGGGAAGCTGCTGCCGTTGTCGCTGCGAGTAGAGCTCGTCTGGATAGGCGCATGTGGGGCACGGTATTGCTCCTGCGGGTTGTGTGGAAGGTGCGGGTTCGTTGCGGCTTGTCGCGCCGTTCCCGGCGCCCCTTGGGGCGGTGCAGTCGACCTTTCCTCTTACATACCGACCGGTTAGTCTGGGCTCGCCGCAGAGCCGCAGTCGAAGGAGACCGATGGTGGAAGCCGTTCAGGGTGCTGGTGTGGTCGTCACGGGGGCCGGAGGGGGGATCGGGGCCGCTCTTGCCCGCCGGTTCGCCGCTGAGGGGGCTCGGGTCGTCGTGAACGATCTCGATGGTGACCGGGCCAAGGCGGTCGCCGACGAGATCGGTGGGATCGCAGTACCCGGCGACGCCTCCGCCATCGTCGGCGACGCCCGCGACGCGCTCGGTGGGACCGTCGACGTGTACTGCGCCAATGCCGGGGTCGCCTTCGAGGACGGGGCACAGGGGCTGTCGGCCGACGAGAAGTCGTGGGCCACTTCCTGGGACGTCAATGTCATGGCCCATGTGCGGGCGGCCGATGAGCTGCTTCCGGAGTGGCTGGAGCGCGGGAGCGGGCGGTTCGTGTCCACCGTTTCCGCCGCCGGGCTGCTGACCATGATCGGGGCGCCCTCGTACAGCGTGACCAAGCACGGGGCGTACGCCTTCGCCGAGTGGCTGTCGTTGACGTACCGGCACCGTGGGGTGAAGGTGCACGCCATCTGTCCCCAGGGGGTTCGGACGGACATGCTCGCCGCCACCGGCACCGCGGGCAACCTGGTGCTGCAGCCGACCGCGATCGAACCGGCGGATGTGGCGGACGCCCTGTTCAAGGGGATGGAGGAGGACCGGTTCCTGATCCTGCCGCACCCGGAGGTCGCCGGGTACTACCAGCTGCGGGCCGCCGAGCCGGACCGGTGGCTGGCCAACATGAACCACCTCCAGCAGAAGTGGGAGGACGTACGGTGACCGACTCCCGTTACGCGGCCAAGCCCTGGGTGGCTCTGCTCAACGACGCCCAGCGCGGCCCCATAAACCCGGTCGATTCGCTGGTGCACGCCCTGCGGCGGGCCGTCGGGGAGGCACCGGACCGTGACTTCCTCGCCTACTTCGACGGGCGGCTCAGCTATCGGGAGGTCGACGAGCTGAGCGACTCGGTCGCCGGGCATCTCGCCGCCCGTGGTCTGGAGCGCGGCGACCGGGTGGCGATCCTGCTGCAGAACTCCCCGCTCTTCGTGCTGGCGCTGCTGGGGGCGTGGAAGGCGGGCGCGACCGTCGTGCCCGTCAACCCCATGTACAAGTCGGGGGAGGTCGCGCACGTCCTGCGGGACGGCGAGGTGGCCGCGCTGATCTGCTCCGACCGGGCGTGGGACTCGTATCTGCGGGAGACGGCCGCCGACTCGCCCGTGTCGATCGTGCTCACCGGGTGCGAGCTGGACTTCCAGACGCGTGGCGACGCGCGCGTGCTGGCCTTCGAGCGGCTGCCGCAGGCCGCGGACGCCGCCGACCTGACGACCGTGGCCCGCGCCGGCTACGAGGCGCCCGAGGGGCGCCGCCTCCGGCCGTCCGACATCGCGCTGATCAGCTACACCTCGGGCACCAGCGGCACCCCCAAGGGCGCCACCAACACGCACGGCAACATCATGTGCAACGCGGAGCGGCAGCGGACGGGGCTGGCGCTGCCGGACGCCCCCGTCTACTACGCGCTCGCGCCGCTGTTCCACATCACCGGGATGGTGTGCCAGCTCGGGGCCTGTCTCAACAGCGCCGGCACGCTCGTGCTGACGTACCGCTTCGATGCGGGCGTGGTGCTGGAGGCGTTCGCCGAGCACCGGCCGCACTACACGGTCGGGCCCTCGACCGCCTTCATGGCGCTGGCCGCCCATCCCGACGTCACCCCGGATCACTTCTCGTCCTTCGTGAACATCTCCAGTGGTGGTGCGCCCGTGCCGCCGGCGCTGGTGGAGAAGTTCCGGGCGGGCTTCGGGCCGTACATTCGCAACGGTTACGGGCTGACCGAGTGCACCGCCCCCTGCGCCTCCGTGCCGCCCGGTCTGGAGGCGCCCGTCGACCCGGTGTCCGGGACGCTGGCCGTGGGTCTGCCGGGGCCGGAGACGGTCGTACGGATCGTCGACGAGCAGGGGCAGGAGGTGCCCTTCGGTGAGCAGGGCGAGATCCTCGTGCGCGGGCCGCAGGTCGTGCCCGGCTACTGGCGGCGGCCCGAAGCGACCGCCGAGACCTTCCCGGGCGGCGAGCTGCGCACCGGCGACATCGGGTTCATGGACGAGCAGGGCTGGCTGTACGTCGTCGACCGCAAGAAGGACATGATCAACGCGTCCGGCTTCAAGGTGTGGCCGCGCGAGGTCGAGGACGTCCTGTACACGCACCCGGCGGTGCGCGAGGCGGCCGTCGTCGGGGTGCCCGACGGGTACCGCGGTGAGACCGTCAAGGCGTACATCAGCCTGCGTCCGGGCGCCGAGACGGACCCGGATGAACTCGCGGTGTACTGCAAGGAGAGACTGGCTGCCTACAAGTACCCGCGGCAGGTGGAGATCCTGCCCGACTTGCCGAAGACGGCGAGTGGGAAGATCCTCCGTCGGGAGCTTCGTTCCCGCAGGCAAGCAAGCGAATAGAACTACGGCTCAGCGCCCGGAAGGCAGGTGGCGGCACAGTGCCCAGGACGACGGACGGAGACGGTACGCCCGTCCCGCAGCGGCTGCTGGCCGCCGCCACCCGGCTCTTCGCCGAGCAGGGTTACGACCGCACCTCCGTGCAGGAGATCGTCGAGGCGGCCGGCGTCACCAAGGGGGCGCTGTACCACTACTTCGGCTCCAAGGACGACCTCCTGCACGAGGTGTACGCGCGCGTGCTGCGCGTCCAGCAGGAGCGCCTCGACGCGTTCGCCGACGCCGACGAGCCGATCGAGAAGCGCCTCAGGGGCGCCGCGGCCGATGTCGTCGTCACCACGATCGAGAACCTCGACGACGCGATGATCTTCTTCCGGTCGATGCACCACCTGAGCCCCGAGAAGAACAAGCAGGTGCGCGCCGAGCGCCGTCGCTACCACGAACGCTTCCGTGCGCTGGTGGAGGAGGGCCAGGAGGCGGGGGTCTTCTCGAAGGCGACCCCGGCCGACCTGGTGGTGGACTACCACTTCGGCTCGGTCCACCACCTGTCGACCTGGTACCGCCCCGACGGGCCGATGAGCCCCCAGGAGGTCGCCGACCACCTGGCCGATCTGCTGCTGCGGGCACTGCGCCCGTAAGGCGCACACGCGCAAGCCGACATGCGTAAGGGGCGGTCGCCATGGACGACCGCCCCTTACCGCATGCCCTTACAGGTACTTCTTCAGCTCCCGTCGCGCCAGCGACCGCTGGTGCACCTCGTCCGGGCCGTCCGCGATCATCAGCGTCCGGGCCCCGGCGTACAGCTCGGCCAGCGGGAAGTCCTGGCTGACGCCGCCCGCGCCGTGCAGCTGGATCGCCCGGTCGATGATGTCGACGACCGCGCGGGGTGTGGCGATCTTGATGGCCTGGATCTCCGCGTGGGCGCCCTTGTTGCCGACGGTGTCCATAAGCCAGGCCGTCTTCAGTACGAGCAGCCGCAGCTGCTCCACGGTCACGCGCGCGTCGGCGATCCAGTTGTGCACCACGCCCTGCTGGGCCAGCGCCTTGCCGAAGGCCGTCCGGGACACCGCCCGGCGGCACATCAGCTCGATGGCCCGCTCCGCCATGCCGATCAGCCGCATGCAGTGGTGGATACGGCCAGGGCCGAGCCGGGCCTGGGCGATGGCGAAGCCGCCGCCCTCCTCGCCGATCAGGTTGGACACCGGCACGCGCGCGTGGTCGAAGATCACCTCGGCGTGGCCGCCGTGGTAGTGGTCCTCGTAGCCGAAGACCTGCATCGCGCGCTTGATCGTGACGCCGGGTGTGTCGCGCGGGACCAGGACCATGGACTGCTGGCGGCGGATGTCCGCGCCGTCCGGGTCCGTCTTGCCCATCACGATGAAGATCTTGCAGTCCGGGTTCATCGCCCCGGAGATGTACCACTTGCGGCCCGTGATGACGTACTCGTCGCCGTCCCGCTCGATGTGCGTGGTGATGTTGGTGGCGTCGGAGGAGGCCACGTCCGGCTCCGTCATCGCGAACGCCGAGCGGATCTCACCGGCCAGCAGCGGCTCCAGCCACTGCTTCTGCTGCTGCTCGTCGGCGAACTGCGCGAGCACCTCCATGTTGCCGGTGTCCGGTGCCGCGCAGTTCGTGGCGGTGGGCGCCAACTGCGGGCTGCGGCCGGTGATTTCGGCCAGCGGCGCGTACTGGAGGTTGGTCAGGCCCGCGCCGTGCTCGGCGTCCGGGAGGAAGAGGTTCCACAGGCCCTGCCTGCGCGCCTGAGCCTTCAGCTCCTCCACGACCGCCGGCGTGTCCCAGGGCGAGGCGAGCTCGGCCCGCTGCTCCTCCGCGACCGCCTCGGCCGGGTAGACGTACTCGTCCATGAAGGCGAGCAGCTTGGCGCGCAGTTCCTCGGTGCGCGCGTCGAACGCGAAGTCCATGGTCCGTCAGCCTTCCTGGAGAGTGGTCAGGCCGTGCTCGATGAAGACGGGCACCAGGTCGCCGATCCGGTCGAAGCCGCGGCCGACCGTCTGGCCCAGCGTGTAGCGGTAGTGGATGCCCTCGAGGATCACGGCGAGCTTGAACCAGGCGAACGCCGTGTACCAGGAGACGGCCGAGACATCGCGCCCGGAGCGGGCCGCGTAGCGCTCGATCAGCTCGGCGGGGTCCGGGTGGCCGGGGGCCTCGGCGGTCGTGGACACCGGGGAGTCGGGCGTGCCCAGCGGCATGCTGTACATCACCAGCAGGCCCAGGTCGGTGAGCGGGTCGCCGAGCGTCGACATCTCCCAGTCGAGGATCGCCTTGATCCTGTCGTCCTCGCCGATCAGGACGTTGTCGAGGCGGTAGTCGCCGTGGACCACGGCCGGCGCGGGGGAGGCGGGCAGCTGTCGGCCGAGCGAGGCGTGCAGCTCGTCGATGCCGGCCAGCTCGCGGTTGCGGGAGGCGTCCAACTGCTTGCCCCAGCGGCGCAGTTGGCGGTCCAGGAAGCCCTCGGGGCGGCCGAAGTCGGCGAGACCGACCTCGCCGGGGTCGACCCCGTGCAGCTCGACCAGGGTGTCCACCAGGGACAGCACCGCGCCTCGGGTGCGCTCCGGGCCGAGCGGGGCGAGCTGGTCGGCCGTGCGGTACGGGGTGCCCGCCACGAACTCCATGACGTAGAACGGCGACCCGAGCACCTCCTCGTCCTCGCAGAGCAGCACCGGGCGCGGCACCGGCACGTCCGTCGGGTGCAGTGCGCTGATCACCCGGTGCTCGCGCTTCATGTCGTGCGCCGTGGCCAGCACATGGCCGAGCGGCGGACGTCGTACGACCCATTTCGAGGTGCCGTCCGAGAGCGCGTACGTGAGGTTCGACCGTCCGCCCTCGATCAGCCGGCCGGTCAGGGGGCCGTGCACCAGACCTGGCCGCTCGCGGTCGAGCAGGCCGCGCAGCCGGTCGAGATCGAGACCTGGCGGGTGGTCGGGGCTCATCGATGCTCCTTATGCGCGCGTGAACGGGACTGGCACCATCATGCCGACTGGTCGGTATGCAGTCCAGTGGGCGGGGTGAAGGTGATCGGAGCCACGATAGGCCGACAGCTCCCCGCCGGGTGCGGCGGGGAGCTGTCGGGTTGTGCTTTCCGGCCGACGCGGGGGCGGTGCCGGGTCAGTGGTCGTCCCAGTGGCCGTTGTGCGGGGCGTGCCGGTGGCCGTCGTGCAGGTAGTCGACGTGGTCGCCGTGCAGGACGCTCTCGTGTCCGCAGTTCTCGCCGTGCCGGTGCTCGTGGGCGTCGTGGGGGGCGTGGCCGTTCGGCTCGCACTCGTCCCAGTGGCCGTCGTGTTCGCGGTGCAGATGCCCGTCGTGCGCGTAGTCGACGTGGTCTCCGTGGGGCACCTCCGTGTGTCCGCAGCCCGGGCCGTGGGCGTGGGTGTGGGAGGCGTGTTCCAGGTGGAGGGTGGTCATGGTGCTCACCTTCGGGAAGTGCGGGTGGTGACGTCGCACAGGCTGCCACGCGAACCGTACATATCGGGTCATTCGGCTTGCGTGGCGTCCCGGTTCGGCGGGGCGGGAGCGTCCGGTCAGAAGACCAGTGCGGCCCCGCACGCAGCCAGGGCCACCGTGCACAGGACCGCCGCCGTGGCGTTGCGGGGGACGAGCGGCAGCGGGCTGTCGGTCGACGCAAGGGTGCGGATGCGGCGGTGGGCGATGAGGAGGAAGCCCAGCCAGAGCGCGCAGCACAGGGCGCAGGCGACGACCCCGGTCACGGACGGGCCGCCGTGCAGTGCGGTCTTGACGGCGAGCACGGCGGCGACGGTGCTCGCCAGGGTCGTGCGCCGCCAGGCGAGCCGGGTCCGCTCCGGCTGCAGTCCGGGGTCGCGTTCCCGGTCCGCGGCGGCGTTCATCCCTCCCACCCGACGAGTACGACGACGACCATGGCGACGGCCACGACGGCGACGACGATGCTCAGCACCGCCGGGAAGCGTGAGACCGGCAGGTCCTCGCCGCGCCGCATGGCCCTCTCGCAGCGCATCCAGTGGTTGACCGCGCGCAGGGAGCACAGCACGCCGGCGCCGAGCAGTGCGAGGGCGAGTCCCACGCGCCAGGCCCAGCGCAGGTCGGGCAGGAACTGGTCCACCGCGAAGCCGCCGCCGATCAGGGCGAGAGCGGTGCGCAGCCAGGCCAGGAAGGTGCGCTCGTTCGCCAGCGAGAAGCGGTAGTCCGGCGTGCCGCCTTCTTCTCGCATCTGCTCGGGGGTGAACCAGAGCCGGATGTTCCGTGCGAATTCGATCACGGGGTGACCTTACCGATGCTGGGGGCTGCCGCCCCCAGACCCCCGCTTCGGCCCGAAAGGCCTCGTCCTCAAACGCCGGACGGGCTGGATTTGCCCCGGTAGGCCTTCCAGTGTCGGTACGCCGCCACTCCGTCCGGCACCCACTCCCACTCGGCCAACCGCCGCTCCACCTCCGCCTCCGGCAGGAAGTCGTGCCAGCCCACCTCCTCGACCTGCGGGCTGACCGGCAGGTCGCAGCGGACCTCGTACACCGCCGACCACCAGGTCTGACCGGCGCCGTCGTCGTAGAGGAACTTGAAGAGGAAGTGCGGGCTCGGGAGGCCACGGACGCCGAGTTCCTCCTCGGCCTCGCGCAGGGCCGCGTCGTCGTAGGACTCGCCCGCGCCGACCACTCCGCCGACCCACATGTCGTAGAGGGAGGGGAAGACCAGCTTGGTCGGGGTGCGGCGGTGGACGAAAAGGCGGCCGGCCGAGTCCCGGGCCTGGATGAAGACGCAGCGGTGGCGCAGGCCCTCGGCGTAGGCCCTGCCGCGCGGGGACTGGCCGATGACCTGGTCGTTCTCGTCGACGATGTCGAGGATCTCGTCTGCTGGGGTCGTCATGCCGCCATCCAAGCAGTACGGCGGTGCCGCGGTCAGTTCGGCTGCAGGTCCCGTACCCGCTCCGGCTTGGCCGAGCCGCTCGGCATGCAGGGGTGCAGACCGAGCAGGACGATGCCGCCGACGATCGCCGCGAGGCCCGCCGCCTCCCAGGCGAGCGCGCCGGTGTCGGTGCGCAGGCGGTCGCCCAGGAAGCCCACTCCGCAGAGGATGCCGGCCAGCGGCTGGGCGGCGGTGAGGGCGGGCAGCGACATGCGCAGGGGCGCCGTCTCGAAGGCGCTCTGGACCAGGACCAGGCCGGTGACACCGAGGACCACGACGCCGTACGGCTGCCAGCCGGTCACCAGCTCGGTGAGGCCGCCCTCGGAGAAGCGCTGGCCGCTGACCCGGGTGAGGGCGTCCTGGACGCCGTAGAGGAGACCCGCGGCGAGGGCGAGGAGGACGGGGGCGGCGCTCAGGCGGGAGCGCTTCGCGTAGGTCGTCAGGAGGAGGGCCAGGCCGACCATGGCGCCGATGATCAGCCAGTGGCGGAAGGGATCGGTGATCGCGGTGCCGCCGCGCGGCTCGCCCGCGACGATGAACGCCGTGACGCCGCCCGCCAGCAGTGCGAGGCCCGCCCAGCCCTGGCGGCCCAGCGGCTGTCTGGTCTGCCTGCGGGAGAGGGCGAGGGCGAAGAGGAGGTTGGTGGCGAGGAGCGGTTCGACGAGGGAGATCTCGCCCTGGCTCAGGGCGATCGCCCCGAGGACCATGCCGGCCACCATCAGCGCGATGCCGCCCAGCCAGCGCGGCACCTGCATCAGGTCGAAGAGCAGCCGCGGTGAGAGGAAGTCGCTCAGGGGTGCCCGCTGGGCCGCGTTCTGCTGGAGCACGAACCCGAAGCCCAGGCAGCAGGCGGCGCTCACGGCGAGAATCAGAACCAGGACGGACACGCTGCGTACCTCGAGTCAGATAGGCCGGGCCACGGGGTGCGTAGTGGGTGACTGTAGCGTCCCAGGGCCCGGCTTGCCCCTGGGAGTGCCCGGATCCGGGCCGTCGATTCGGTCACGTCGCCCGGACGATCAAAGGGACGATCAAGGGCGGTGACTCGGTTGTTCCGCCATGGTGCGGGGCCGGGGCGGGGCGCGCCATGGCGTACGCCACACGGTGACCGGCGGCACGGTGGCGACAGCCGGCGGCTTGATCACAAGTGCCCCTCCAGTAACGGAAGTTGACGCGTGTAACGCCAGTTCGTCCCTTGACGCAAACCATTGGCTGCGGGTTTGCTGTGCGTGACCAGTCGACGGCAAACCGAAACCAGGTTCCGCGGTGCCACCACCCCCGCCATCTCTAGGCCGGGGCCGCAAGCGCGCGGCCCAGGTTCTCGACGCGGCCCTGGACGACGCCGAACTCGTCGGCGCCCGGGCCGCGTTGGCGCAGGGGCGGTGGCAGGCCGCGCGGTCGCTGCTCGTGCAGACCGGTGACGACTGGGACCGGCGCGGACACCGGATCACCGTCCTCGCCCTGGAGCCGTACAGCTCCGCCTGGGCCCGGGACTGGCTGCTCGCCGAGCCCGACTCCGCCGATGCCGCCGTACTGCTCGCGCTCTCACTCGTCCAGCAGGCCCTGCGCGGCAAGGAGAAGCCGGACCGCGCCCGCGGTGCCTGCCGGGACGCCGCCGCGCTGGTGCCCGCCGACCCCACCCCGTGGCTCGGGCTGCTGATGCTGGAGCGTGCCGTCGGCGGCGGGGCGGAGACCGAGCTGCTCTTCGACGAGGTCCGGGCCCGGTACGCCGACCATCACCACGCCCACCACCTGATGGTCGCCCGCCTCGCCGAGCGCCGCGCCGACGCCGGTCCGGACCCGCTGCACGAGGTCTACGACTTCGCCAACTGGGCCGCCGAGCAGGCCCCCGCCGACTCCCCGCTCGCGATCCTCCCGGTCGTGGCGCACGCCGAGCGCTACCGCGTCCTGGCCGCCGCCGGATTCGAGCCCGCCGACCCGGCCGCCTCGCGCCACTGGAGCGGGCGCCGGGCCCGGCAGGTGATGAAGGCCGCCTTCGACTGGTGGCTGGAGTGGGAGCACGAGGGCCACCCGCGCCGCCTGGTCGACCTCAACTTCCTCGCCCACGCCAAGGTCTGCGAGGGCCGGGGCGCCGAGGCCGCCGCACTGTTCCACCGGATCGGCGAGCACGCCACCGCCGCGCCCTGGTCGTACCCGGACCGCGATCCGCACTCCGCCTTCCGTGCCGCGCGCGCCGCCGCGCTCGGCACGGCATGACAGTCAGACGTCGACAGAAGGATGGTCCCCCGATGACCACGGGCAATTCGAGTGCGAGCAGACCCGCCGCCATCAGTACCTATCTCGGCGAGGAACGCGCCCTGCGCGCCGACCGCCTCGGCACGGGGGGCCTGCTGCTCTCCGTGCTCGCCGCGACCGCACCCCTCATGGTGGTCGCCGGTGTCATGCCCACCACATTCGCGGTGATGGGCATCGTCGGACAGCCCCTGCTCTTCGTCGTCCTCGGTGTGGTGCTGGTCCTCTTCAGCGTCGGCTACGCGGAGATGAGCCGGCACGTGCACAACGCGGGCGCCTTCTACGCCTACATCTCCCGCGGACTCGGCGGCACCGCGGGAGCGAGCGCGGCCCTGGTCGCCCTCGCCGCCTACAGCGCCCTCCAGGTCGGCATCTACGGCATCTTCGGCTTCGAGGTCTCCGGGCTGTTCGCCACCTACGCCGACGTCGACGTCTCGTGGTGGATACCGGCGCTGGCGGCCGTGCTGCTCGTCGGCGCGCTGGGCTGGCTGAAGATCGACGTCAACGCGCGCGTGCTCGGCGTGCTGCTGGTCGTCGAGGTGATCCTGGTCGTCGTCTTCGACTTCGCGGCGATCGCGGACCCGGCCAAGCAGGGCCTCTCCCTGCACGCCTTCAACCCGGACACACTCACCGGCGCCGGCGTCGGCACCGCCCTGTGCTTCTGCATCGCCGCCTTCACCGGCTTCGAGCAGGCGCCCGTGTACGCCGAGGAGACCAGCCGGCCGCACGTCCTCGTCCCGCGCGTGATGCTGCTCGCGGTCGGTTTCGTCACCGTCTTCTTCGCGGTCAGCTCCTGGGCGTACACCGTCGCCACCGGCCCCTCCGCGATCGTCGGCACCGCGCAGAAGCAGAGCGCCGGGCTGCTGTTCTTCCTGACCGAGGACCGGCTCGGCGCCACCTTCACCGACGTCCTGCACGTCCTGTTCGTGACCGGCATGTTCGCGGCACTGCTCAGCTTCCACAACGTCGTCGCCCGGTACGCCTTCGCCATGGGCCGCGAGGGACTGCTGCCGCGGACCTTCGGCCGGACGACGGGCACGAGCGGAGCGCCCGGCACGGGCTCCCTGCTGCAGACCGCCGTCTCCGCGGTCGTCGTCATCGCCTTCGCGGTCGCCGACGACAAGCCCACCGGCGACCCGACCGAACCCGTCCTGCACCTGTTCACCTGGTTCGGCAACATCGGCGCGCTCGGCGTGATCCTGCTGATGGCGGCGGCCTCGGTCTCGGTCATCGTCTTCTTCGCCCGGCGCGGGGCCGTGGGCGCCCAGGCCTGGCGGCTGGTCACCTCCGCGCTCGCCGCCGTCGCCCTGCTGGTGATCGCCGGCTACACGGTCAAGGACTTCGACGTCCTGGTCGGCGCCGGCCCGGACTCGGCCCTGAGCTGGGCGCTGCCCGGCATCATCGGCCTCGCCCTGATCGTCGGCCTGGTCCAGGGTCTGGTCCTGCGCTCCCGCTCGCCCGAGGCCCACGCCCGCATCGGTCTCGGCAATGAGGCGTTCCAGCTGGACAAGGCGGCGCAGGAGACGCCGTAGCAACCCGGGTTTCTGAGAACGCCGTAAGAAGTGATTACGGAACCCTGACGAGCACCCGCGATTCCTGGCCGGGCCGGGGTCGCGGGTGTTCGAATGGGTACGTGAACTCCGAACAACCCGAGGAACCCGGCGAGCCGGAGCCGCCCGAGCAGCGCGGCACTCCGGTCGGCCGGCGCGTGCTGCTCGGCACCATCGGTCTGGGCGCCCTCGGCGTGGTCGCCGCGCCCACGCTGCAGCGCGCGCTGGAGGGCTTCCTGGGTGCCGCGGCCGACAAGGACCCCACCGGCCTGACGGGCCTGCTGCCCAACGGCGGCGGCTTCCGCTACTACTCGGTGACCTCCTCCGTACCGCACAGGAACGCCTCGAACTACCGGCTCACGGTGGACGGCCTGGTCGACCACCCGAAGACCTACACACTCGACGACCTGCGCGCCCTGCCGCAGACCAAGCTGGTCAAGGACGTCCAGTGCGTGACCGGGTGGCGGGTGCCGGACACACCGTTCGAAGGGGTGCGCCTGTCCCGGCTGCTGGACGCCGCGGGGGTGCGGGCCAAGGCCGGGGCGGTGCGCTTCACCTGCTTCGACGGGGCGTACACCGAGAGCCTCACCCTCGAACAGGCCCGCCGCTCCGACGTCCTGGTCGCGCTGCGCATGCAGAACAAGGACATCGGCCACAACCACGGCGGCCCGGTCCGCCTGTACGTGGCGCCCATGTACTTCTACAAGTCCGCCAAGTGGCTCTCCGGCATCACCGTCACCGAGGACGTGAAGCCGGGCTACTGGGAGGAGCGGGGCTACGACGTCGACGCCTGGGTCGGCAAGTCGAACGGGCGGGAAGATGACCCTACGAGCTGAGGCGCACACCCCGTCGGTCACCGAGGTCCGCCGGTTCGGCCCGGTGCAGAAGTGGGTGCACCGCACCACGGCCGCGCTGATGGGTGTGTGCGTGGTGACGGCCGCCTTCCTGTACGTCCCGGAGCTCGCCGAAATGGTCGGCCGCCGCGAGCTGGTGGTCCGTGTCCACGAGTGCGCCGGGCTCGCCCTGCCGGTGCCCGTCCTGGTGGGTCTCGTCTTCCGTCACTTCCGCGCCGACCTGGGGCACCTGAACCGCTTCGGGCCGCACGACAAGGTCTGGCTGCGCGCGGCCCTGCGCCGGGACAAGCGGCAGTCGCAGCGTCCGGCGGCGAAGTTCAACGCGGGGCAGAAGATCTATGCGGCCTGGATCGCCGGGGCGTCGCTGGTGATGCTCGGCACGGGGCTGATCATGTGGTTCACCCACCTCACCCCGCTGATGTGGCGCACCAGCGCGACCTTCGTCCACGACTGGCTGGCCCTGACGGTCGGCATCGTGCTCGCCGGTCACATCGGCATGGCGATCGGTGATCCGCAGGCGCGCCAGGGGCTACGCACGGGGAAGGTGAGCCGGGAGTGGGCCGAACGGGAGCATCCCTTGTGGCGTCCCTGACGGCACGCTCGGCGACGGGAGCACGTTCGGTGCCACGACGGTGAAGGCGTCCTCGAGCCGCACCTCGACGGCGCCGTACCGGACGACCACGTCGACGGTCTTCGGGTAGCCGTCCAGGGCCGGGACGACCGCGGACAGCACCACTTCGTCACCGGACTCGGACCGCGGCACCGGTGGCCCGGGCAACTGCTTGCCGCCGATCAACACGCTGCCGTAACGCAGCAGTTCGGCATGGTCGAAGTAGGTGCCGCGCAGCTCGATCCCGACCGTGTCGCCCGGCTGGGCCTCGTTCCTGTCCACCCCGGCGATCCGATAGACGCACGCGGGTGTGCCGCCCGACGAAGCCTGCAACTGCACGGTGGCGTCCGGGTGTTGCCGGTGGAAGTCCAGCAGCCCGCCCAGTACGGCGTAGGCGGCCCGGCCCTTGCAGGTGTCGGCCTTGCCCGCGAGAGCGGTGTACTCCCGGGCCGCTGTCTCCCAGCTGCCGCCCTTGCCCTGGACGGCCAGGCAGGCGGCGGCGAGGGCCCGCAGCACCCGCCACTCCGGGTCCGCGGAGACCGGTGGGATCACCTTGAGGGCGGCCCGGCACCGGGCGGGGTCGCGGAGGCGGTCGTAGACGCTCGCCGGGTCCGGTACGGCGTCGGCGTTGGGCGAGGCGGGGCCCCGTGGGAGCCAACCGGGGCTCAGGAGGGGCTTGTTGCCGGCGGAAGGGGTGGGGGAGGCGCTGCTCGGGGGCGGCGTGGTGGTGTGGGTGTGGTGCGGTCCGCTCGGGCCGACCGTGCCGCTCGCCTCCCCGGCGGGTGACGTCCGGGGAGTGGGGGAGGCGGATGACGTGTGGGTGCGCGGGCTGTCCGACGGCCCGACGGGCACGACCGTGCCCTCCCGGCCCCCTCGGTCCGGCCTGCCACTTCCGTCACCGCCGAAGGCCGCGACGGCCACCGCCACCGCTCCGACCACGAGCAGCCCCGAGATACGCATCCCGAGGGAAACCGCCATGACGCCCCCCGACACGGTCGGCCCCTGGACGCCGTGGTCCAGGGGTCCCCTCATCATCGGGCCGACCGTGCCGTCGGGGAAGCCGTCTTTTGCGGATCGTTAGGGGATGTTCAGGAAGTGCCGTTGGGGGACGTTCATGACGTTCCGAAGTCCAGCAGCACCTTGCAGGAACGGCTGCGGTCGGCGGCCAGGGCGAACGCCGACTCCGCGTCCGTCACCGGGACAACCGCGCTGACCAGCCCGTCGAACGCCGGCTCGGCGGCGAGCAGCCGCAGCGCCTCGTCGAACTCCGTGTCGAAGCGGAACGCGCCCCGCAGCTCGATCTCCCGGCTGACGACGAGGTTCCCGGCGAACGGGCTCGGCCCCGGCGGCAGCATCCCCAGCTGGACGACGACCCCACCGCGCCGCACCAGACGCAGACAGGTGTCCAGCCCGGCGGCCACCCCGGACGCCTCGACGGCCACGTCCACCTCGGCCGGCCACCCGGCGTCGTCCGGATCGTCGGCCCGTACGAGGGTGTCGGCACCGGCGATTCGCGCGTACTCCAGGGCCGCCGGGAGCAGGTCGGTGACCGTCACCCGTGCGGCGCCCGCCGCCTTGGCCGCCGCGACCACCAGGCAGCCGATGGGACCGGCGCCGGTGACCAGGACGTGCCTGCCGGTCAGGTCGCCCGCCCGGCGTACGGCGTGCAGGGCGACGGAGAGCGGTTCGGCGAGTGCCGCCCGCTGCAGCTCCAGGCCCTCCGGGAGCGGCCTCAACTGCTCGGTGGGTACGACCACTTGGGCCGCGAAGCCGCCCTGGATGTGCGGGAAACGGGCCGCGCTGCCGAGGTAGCGCGTGTCCCGGCAGACGTTGCGCCGCCCGTCCACGCACTCGGGGCAGGCGCCGCACGGCGTCGCGGGGTGCACGGCAACGGCCGTACCGGGAACCGGACCTGACGCCCCGGCACCGTACGCGACGACCGTGCCCACCACCTCGTGCCCCAGCAGCATCGGTTCCTTGAGGCGGAAGTCGCCGACCCCGCCGTGCCGCCAGTAGTGCAGGTCGGAGCCGCAGACGCCGCCGAAGCGGACGGCGATCAGCGCCTCACCGGGCCCGGGCTCCGGGACCGGCAACTCCTCTACGCGCAGGTCGTCCTGAGCGTGGATCACACAACCGAGCATCCCGAAGCCCCTTTCACAGCACGCTCGTCATTCCGCCGTCGACATACAGCACCTGCCCGCTCACGAAGTCCGCGGCCGGCGAGGCGAGGAACAACACCCCGCCCACCAGGTCCCCGGTCGTGCCCCAGCGGCCGGCCGGGGTGCGGCGGCGCACCCAGGCGCTGAACTCCTCGTCCTCGACGAGGGGCTGGGTCAGTTCCGTCTCGATGTAGCCCGGGCCCAGGCCGTTGACCTGGACGCCGTACGGGCCCCAGTCCGCGCACATGCCCTTGGTGAGCATCTTCAGGGCGCCCTTGGTGGCCGCGTAGGGCGCGATGCCGGGGCGCACCACCTCGCTCTGCAGTGAGCAGATGTTCACGATCTTGCCGTGGCCACGCTCCGTCATCCGGCGGGCCGCCTCGCGGCCGACCAGGAACGCGCTGGTGAGATTGGTGTTCAGGATGCGGTGCCAGTCGCCGTCCGTGAACTCCAGGAGCGGGGCGCGCAGTTGCATGCCCGCGTTGTTGACGAGGATGTCGAGCGGACCGACCCGCTCCTCGACGTCCGCGATGCCGGCGGCCACCGACGGACCGTCGGTCACGTCGAACACGGCCGTGTGGACGTCACCGGGCAGTTCACCGGCCGCCTTGGCGAGGCGGTCGGCGTCCCGGCCGTTGAGGACCACCGTGCAGCCGGCCTCCGCGAGACCGCGGGCGAGGGCGAGCCCGATGCCGCGGCTGGAGCCGGTGACCAGGGCCGTGCGGCCGCTGATGTCGAACAGAGGGTGACTCATTCCCGTACCCCTAGATGACCAGTGAGAGGAGGAGGACCAGACCGCCCGCGACCACCGAGATGATCGTCTCCATGACGGACCAGGTCTTGACGGTCTGGCCGACGCTCAGGCCGAAGTACTCCTTCACCAGCCAGAATCCGGCGTCGTTGACGTGGCTGAAGAAGAGCGAGCCGGCTCCGATGGCGAGGACCAGCAGGGCCGCGTGGGTGGTCGACATGTCGGCCGCGAGCGGGGCGACCAGGCCGGCCGCCGAGACCGTCGCCACCGTCGCCGAGCCGGTGGCGAGGCGGATGATCACCGCGATCAGCCAGGCCAGCAACAGGGCCGGGATCGACCAGTCCTTGGAGATGTCCAGGATCATCTGGCCCACACCGGTGTCGATCAGCGTCTGCTTGAAGCCGCCGCCCGCGCCGACGATCAGCAGGATGCCGGCGATGGGCGCGAGACCGTTCTCGACCAGCGGCGTCAGCCGCTCCTTGCCGAACCCGGCGGGCCTGAGCAGGGTGAAGATGCCCAGCAGCACGGCGGCGAGCAGGGCGATCAGCGGGGAGCCGATGACGTCGAAGACGCGCTGGGTGAGGTTGGTCGGGTCGTCGATGACGATGTCGACCAGCGCCTTGGAGAGCATCAGGACGACCGGGAGGAGGATCGTGGTGAGCGTGGCGCCGAAGCCCGGGCGCTTGTCCAACTCCTCGGAGGCGCGCTGGGGAATCATCCGGTCGGGCGCGGGCACGTCCACCCAGCGCGCGGCGACCTTCGAGAACAGCGGACCGGCGATGATCACCGTCGGTATGGCGATGAGGACGCCGAGGGCCAGCGTGACGCCGAGGTTGGCCTTGACCGCGTCGATCGCGACCAGCGGCCCGGGGTGCGGCGGCACCAGACCGTGCATCACGGACAGTCCGGCGAGCGCCGGGATGCCGATGCGCATCAGGGAGTAGTTGCCGCGCTTGGCGACCATCAGTACGACCGGGATCAGCAGGACGACGCCGACCTCGAAGAACAGCGGTAGTCCGATCACCGAGGCGATCAGCACCATCGCCCACGGCATCGCCCGGCCGCTCGCCTTCGCCAGGATCGTGTCGACGATCTCGTCGGCGCCGCCGGAGTCGGCGAGCATCTTGCCGAGGATCGCGCCCAGCGCGATCAGCACGCCCACGCCGGCGACCGTGGTGCCGAGCCCGGTGGTGAAGCTGGCGATCGCCTTGTCGAGGGGCGCTCCGGCGACGGCACCGAGCACCAGCGAGCCGATGGTCAGGGACAGGAAGGCGTGCAGCTTGAACTTGGTGATGAGCAGGACGATGACGGCGATGCCCACCAGAACGGCTATGCCCAGCTGAGCGTGGCCGGCCGAGGTGATCGGCTCCGGTGCGTCCGCTGCCAGCATCTCGACGCTGAGTCTGGTCACGGGGGTTCCCTTGCAGGTACGGGGACAGGGGGAGGTGTTACCGGGAAGCGTGGGGGAGTGCGGCGAGTGCCTTCATGGCCCGTTCGGTGATCTCCTCGGGGCTGCCGGTGACGTCCACCGCGACGCCCGCCTCGTCCGGCTGCAGCGGCTGCAGCGTGGCGAACTGGGAGTCGAGCAGCGCCGTGGGCATGAAGTGGCCCTGCCGGTGCGACATCCGCTCCTCGATGAGGGCGCGGTCGCCCGTGAGGTGCACGAAGACGACACCGGGGGCGGCGGCCCTGAGCCGGTCGCGGTACGACCGCTTCAGTGCCGAGCTGCTGACCACCCCGCCGAGCCCGGCCCGCCCGTGCGCCCAGGCGCCGATGGCGTCTAGCCACGGCCACCGGTCCTCGTCCTGGAGCGGGATGCCGGCCGACATCTTGGCGATGTTGGCCTGCGGGTGGAAGTCGTCGCCCTCGGCGTACGGAACGCCGAGCCGGGTCGCGAGCAGGGGACCGATGGTGGTCTTCCCTGTGCCCGCGACGCCCATGACCACGACGACATGGGGGGTGCTCATTGCTGCCTCGCTGTCCTCGTCGACACGTGATGTCGACGCAACTGAAACCGATTAGGTACGACGAATTCAAGACCCTGTGATGAATAAGTCTGACTTTTTGTGGGTGTGACGCGCCCCGTACTCTGAGTGCATGAGCACACCGGGCCGGGGGCTGCACGGCCATGTACTGGACTCCCTCGGCCCCGCGATCACCGCGGGCGAGTATCCGCCGGGCAGCGTTCTGCGCACGGACGAGCTGGCCCAGCGTTTCGACGTGTCACGTTCGGTGATGCGGGAGGCGGTCCGTGTGCTCGAGTCCATGCACCTGGTCGAGTCGCGCCGCCGGGTGGGCGTGACCGTCCGCCCGAAGTCCGAGTGGAACGTCTACGACCCGCAGGTCATCCGCTGGCGCCTGGAGGGCGCCGACCGCCCCCACCAGCTGCGCTCCCTCACCGTCCTGCGCTCGGCCGTCGAGCCGGTCGCGGCGGGCCTCGCCGCCAAGCACGCGACCGCCGAGCAGTGCGCCGAGCTCACCGAGTGCGCGCTGAGCATGGTCGCCAACTCGCGCGGCCACAAGCTGGAGGCGTACCTCGTCCACGACATGGCCTTCCATCGGGTGATCCTCGCCGCGTCGGGCAACGAGATGTTCGCCCGCCTCGGCGACGTCGTCGCCGAGGTCCTCGCCGGCCGCACCCACCACGAGGTCATGTTCGAGGACCCCGACCCGGCGGCGGTGACGCTGCACGTCCAGGTCGCGGAGGCGGTACGGGAGGGAGACGCGGCCCGCGCGGAGGAGCTGACCCGGGAGATCACGGTGGGGGCGCTTCAGGAGCTGGACATTCTGGCGCCGTGACGGGCCCTGGGGTGGTTATCCGTCCGTCCCCCGCGCAGTCACGGTGAGCGGCAGCATGACGAAGGCGTCGACCGCGGCGTCGTCGGACCAGGATCCGGCCGGCAGCTCGACGGCCCTGCCCTCGACGGTCAGCCTGGCGTGGGAGAGCAGCGCACCGCCCGGTCGGCCGCCGCCGCGCACGGGCTCGGCGGTGAAGTACTGCACCAGCAGCGCCCCGGTGACCCGGGTGCCGACCTGCTGGAGGAGCTTACCGGGGAGCGTCCACTCGACTCCGTAGTACGGCGCCCCGTCAGTGACCCGGTGGATCCTGCGCACGTACCACGCGTCCCTGCCGACCTGCGGCGCGCTGCGCATCTTCAGATGGGCGATGGCGGCCGAGGCGGCGCTGAGTCCGGGCAGCGGGGTCACGTTGGCCGCTATCTCGCCGGCCAGTCCCACCGCCGGGGCGATCGCGTTCAGATCCTCGGCCAGAGCGGTGCGCCACTCCCGTTCCTCCTGAACCGGAGGCAGGTGGTACACCAGCGCTTGGACGTCCTTCACCCGCCAGCGGTCGACCGCCGGGAACAGCAGCCGGACCTCCGCCCTGTCGGGCACGTGCCCCGTGTACCCGAGCGTCCAGACGTAGAGATACGCGGCGAACTCCTGCGCGGGTTCCGGCCCGGTGCGGAACAGACTGGCCAGCGGCACGGAGACGGGGTCGCTCTCACCGTAGAGCTCGAGCCAGTTCGCATCGTCCGCCTGGGACCAGCGGTCCCATCGGGAAACCATGGTGCTACCCCTCCGGCAACAGCTGAGGCTGCGTCAGTTCGACGGGATCGGGCCCCAGTTGCTGATCTCCCGAGGTCAGTCGGCTGACCATCGCCGCCCGTGACGTCACGTCCAGCTTCACGAAGATGCGGCGCAGATGGGACGCCACCGTCCAGGTGCTGATCTCCAGCACCGAGGCGATCGTCTTGTTGGGGTGGCCGCAGGCGACCATGCGGGCGATCTCCAGCTCGCGCGGGCTCAGTAAGGAGACGGGCCCCGTCCGCTCGCCGCGCAGGACCAGGCAGCGCACGCCGTCGATCTCCAGGTCCAGCAGGACGTGCCCGTCGGCCCCGGCCAGCTTTCCGATCAACTCCACGGCCAGCGCCTCGACTTCCGCGCCGGTCTCCTCCCTGGCCAGTAGTCCGGTGCCTGCCCCGTCCTTCATCGCCAGCCCCCTTGCCTCAGCGGACCGGAACCTCACCCGGTTCCACGCCAGTCGGCATGCAGCGCACTTTAACAGCGGGTGCGACCGCGCTGTGCCCCATTTGCGTGTAGCACGTCCGAGGGACGCTCATCCGAACGCGACCGGTCCGGTCGGCGGCAGGACGTGCGATTGATGCCCCAACCTCGCTGCGCGCAGGGTGAGTTGTCCGAGTGTGTTTGAGGGAGGCGGCCATGCAGATGCGCCAGGCCGAGCTGGAGTACGAAGAAGAAGCGGCCCTGGAGAGCGAGTTCGAGGGCGCCGGCGAGGGGGAGGGTGAGTACCTCTACGAGGACGAAGGCGAGGGCGAGGAGTTCCTCGGCCGCATCATGGGAGCGGTGGGCGGCCTTCTCGGCCAGGGTGAGGGCGAGTTCGAGGAGGAGTACCTCTACGAGGACGAGGGCGAGTACGAAGGCGAGTTCGAGGGCGAGTTCGAGGACGAGGCCTTCTTCCGCCGGATCGGCGCCTTCGTCCGGCGGGCCGCCCCCATCCTGCGCCGGGTCGCCCGCACCGCCGCGCCCATCGTCGGCAGGATCGTCGGCGGCCCCCTCGGCGGTATGGCCGGGGATCTCGCCGCCCGCGCCCTGAGTGAGGGCGAGTTCGAGGAGGAGTACCTCTACGAGGACGAGGGCGAGGACGAGTTCGAGGCGGAGGCCGAGGAGGAATCGGCCCGCCCCCTCAACCAGCAGGAGGCCATGGCCGAGATGATGGCGGCGGTCGCGGCGCAGGCCCGCTCCGAGGCCGAGGCCGAGGGCATGATCGGTGCGGCGACGGTCACCGCGCTGTCCGCCCAGGACCGTGCCGCGCTGCGCCGGCTGCTTCCGCATCTGGTCCGCGCGACCTGTGTATTGACCCGGATACTGCGCCGCCGGCGGATCACCCGCCCCGCCGTACGGACCGTGCCGGTGATCGTCCGGCGCACCGCCCGCGTGCTCAGCAGCCGCGCGGCCGCGGGCCGACCCGCGGACCGGCGCACCGCCGCCCGCGTGATGGCGAGCCAGACCCGCCGCGTCCTGGGCAGCCCGCAGCAGACCTCCCGCGCCCTGCAGCGCAACGTCCGCGCCACCACCGCGGTCCGCCGCGCCGCGGGTCCCGCCATGCGCGCCGGAGCACCCCGCCGCCCCTCCCCGGGCACGCGGCCGCGGCGCCCCGGATACGCCGGCCTGCGCTGACTTCGGCGCCCGCAGCAGAGAGGACCAGCGGTCATGAGCGTGAGCACGAACGGCGCGAGCCCCAGGATGTCCGGCGCGCCCCCGCTTCCCGAACTGGAAGGCGAGTGGGAGTCCCTGTACGAGGACGAGGGCGAGGAGTTCCTGGGCTCGCTCGCGGGACTGGCTCGCAGGGCGGCCCAGTCGGCCCTCGGCGGCCTCGCCGGCGGCGGCCAGGACCAGGAGTGGGAGACGGAGTTCGAGACCGAACTGGAGGGCGAGTTCGAGGACGAGTCCCTCTACGAGGAGGAGACCGAGGGCGAGTACGAGGGCGAGTACGAAGATGAGTACGAGTACGAGGGCGAGGACGAACTCGAGGGGATGACCAACCCGCTCCGCAGGCTCGGCCCGGACGCCATGATGGAGCACTTGGGCCACGCCGCCGCCGAGACCGAGAGCGAGGCGGAGGCCGAGGCGTTCGTCGGCGCCCTGGCCCCCATCGCCATCGGCCTGGCCCGACGCGCCGCGCCCGCGCTCGTCCGGACCGCACCGCAACTGGTGCGCGGGCTCGCCAACGTGACCCGTACGCTGCGCCGCAGTCCGGCCACCCGCCCGCTGGTCCGCACCCTGCCCACGATCGCCGTACGCACCGCCCGCAGCCTCGCCCGGCAGGTCGCTGCCGGCCGTCCGGTCACCGCGAGGTCGACGGTGCGGACCCTGGCGGGCCAGACCGCCGCCGTACTGTCCGATCCCCGGCGCCGCTCCGCGGTCGTACGGCGGTCCCGTGCACTCGACCGCCGCTACCACCGCGCCATGCGCCCCGGCGCCCCGGCGGGGGCTGCCGTAGCCCCAGCCTCGGCGCGGGCCGTGCGGTCCGTGGCGGCGGGAGTGCCGTCGGCACCGGCACGGGCGTACCGGCGGCCTTACGGGCCCCGCTCCGTTGCGGCTCCCCGCGGTGTCCCGGGCCGCCCGGCCGGTCTGCCGCCGATGTCCGTCGCCTGGGTGCCGGTACCGGCCTACCGTCCGGCAGGCCGGCGCGCCGCCGGCCCGTACGGCTACTGACCGGGGCGGCCGACCATGACCGTACCCACGGCTCGCGCCGAGACGAGCGTCACACCGGATCCGGGCACCGCGACCGCCCGGGCCGGGCGGCCGGTGCCCCGACCGCGTACCACCGCTCCGGTTCGCGGGCCTTGGCTACGGGCCCAAGCGCTCAACGTGACCCGGCACGCCGCCGCCCTGCGGCCCTTCCGTGCCGACGAGTTCGGCACTGGGGCAGCCGCACCGTCCGCCGGCCATCTGCAAGCCGTCAACGCCCTGATGCGGCGACTGCGTGGCGAACTGCTCCGGCTCAGCAGCCGGGTCGACGAGGAGGCGCGGCGGGCCGTCCGACAGCCCGACACCCGGCGGTTGCAGACCCTGGTCGGCACCAAGGAACGCGCCCACACCTGGGTGCGTGAGGTCGAGCGCATCTGGGACTTCTACTTCGAACTCTTCGGGCAGCGGCAGTCCGTGTTCGCCGACGCCCTGCTGTCCTGCGACCGGATCGCCCTCTCCTGCTACCAGGCCGCGTACCTGGGCATCGGCGAGGCCAAGCCGCTTCCTGCCCCGCCCCCGTTCTCGTTCATGCGCACCGGGTTCTCCCCGGCGACCTTCCGACGCGGCATCCCGCTGCGTCGGCTGGGCCGCCGGCTCAACCCGTTCCCGCTGGTCCAACTCCCCTACCACCGCCTGGTCAATCCGTGGACCCTGGGCGCCGTCCTGCACGAGGTGTCCCACAACCTGCAGAGCGACCTCGGCCTCGACGAAGCGGTGCCGCGCGCCGTCGCCCGCCGGCTCCTCGACGAGGGCTGCCCACCCGCTGTCGTACGGACCTGGGTGCGCTGGAACCGCGAGGTGTACGCCGATCTGTCCGCCCTGCTGCTCGGCGGCCCGGCGGTGGTCGGTTCTCTGCTCGACGTGGTCGGCCGCTCGCCGGAGGCCGTTCTCACGTACAACCCGCGCGGGCCGCATCCCACCCCCTGGTTCCGGGTCTGGATCTCCGTCGAGCTGCTGCGGCGGATGGGATTTCCCGAACAGGCCGACCGTTACGGCCGGTTGTGGCGGTCCATCTATCCCGACCCGAGGGCCGGGACCCTGCCGCGCGAGCTCGTTTCGACGTTCGCCACCGCGTACCCGGCGGTCGTCGACACCCTCTGTTTCCGGCCCTTCGCGGAACTCGGCCGGCGCAGCCTCGCCCAGGTGATCCCCTTCGGCGCCAAGGAACACGCCATGCAGCTGGAAGCCGCCGAGCGCCTCGCGGCCGGCACCGACCCCGGCATCATCCCGGCCCGCTTCCTGATCGGGGCCACCCGCTCCGCCCTGGACCGGCGCCTCGCCCGGCCGGGCGTGATCACTCGCAACTTCTACACCGAGCTGGCGAGGCGATGACGGTGACGGTGCAGTCGGCGTACGCGGAACTGGCGGCGGCGGTGTGTCGGCTTCGCGATACCGCCCGCGAGCTGGAGCTGATCGCGGTCTCCGACCACCCGCGGGGCGGTGACGTGGCGCTGGTCGACGAGGTGGCGAACGCCGCGCTGGAAGTGTCGGGCGCGGCGGAGGAGACGACCGCCGCCTTCCGCGACACCACCGGTGGTGCGGCGGCCGTGTCCCTCTGCCAGACACACATCCTGACGCTGGGGCAGATCCTCGTCGGCCGGCTGGCCTCGCCGGAACGCCTCACCGAACTGGACGCACTCGGTGCCGAGCACGGCCACGAGGCCGGCGCCTGGGCGGGCGAGGTCGTCCGGTGCGTCCACACATGTCAGCAGTCGCTCTGGAGCGATGTGCTGCCGGCGCTCTTCGCCCACGGGCAGGAGACCGCCGCGCTGAAGAGCCCATGCTCCACGTCCGGCGTCCGCCGCTGACCTGGAGAGGAAGGAGAGCACGATGCCGAAGCTCACGATCCGGGTCTTCCTCTGCCCCCGACGCGTGGTGAAGGATCCCGAAAGGTGGCAGACGGACTGGCCGACGCCGTCCGGTGTCGTACTCGAACTGAGCAAGCAGAACGGGAACGCCAAGGGCGGCTACGATCCACCGGTCACGCTGGACGCGACGGACGACGACGGACTCGTCCGGCACGACAAACTGGCGGCGGGCACCTACCAGGTACGCGTGGTGGCAGGCCCTCCCGAATTCGACATTCCTCGCGTCGCTCACGGGGGTTCCGGGATCGACCTCCATATGTCCCCCCATGAACTCCCGGACGCGGAGATCGTGTTGCTGTCCGGCGGTCAGAGGCGACTGTTCCTGCTCAACACCCAGTACGAGAGCGGCCAACCGCTCCCTGGCGCCAAGGTCGACGTGGCGGGCACCGACTTCACCAGCCGGTCCGACGGGGCGGTGTACGCCGCCTGCAAGGACGAACTCGTCACGGTCAGCCCCCAGAGCTGCCCCAGGACCAGGGCCACCCCCAAGGACGGCCGCTTCGTGGTCAACAGGGGCGGGCAGCCGCTGCCCGAGGACATGCTGAAGGTGATCTACCGCGCCGCCACCGCTCAGATCACCATCAAGCCCGAGCTGAACGGTCAGCCGGTCTCCGGTGTGGTCTTCGAAGTGACCCGGACCCAGGGCCCCGGTGTCCCCGCGCAGAGTCGGGCCACCGACGACCGCACCCCCACCTGTGTCTTCGACGACATCCCGGCGGGAATGGTCTCCGTCGCGGTCTCGGACACCTCCCGTGCGACATACGGGAAGGCACGGCTACGGGTCGCCGCCGTCCCCGGGAAGAACCGCATCAACTCGCAGCTGAATCCCGGCGGCAGCCTGGACCTGTCCGCATTCTTCGAGTTCAAGCCGCTGTCCACCGACTCCGGAGACCTCTACGGCCTGGTTGTGGACGACAGCGACACCCCGCTCCAGGGGGTGGATGTCGTAGCCCGCCAGGACGACCGTGAGGCGGTCGACACCACGGACGCCAACGGCAACTACAGGATGCAGGGACTGCCGACCGGCGACTGGAAGGTCATTCCGCGCACGCCCGTGCGTGTCGGTGGACGACGACTGATCCTCGACACCACCGACGACCACTGCGTTACCGTGACGGACCAGGGTTCGGCACAGGTGCCCGACATCGTGCTGAGCGAGGAGAAGCACGGCATCCGGGGAATCGTACGCGACGAGGGGGACCAGGCGGTCGCGTACGTGACGGTGGAGATCCACAACGCCGACGGAACCGTACTCCTGGGCAGTACGCAGACGGACAAGGACGGCTTCTACGAGTGGTTCTCGCCCACGTCCGGACGGTTCCTCGTAAGTGTGCTGACAAAGGGTGGCAAACCGGTGGAGCGATTCCCGGTCGAGGTGAACTCCGTCACCGTCAGCAACATCCGGTTCTCCCGCGGGGGTGCACCGGGCGGTGCGCCCACCGGTACGCCGCCGTCCGTCACCAACCAGGCGTTCACGGACTTCTCCGCCTTTCCCGTACTGACGGAGGAGGTCGGCGGCGGCGCGGGCCGCGCACCGGCACCCGGCGGTGACCGGTCGGCCTCGTACGGGCAGATCGTCGAGGGCGCCCTGCGGGACGTGCTCGGCTGGCGGCCCGGCTCCAACACCTCAGGATTCCAGACGGCGTTGACCGGCGCCTTCGAACTGCGTGAGGTGCAGGGCCACACCGAGTTCACCTGGCGTCCGCGCGGGTACGCCGTCCAGGCCGACCTGGGTGCGCTGACCGGCGCGCAGGCCAGCATCTACCAGCGGGCGAAGAACGCGCTGGAACAGATCACCCCGCTGCTCGACGCCCTGACACCACTCGACCCCGCCGCCGACCTCCAGGACACCGAGGCGGTACGCACCATCGTGCGGGCCGAACTCGGGGAACTCGTCGACGAGTTGGCCGTCGAAGGCGGGCCACGCGTCCAGCGCGTCGATGAACTGTTCGTCCAGCTGCTGGGTCCGCGCACCCCCGCCACCCAGCTCAACCCCGACGCGGTCGGAGGGCAACTCGCCCAGCTGCGCGACCGATTCGGACTGAGCACCAGCCGGGTCGGCACGCTCGACGAGGAACGCGTCGTCACCAACTTCCGTATCGTCGTCGACCATGTGCTGGCACTCGCCGCCGGCTGGGACAGCGACCGCGCGCTGTTCCTCGGCACCACCGGGCAGACCTCGCTCGGCACCGTCCTGATCCAGCTGTCCCGCAGCCTGGACGTGGTCGCGCAGTCCGTCGAGGAGACCGCCTCCGCACTCGACTCGGTCTTCGTGGACGCGGCGCAGCGCCAGACGATCCAGCTGCGCTTCGACAGTCTGCCCCCGCGGCAGCCGGCGCTGCTGCCGATCCTGCTGTCGGACCTGCTCGACTGGATCGTCCGCGTCTCCACCGCCGAGGGACCGAGGCTGGTGCGGGAGGCCGGCAAGGACGGCGTGATCGCGCTGACCCCGGTCCTCGGGCAGCTGGCCGATCTCGTGCTGGCGACCGAGCAACTGGCCGCCAGTGACCCGTCGCTGCCCGACGGCGTCCGCACCCCGCGCGTCCTGCGCGCCCTGCGGGAGCTGCGCACCCAGCTGGCCGACGCGGTCCGCCTGGCCCGCGCCGTGCAGCGGACCGAGGCTCCCGTGATCGTGTTCGTCGACGAGGTGACGGACCTCAGGCCCGGCCTGTCCGTCACCGTCGTCGGCCGGGGCTTCCTCACGGGCGCGACGGCCGTCATGGCGGCGACCGAGCGTCCCGAGCTCGGCGAGTTCACGGCGACCGTGGTGACTCTGGACGGGATCGGCCGCGCGGACACCACTTTCCCCACCGTGCCGACCATCCTTGCGGGCCTCACCTGGCAAGTGACCCTCATCAACCCGGACGGCACACGCAGCAACGCGGTCGAGGCACTGCGGACCTGACGGAGGAGACCCACGATGGCGAACGAACAGGAATACCAGGCCTTCCTCGACCGCATCGCGGCCCTCCGGGAGACCGTCACCGACCGGCTGTCCTCGCAGCTGGTGGCCGACCCCCAGCTCGCGGACGTCCTCACCAAACAGATCGACGACCTGCTGCAGTCCGCGGTACAGACCGACCTGGCCCAGAAGCCCCCGCCCGACAAGGGACTCGCCCAACTCGTCGGCATAGGCGAGCAGGCGGCCGACGCCCTCGGCCAGACCCGGCTGCCGCAGGCCATCACGCCGTACGACGAGACGGTGTCCTCCGAACGCCTGGTGGCGATGGGGGATCTCTACTACATCTACCAGCACGAGATGATCGGCGTCTTCCGCGCCGTGCAGAAGCTTCAGGAGCTGTTCCGCGCGGGCGCCGTCTACCTCTCCAGCGGCGCGGGCGCGTACGCGCTCTACCAGTTCGACCGGCGCGAGGTGCTGCGCTACACCCGGCGGGACCGACTGGCCGCGTACCGCAGGGCGTTCGGCTACGGCCGGGCGCCGGTGCCCACCGGCTCGCGGGCGAACAGCGACTTCCACGGCCAGTTCGAGCACTTCGTCAATCAAGTCGCCCTGTTCCACCGCGACAAGCGCATCGCGGACGTCGTGCGCGAGCGCGCCTACGACCCGAGTTTCGGCAGCATCGCGGTGGTCCGCCGGGCGGGGCTCGACCTGCGCAACAACCTCAAGTTCACCTCCTACGGACACGTCAACGTGCTGCGCGTCGAGGTCATGCAACTGCTCGACGAGGCGTACCGGATCCTCGGCTCGGACGACATCCGGCGGCTGTACGGCGCCGACACCGCGTGGGACGTCGTCGAGATCGTGCTGGCCCAGTACTACGGCGAGCGACTGGTCACCTCGCCACGCCAGCGGATGGCCATCGCGGGTCGCGAGGTACTGCGCTGGCTCGCCCAGCCGCATCTGCTGCAGACCCAGCGGGCGAAGTTCGAGACGCTGCTGCTGGAGATCGCCGAGGCGTCGGAGGAGTGGCTCACCAGCGCTCAGTCTCTGGGGGTCGCCAACCGGCAGGAGGGACCGCGCGGTCTGCCGTACGACCGTCCGGCCGCCCCTGTGACCGGTGCCCAGCGGACAGCCCGTCGGCCGCCCGCGCCGCCCGTGGCCCGCGGCGCCGGCACGCGCGGCCGGGTGCCCGCGCAGGTTAACGGGACCCGCATGTGACCCTGCGCTCCCGGGCGGGGACGGCAGCTGCGCTGAGCCGGGCCCGCGCCCGTCGTCCCGCCACGCTCGGTCTGCTCTGCGAGCTGCTGCGCCATCCCACGGTGAGTGCCGAGGCCGTCCACCGCGCGGACCTGCGCCGGTGCGCCGAGGGGCTCGCCGGGCGGCTGCGCGGCATGGGCCTGGACGCCGTGGCGGTCCGGCCGGGCCGGGTCGCGCCCGTCGTCACTGCCGAGTGGCTGCACCGCCCGGGGGCGCCGCTGCTCCTGGTCTACGGCCACTACGACGTGCAGCCCGCCGGACCGCGCAACAGCTGGGCGACGGATCCCTTCCGCCCGGTGCTGGACGGCCCGTTCCTGTACGGACGCGGGGCCAGCGACGACAAGGGCCAGTTCACCGCCCATCTGGCCGCGGTGGAGGCATGGCTGACCTCCACCGGCGCACTGCCGGTGAACCTGCGCCTGGTGCTGGACGGCGAGGAGGAGATCGGCAGCCCCACCTTGCTGTACGAACTGAGCGACCGGCGAAGGGTGCCGGAGTACCTGCGTGCCGATCTGATGGTTGTCTCCGACACCCGGATGCGGGACGAGCGGACCCCGGTGCTGGTGAGCGGCCTGCGCGGATCGCTCGCTGCCCGTCTCGAGGTGACCGGAGCTGCGGCCGAGCTGCATGCCGGCGCCTTCGGCGGCGCGGTCGCCGAACCCGCCCGTGTGCTGGGTGAGCTGGTGGCGAGTCTGCATGATCCCGACGGCCGGGTGACGGTCCCGGGCTTCTACGACGCCGTACGACCGCCGACCGCAGCCGAGCGGGGACAGCTGGCCCGCGACGGCCCCTCGGCCCCGGAGCTGCTGGCACCCGCCGGTGTCGCCATCGGGCACGGCGAGCCCGGATACTCCACCTTCGAACGGACCACGATCCGTCCGGCGATCGTCGTCACGGGCCTCGCGACCTCGGGCCCGGGCCGCTCGGCGATCCCGGCCCGAGCCGCAGCCGACCTGAGCGTCCGACTGGTCCCCGCGCAGCGCCCGGCCACCGTGGCCCGCGCCCTGCGCACCTATCTCGCGGAGCGCACCCCGCGGACCGTGAGCAGTCGGCTGGTCGTCCTCGCGAGTTGCCTGCCCTACACGCTCGCCCCCGGCAGCACGGGCGTCGAGGCGGTCGGCCACGCCTGCACCCGCGCTTTCGGGCGCGCCCCGGTCCTGCTGCCTTCGGGCGGCTCGATCCCGTTCGTCAGCACGCTTGCCGCCACCTGTGGCACTGAAGTCCTGCTCCTGGGCTTCGGCCTCCCGGACGATGGGATGCACGCACCCAACGAGCGCCTGTTCCTGCCGAACCTCCGCCGGGGTACGGACGCCTGCGTCGAGCTGTACGCCGAGCTGGGCCGGTCCTACGGCTCCTCTTACTCGACGAAGTCGCCGTCCACGTACACCCACGCCCCGTCGACCCGCTCGAACCGGCTCCGCTCGTGCAACGAGCCGCCCCGATAGGACGCCCGGAACGTCACCGTCCCGGTGGCGTGAAAGGCCGTGCCGTCGGCCGTGTCCAGGATCTCCAGTCCCGTCCAGCGCATCCCGGGGTCGAAGTCGACCTGTGCGGGGCGGGTCCGCGCGTGCCAAGTCCGCAGCAGGTACTCCTCGTTGCGCTTCACAAAAGCGCTGTAGCGCGAACGCATCAGTGTCTCGGCGGTCGGGGCCACGGCCTCACCCCGGTGGAATCGGCCACAGCACTTTTCGTACGTCTCCGCAAGACCGCAAGGACAGGAGGGCTTGTGAACTGGGGCGGAGCCGTGCTGCCGCCGGGATTGCGAGGTACGTCGGGACATGGGGTCCATTCTGCTGCACCATGCGCTGTGTGGAATCTGTGAACCACCTGTTCCAACACGTGCACATCGTGTGCGGGTCGTACTGGGCCTCCTTCATCGAACCTCCTTTCGGACTGGCGTAAACCTGCCTTGCTCCTGCAACGCCCAACTCCCCAAGGTGGGTTGAGCACTTGAGCATCAGGAGTCACAAGCGTGTGTGCTTGACCCGGGCGGACGTCCGTCCGGGGCACTGACGGGGGAACTGATACGGGGTGCGCGGGCCGGCGCGAACAGGGCGTGCCGGTGGACTGCCGCGTGCCGTGAGCGAGACCTCTCCCTCTGCCGCCTCTTGGTGCCTGCCAACCGGTGCCTGAGTAGGGATAGGAGGGGGAATGCCGACGAATGCCGTGAGCGCCGCGAGGCCGACATATCCGGGCGTCTACGTCGAAGAGCTTCCCAGCAGCACCCGCACCATCTCCGCCGTGACGACCTCGGTGACCGCCTTCGTGGGGCACACCCGGCGCGGTCCGCTGAACGAGCCGGTGCGGGTCACCGGGTTCGCCGACTTCGAGCGGCGCTTCGGCGGTCTGAGCGCGCAGAGCCCGCTCGCCTACGCGGTCCACCAGTTCTTCGGCAACGGCGGCTCCGTCGCCGTGATCGTCCGGGTCGCCAAGGCGGGCAGCGGCAAGGCCGCCTGTGTCGTCCTGGAGTCCACCGAGGGCCACAGCTCCGGCCGTGTCCTCGAGGTCCACGCCAAGGAACCCGGCGTGTGGGGCAACGGTCTGCGCGTCGCCGTCGACTACGACACGCCCTGCCCCGACGAGACCTTCAACCTGCGGGTCTACGACGCCAAGGGCGACGCCCGCGAGAGCTTCACCGGCCTGTCCACCGACGCCGGCAGCGGCAACTACGCGCCGACCGTGATCAACGCGGGGTCGCGGCTCATCCGTGTCGAGGTCGTCGGCGAGGGCCGCCCCGACCCGTCGGGCACCGTCTCCAAGCCGTTCGGGCACGAACTGCCCGACCTGGCCGTGGACCTGACGGTGAAGATCGGCGACGTGGAGCGCGAGTTCAAGCTCTACGACCCCGACTGCGACGGCGAAGCCCCGTCCTCCGTGGCCGAGTTGGCGCTGCTGCTCGAGCGCAAGCTGCGGGCGCTGCCCGACGCGCCCGGCAAGCACGCCTTCGCGGGCGTCGAGGTCACCGCCTTCGGCCGCCGTGTGCAGGTCGTCGCGGGCTCCACCGACCCCGAGGACGTCGTCCGCTTCCTCGGCGAGTGCGCCAACGACCTGGGCCTGGAGGCCTCGGTCAATCCGCCGGTGTTCCCGCTGGAGGGCGGCGAGGACGGTGCGGCCCCCGGCCCGCGTGACCTCATCGGCTCCGAGGCCGACAAGACCGGCATCCAGGCGCTGCGCGGGGTGGCCGACGTCAACCTGCTGTCGCTGCCGGAGCTGGCCTCGTACGAGAAGACCGAGGACGCCCTCACCGTCGTATCCGCCGCTCAGCGGCTGTGCGAGGAGCGGCGGATCTTCCTGCTCGTCGACGCGCCCAGCACCTGGGTGAGCGTGGACTCCGCGCGTGCGGGCCTGTCGGCCTTCGACCCGGTGCGCGGCAACCACGCCGGTCTGTACTTCCCGCACATCCAGCTCACCGACCCGCTCACCGGGCGGCTGCGCGCCTTCCCGCCGTCCGGCGCGGTCGCCGGCGTCATCGCGCGCACCGACTCCGAGCGCGGCGTCTGGAAGGCGCCGGCCGGTACGGAGGCGCAGCTCGTCGGAGTGCACTCGCTGACCGTCGATCTGACGGACCGTGAGACCGGGCTGCTCAACCCGCTCGGCGTCAACTGCCTGCGCACCTTCCCGCTCACCGGCCCGCTGGTGTGGGGCGCGCGCACGCTGGAGGGCTCCGACGCCCTCGACAGCGCGTGGAAGTACGTGCCCGTGCGGCGGCTCGCGCTGCATGTGGAGGAGAGCCTCCAACGCGGCCTGCAGTGGGTGGTGTTCGAGCCCAACGACGAGAGCCTGTGGCAGCAGATCCGGCTGTCCGCCTCCTCGTACCTGCACACGCTCTTCCGCCAGGGCGCCTTCAAGGGCAGCACCCCGCGCGAGGCGTACTTCGTCAAGTGCGACAGCGAGACCACGACCGACGAGGACGTCGCGAACGGCGTCGTCAACGTGCTGGTGGGCATCGCGCCGGTCCGTCCGGCCGAGTTCGTGGTCGTCAAGATCCAGCAGACGTCGGGGCAGTTCGCGCTCTAGCGCCCGCAGAATCATGGAGAGCTGAAGGAATCCGATGGCTGAGTTCACGGTCAACGCGCATCGCTTCGACCCCTACAAGAACTTCAAGTTCCTTGTCCTGTGGGACGGTCGGACGGTCGCCGGCATCAGCAAGATCAGTCCGCTGAAGCGGACCACGGAGGTCGTCAAGCACCGCCACGGCGGCGACCCCTCCTCCCCACGCAAGTCGCCGGGCCGCTCCGAGTTCGAGGGCATCACCCTCGAGCGCGGGGTCACCCACGACCCCGAGTTCGACCGCTGGGCCAACAAGGTCTGGCAGGTCGGCGCGGGGCTCGGCTCGGAGGTGTCCCTCGCGGACTTCCGCAAGGACATCGTCATCCAGGTCCTCAACGAGGCCGGTCAGGTGGCCGTCTCGCACAAGCTCTACCGGACCTGGCCGAGCGAGTACCAGGTCCTCGGCGAGCTGGACGCCAACGCCAACGCGGTGGCCATCCAGTCGCTGAAGCTCGAGTGCGAGGGCTGGGAGCGGGACTACGAGGTGCCCGAGCCCGAGGAGCCGTCGTTCCTCAACCCGGCGTGAACAGCTGGTAGTTGAGGGAAACGGGGAGGGGCATGGCGATCACCGGGGCGGCCGAACTGCTGGCCGCCTGGGAGGCGGGGCTCGGCGAGCCGCCGGTGGGCCGGGCGCTGCTGCTGCACCGCACGGCGCGTCCGGAGGTCGACACCGGGAGGCTGCCGCAGCTTCCGGTGGGCGAGCGCGAGGCGGACCTGTTCGCGTTGCGCCGGGCGCTGTTCGGCGAGCGGATGCAGGTGCGGCTGGAGTGCGCCGCGTGCGGGGCGGACATGGAGTTCGACCTGGACGCCGGGGAGCTCGCGGGGTCACTGGGCTCTTCGGGAGAGTCGGTCGTACGGGTCCGGCAGGGCGGCTGGGACGTCGAGTTCAGGCTGCCCGGGGTCGCCGACCTGCAGGCCGCGGCCCGCTCGGCGGACCCGCGTGCCGCGCTGCTCGCCCGGTGCCTGGTCTCGGCGGTGCACGACGGGACGGACGTACCGGCGGGGGAGTTGCCCGCGCCGGTGCAGCGCCGGATCGCCGAGGCCGTCGAGGCCGCCGACCCCGGCGCCGACCTGGCGCTCAACGTCGCCTGCCCCGAGTGCGGCGAGGCCACCCGCGCCGAGCTCGACATCGCCTCCTACCTGTGGACCGAACTGGACGCCTGGGCACGGGACGTGCTGCTCGACGTCCATCTGCTCGCCACCGCCTACGGCTGGACCGAGCCGGAGATCCTGGCGCTCAGCCCGACGCGGCGCCGCTACTACCTGGAGCTGTGTGCCGATGTCTGACACCCAGGGTGCGCCGGACTGCCCCGACTTCTTCGATCGGCTGATCGCGCGGCACGCCGCCCCGCGACCGGCCGGGGTGCGGGTACGGCCCCGGCTGCCCGGCCCGTTCGAGCGGGTCGAGGCGGTACGGGCCGCCGCGCCGGCACCGGACGAGGACGCGCTGCTGTGGCCGGCCACCACGCCGGCGGCCGTACCGCCGCCGGACGCGCCGCGCCCGGCGGTCGCACAGACGCGGACGCACACGGAACGGGAGCGCACCGTCGTACGCACGGAGCGGGGTCCGTTCGACCCGGCTCCACGTCCGGCCTCACCGGCCCGCGCCGAGGCACCGCTGCTGCGGCCCGTCGCGCCCGTCGCTCCGGGGCCGCGGCCTCCGGCAGACGCCGGCAGGCGGGCGGCGGGGCGGGGGCGCGCGGAGCGGGATCCGTCACCGGCCGCGGCGTCTGTGCCCATCCCCCCGGGCACGGACGCCGCTTCCCCCGCCGCCGTGTCCGCGGCGCTGCGCCCCAGCGCCGCGGACACGGCGGCCGCACGCGACGCCGTACGGCAGGCCGCGGCCCGGCGGCCGGCCAGGGCCGCCGAGCAGGTGGTGCAGGTGCAGATCGGGCGGCTGGAGGTGACGGCGGGCCAGGCCGCCTCCGGACCGCAGCGCACGAGCGCGGCACCGGGCCGGGCCGGGGCGACCGTCAGCCTGTCGGACTACCTGGCACGGGGGCGCGAGTGAGCCGCAGGCACGAAGAAGCAGCAGGCACGAGAGGAACCGAGGAACTGACGTCATGAGCAACGCACTTGCCATCGCCCATGTCACCCAGGCTCTCGCCCTGCTGATCGAGAACAACGTGGGGCCGGAGTTCGGCGAGGCCGTCAAGGTCGAGCCGCGCAAGCCGCCCGCCGATCCGCAGCTCGAACAGCCCACCATCTCCGTGTTCCTCTACCAGGTCACGCCCAACACCTCGCAGCGCAACAACGACCTGCCGACCCGCGCGTCCGACGGCACGCTGGTCAAGCGGCCCGCCGCGGCGCTCGACCTGCACTACGTGATCAGTGCGTACGGCGACGAGCGGGAACTGGTCGGGCAGCGGCTGATCGGCTCCGTGGTGCGCACGCTGCACGAGATCCCGGTGCTGCCGAAGGACGTCATCGAACAGGCCGGTGAGCGGCCCTTCCTGGCGGGCAGCGATCTCGCCGAGGCGGCGCAGCGGGTGCGGTTCACGCCGACGGTGATGGACGTCGACGAGACGTCGAAGCTGTGGGGGATGCTCTACCAGACCCCGTACACGCTGTCGGTCGTCTACCAGGCGGCGCTCGTCTTCATCGACGGCCGCGAGGGCCCGGTGCCGGGCAGGCCGGTGGAGCGGCCCGAGGTACGGGTGCTGCCGTTCGGGGCACCGGGCGCACCGGTCCCTCCGGGGCCCGAGCCGAAAACTGACGTGCCGTCAACTGACGGCGCACCCGGCGACGTTGTGAAGGCGGACGCCGAGGAGGCTGGCCCGTCGAGTGCCGGGAAGGCCGCGAAGTCACCTGCCAAGGCCGTGGCCAAGACCGTCGCCAAGGCCCCGGCCCGGGCCCGCAAATCCACTGCCCGGACGGGGAAGTCGGCGCAACCCGAACCCCGTAGGGGCGCACCACGCCAGGTGGGCGGCAAGGACACGGAGAACTGAGGCGGCATGGCGGCGACGGGGGCAGGTGAGGACATGGGGGCGCACGAGCAGCCGGCGACCGGCGCGGGCGGCGCGACGCTGACCGCGGAGATCCGGCGCGTCCTGGCCCGCGTCGACGCACACGCGGCGCGCGCGGCCGGGGCACGGGGCGGCGCCCACGGCTCGGATGCCGCGGCCTCCGGTGCCGCGGACGCCGTCGCCTCCGCCGACATGCCCTCCGCCTCAGGTGTCACATTGGCGCCCGCCGCCGGCCCCGGTACAGCCCCGCTCGACGCCCTCGTCACCTGCTTCAGCATCACCCCCTTCGAGCGCGACCTCGTACTCCTCGCCGCCGCCCACGAGTTGGAGCCCACCGCAGCCGCTCGATGTGCCGCCGCCTGCGGTGACCCCGAGCGGGCGTACCCGACGTTCTCGCTGGCCCTCGCCGCGCTGGCGGACCCGCACTGGAGTGCGCTCACGCCCGTCGCGCCGCTCAGGCGCTGGCGGATCGTCGAGCTGGACGACGAGTCGCGGCTGACGACCTCCCGGCTGCGGCTCGACGAGCGCATCCTGCACTTCCTGCTGGGCTCGCCCTATCTGGACGCCCGCCTGCACGGCCAGTTGCGCCGCACCCCGGTGCCCCAGGTGCTGACGCCGTCGTACGACCTGGCCGCGAGCCGGCTCGCCGAGGGCTGGACGTCGGGGGCGCCCGGCGACGCACCGCTCGTCGAGCTGACCGGCGGGGACCTGCGCAGCCGGGCCGACATCGCCGCCGCGGCGGCCGCCCGCGCAGGGCTCGGGCTCTACTCCATGAGCGCCGAGGACGTACCGTCCGAGCCCGCCGACCGCGACCGGCTCGCCCGGCTGTGGCAGCGCGAGGCGATCCTGCTGCCCGCCGCGCTGCTCGTCGAGGTGGCCGAGCTGGACCGCGACCAGCGGGCGGCGACCGAGGCGTTCCTGGCCGGGGCCGCCGTACCGGTGGTGGTGTCGAGCGAGGACCCGCTGCGTACGGAGCGGTCGTACGGCGCGCGAGTGGCCGTGCCGCGGCTGGACGACGAGGAGCAGTTCGAGCTCTGGGGCGAGGCGTTCGGGGACGTCGCAGATCTCGACGACGGTGAACTGCGGTCGCTGGTCGCCCAGTTCGAGCTGCCGCCGCATGTGGTGCGTTCGGCGGCCGCCACCGTACGGCGCCGGCTCCCGCAGGAGGACGAGCTGGACGCCGTTGAACTCGCCTGGCGGGCGGGCCTCGACGAGGCGCGGATCGGCATGGACGAGCTGGGGCGGCGGATCGAACCGCAGGCCGGCTGGGGCGACCTCGTGCTGCACGAGCGGCAGACGAGCGTGCTGCGGGAGATCGTCGCGCATGTCCGGCAGCGGGCAACCGTCCACCAGGAGTGGGGATTCGGGGCCACCCTGCGCCGGGGCCTGGGCGTCACCGCCATGTTCGCGGGCGGCTCCGGCACCGGAAAGACGCTGGCCGCCGAGGTCATGGCGAAGGAACTGGGCCTCGACCTGTTCGTCATCGACCTCTCGCAGGTCGTCAGCAAGTACATCGGCGAGACCGAGAAAAACCTCCGCCGGGTCTTCGACGCCGCCGAACGCGGCGGCGCCCTGCTGCTGTTCGACGAGGCCGACGCGCTCTTCGGCAAGCGCAGCGAGGTCAAGGACAGCCACGACCGGTACGCCAACCTCGAGGTCAGCTACCTGCTCATGCGGATGGAGGCCTACCGGGGCCTCGCCATCCTCACCACCAACATGAAGAACGCCCTCGACACGGCGTTCCTGCGGCGCATCCGCTTCGTCGTCGACTTCCCCTTCCCGGCCGAGCACGAGCGCGCCGAGATCTGGCGCAGGGTGCTGCCGCCGCAGGCCCCGGTGAAGGACATCGACCCCGCGCTGCTCGCCCGGCTCACCGTCGCCGGCGGCTCGATCCGCAACATCGCCCTGTCCGGGGCTTTCCTCGCCGCCGAGGAGGGCGACCGGCTGCAGATGCGGCACATGCTCGCCGCCGCCCGCACCGAGTACCTGAAGCTGGAGCGCTCGCTGACGCCGACGGAGGTCCGCGGATGGGTGTGAACCTCTCCCGGGACCGGGAACCCTCGGCGATCCGCGTCGAGATCGGAGAGCTGGTACTGGACGGCTTCCGCGCCGACCCGGAGCGGGTCTCGGCCGCCTTCGAGAGCGAACTGACCCGGCTCGTACGGCTGCACGGCGTGCCCCTGGCCGCGAGCGGCCCCCTGGCCGTCGACGCCCTGTCCGGGCTGCCGCCCCTGCCCGCCGGGCTGTCCGCGCGCCGCCTCGGGCAGGAGCTGGCGCGTGCCGTGCACGAGGGGCTCAGCGGGCACGGGGAGGTGAACCGGTGAGTTCCCAGACCCAGGAGTCGAGTTCCGAGCAGGCGGCCGAGCAGCGCCGTCGCAAGCGCAAGGAACGGGCCGCCAAGTCCCGTACTCCCGACCCGAAGAACATCGTCAGCGGCGCCGGACAGCCCCTCGACCCCGGTCTGCGACGGGAGTTGGAGGAACAGCTCGGCCATGACCTCGGTCGCGTACGGCTGCACACCGGCCGGGACGCCGGGCAGCTGACCGAGCTGCTCGGCGCGGACGCGGTCGCCGTCGGACAGGACGTCTTCTTCCGCGAGGGCGCCTTCCGGCCCGGCACCGACGAGGGCCGGCGCCTGCTCACCCACGAGCTGCAGCACACCGTGCAGAACCCGCACGGCCTCGGCGCGCTGCGGGCCGGCCGCGAGCTGGGCACCGTGAGCCTGCCGAACCAGGCCGTCGAGCGCGAGGCGGAGACTGCCGCGCAGGCCCTCGCACAGCCCGACGCCGCCGCGGAGGCCCCGCAGGTCGAGGAGGGGCAGGCCACCCCCGGCTGGCTGCGGTACGCCACCGTCGACGCCGACCGGATGCGCGCCGAGGCCGTCGACCCGGCGACCCTCGTGGACCGCCTCGCGGGCAATGTGCTGCGCTCTCTGCGCGGCGACCCGACCGACGCCTCCGGCCGGGTGCGGCTCCAACTCGGCCGAATGTCGGAGGAGTTGGAGGACGCGGTCGTCGAGCGGCTGGAGAACCGGCTGCTGACGCCCGAGTACGACCGGCTCCTGGAGATCGCCGACCAGGCCCGCCCGGGTCCGGTCGAACTCCAGCCCGCCGAAGCCCCGTTGCCCGAGGTCGACCTCTTCGAAGAGCTCGGCGTCGAGCGTGTGCAGTGGAAGAAGAAGCAGGAGTCGGACCGCGGTTCGGCCGACAGGCGTGCCGCCGACGCCCGCGAGGAGCAGAAGGACGCCAGGTCCCGAGACGAGAAGAGCGGCAGCGACCGCAGCCGGGCCCGCTCGGACGCGGCCACCGAGCAGCAGGAGGCCGCGCAGCGCACCGAGCAGGAGGACGAGCGCAACGCCTCCCGGCAGCGCGACAAGGAGGAGGAGCAGCAAGGGGAGGAGCAGGCCGCCGCCGACCGCGACCGCACCGACCAGGCCGCCGACGAGCGCGCCCAGGGGCAGCAGCAGGGCACCGAACAGGCCAAGGAGGAGCGCAAGGAGCAGCGCGAGCGCGAGGAGGCCGACCCGAAGCAGGCCGGCGCGCCCGGCGCCGACAAGCGCAAGCGGCAGGACGACCAGACGCAGCCCGCCGCCGGCTCCAGGACCGAGGAGCCGGACCCGAAGCAGAAGGCCCAGCCCGGTCCCGTACGCCCCGAAAAGGTCGACGAACGCGCCGAGCAGCCCGACTCCGCGCTGTCCGAGCACGGGCTCAACGACAAGGACGAGGACGGCGGCGCCGAGCCCGAACTCCGCGAGGAGGAACGGCCGCTGGGCCTCGAGGCGGGCGCCGACCAGGAGGTCGCCGGCGGCGAGGACGACGGCGACCGGGCGCCGGGCGGCGAGCGCGAGCCCGAGATCAGGCCCGAGGACCACCTGCCCGAGGCCGACCTGGACCTGTCCGCCGTACCGACCGCGGACAAGCTCCAACCGGGCGCCGCCGAGCCGTCGTTGCCCTCGTTCCCGACTCCGCCGCCGACCAAGGCCGAGAAGACCGAGCAGGAGCGGGAGAAGCGGGACCGGGAACAGGACGAGGACGACGCCGGGCCGGAGCAGAAGGCCCCCGGTCAGGACGAGGGGCCCGTCGAGGGCGAGGCGCCGCAGCCCGAGAACGGGCCCGCCGCGCAGGCCCAGGACCGCGGCACCAAGGACCTCCAGGAGACGGAGAAGCCGCTCGACCAGGAGGTCGGCCCGGACCTCGCGACCCAGGACAGGGACCGGCCCGAACCCGAGGCCGAGAAGCCCGACCCCGAACAGCAGCAGGAGAAGGAACAGACCAAGGACGCCGACGACTCCGGTACGGCGGGTGCGGACGGGGACGACGAGAAGCCGGACGCCGAGGACGCGGAGGAGGAGAAGAGGCAACAGCGGGAGCGTACGACTGCGGAGTCCCGGCCGGCCGCGGCCGCGGCGCCCTCCGTCGTGACTCCGGTGGCGGCCGCCGTGTCCAGGCCCGCCGGTGCGCAGACGCCCAGGACGCCGGTCGAGGACCGCGACCCCTCGCCCGCCGCCCGGCGCGGTGCCGAACCGCCCAGGTCCGAACGCGAGGCGCAGCCCGCCAAGAGCCGCGTGCCCAAGGAGAGCGGGCCCGGCGCCGCACCGCGCGGACCCGTGGGCGCCGCCGAGAAGACCACCGGGCCGACGACCGCCGCCGGTCCCGGTGCCGCGCCGTCCGCCGCGCAGGCGGCGGTGAGCCCGGCCGCCGAGCAGACCGACACGCCGGGGCAGACGGCGGAGAGCGACGCGCCCCGGCCCGAGGCCTCGCTGGAGAAGGACGGCGGCGGCTGTGCGCCGCCGGCGCCCGCGCCCGAGAAGGACGAGGGCGGGCAGGGCAGTTGCGGGGGCGGCGGTGGAGAGGCCGCGCCCGAGCAGAAGCAGGAGGAGCCGCCGGACGTCTCGGGGCAGGACCCCAAGGCGGCCGTGGCCACCGTGAGCAAGCTCGCGCCGGACCAGGCGGCCGCCGCCATGCCCGGGGTCGACAAGGCCGCCGACAAGAAGATCGGCCAGGAGCAGCAGCGGCTGGACGCGGCGCCGCCCACGCGGGAACGTCCTTCGGGGGCGCCCCAGACTCGTTCGGCACCGCCCGAGGCCGCGCCCGCCGCCGCTCCGGTCACCGGCAAGGTGGAGCGGATCGGCCCCGAGGACCAGGGCGACAAGCAGAAGGCCAAGGGCGGCGACAAGGCCGAGGGCAAGGAGCCCACGGCGGACGTGGCGCCGCCACCCGCCCCTGCCGTGCCCGACAAGGGGCTCAGCGAGGCCGAGGCGAAGAACGTCGAGGCCGCGGCCGACGCCGTCCCGACCACCGACCCCGAGCTGGAGAACAAGACGGTCGGCCCGGCGCCCAAGATCCGCCTCGAGGGCGCCAGCGACCCCACCCGTACCGACGACCAGGCGAAGGCGCTCAAGGACAAGCAGTCCGACCTGCAGACGACGGGCCGCGCGGACGCTGCGAAGCCGCTCGGCGAGGACCAGATCTTCCCCAACGCCCCCCGGGAACAGCTGCACGGCAAGGCCTCCGGCGGCGCGGGCGGCGGCAAGGCGGGGGCCCTCGAGGCCACGCCTGCCCCGAAGGCCGGCGTCGGCGCGGTCGCCAAGCAGGAGAAGGGCGGCGAGATCACCGCCGGCGCGGGCAAGGCGCAGGGCGACCTCGACGCGAAGGACAAGGAACACCAGCAGGGCGAGCAGCAGGCCAAGCAGGACAAGCAGGCCGAGATCGACCGCGAGGTCGAGCGGAACACGGCACAGCAGACTTCGGAACGCGGCCGGGTCGCCCAGGAGACGCAGAAGCAGCGCGAGGACTGGCGCAACGAGCAGGACAAGAAGATCGAGGACGCGGACAAACAGTCCGACGACGAACACGGCAAGAAGAACAAGGAGATCGTCAAGGCGCGCGACGACAAGGACAAGGAAGTCGGCGAGCGCAAGGACAAGGACAACGCCTCGATCGACACCGAGCGCGAGAACGCCGAGAAGGAGGCCCAGAAGAAGAAGGAGGAGCAGAAGCCCTCCGGCGGCCTGCTCGGCTGGATCGCCGACAAGGTCGCCGACTTCTTCAAGGGCCTGCTCGCGGCGGTCACCGCGGTCTTCGACGCCGCCCGCAAGGCGGTCAACGGCATCATCGACAAGTTCAAGGAGTGGGCCAACCAGGCCATCGACTTCGTACGCGATCTGGCTGTCAAGGCGATCAACGCGCTCGCCGACGTCCTGATCGCGATCGGCGACACGCTCCTGGCGGCCTTCCCCGAACTCCGCGACCGCTTCCGCAAGGCGATCGAGGGCCTGAGGGACGCGGCGATCGCGACGGTGAACCAGCTGGCGGACGGCCTGAAAAAGGCGGTCAACTCGCTGCTGGACGCACTGGCCGCGGGCCTGAACAAACTCCTGGACGTCCTCGAAGCAGGCGTCAAGGCGGTCATCAAGGCCTACCAGGCCATCATCGTCGGGGCGATCAAGTTCGCGCAGGCGGCGATCGAGGCGCTGGGGAAGTTCGCGGCGCTGGTGGCCGACATCGCACCGGACCCGGGCGGCTGGATCTCGAAGGCCGGCAGCTCGGCGAAGACCGGCATCACGGACCACCTCTGGGGTGCCATCAAGGTGGCGGTCAAGCAGTGGTTCGACACCAAGGTCGAGGGCATCCTCGGCCTCGGCAAGACGGTCATCGACGTCCTGGTCAAGGGCTGCGTCTCGATCAAGCAGATCGGCAAGATGGCGTGGGACGCGATAGTCGCCTCGCTCCCGATGATGATCGCGTCACTGGTCATCGAGAAGGTCGTCTCGATGATCGTCCCGGCGGCGGGGGCGATCCTGACGATCGTCCAGGGCCTGATGGCGGCCTGGTCGACCGTCAGCTCGATCCTGTCGGCGTTCGGAAAATTCTGGGCCTACCTGAAGGCGGTCAAGGCGGGCCCGGCGGCATGCCTGTTCGCGGAGGCGGTGGCCGCGGGCGTGGTGGCGCTGCTGGACTTCATCACCAACTTCCTCCTCCAGAAGCTGTCCTCGGCGACAAAGGGCGTCGGCAAGCGCCTCAAGGGCATGGCCCAGAAGATCATGGAGGGCCTGAAGAAGGTCGGGGGCGGGGCGAAGAAGGCGGCGGGGTCGGCGGTCAACTCGGCGCGGGGGGCGATGCGCAGGGCCCGGCAGGCGCTGGGCGAGCCGGGGGTCGCCGGAAAGCCGAGGGGCAGGCCGACACCGGAACCGAAGTCCCCGGTGAAGCCGAAGGACCACGCGACGCCGAAGGGGCCGGCGAAGAAGCCGGACGGGGCGGAGACGAAGCCGAAGGAGAGGGCTGAGGAACCGGTTAAGGACAGGACGCCCGAGAAGGAGCAGGCGCCCGCCAAGGACAGGACCCCGGACAAGGAACAGAGCCCTGCCAAAGACAAGACGCCCGAGTCCGCGCCGAAGAAGAAGCAGAAGGAGATCGAGGGCCCCAAGCCGACCAAGCCCAAGAAGCCCAAGTCCCCGGTGGGCAAGGCCCTCTCGAAGGCCAAGGGTGCGGTCAAGTCCGCCCTGAAGAAGGTCGGCAACGCGGCGAAGACACTCGGCCGGAAGCTGAAGAAGTCGAAGGTCGGCAAGGCGCTCAAGAACGGCGCGTCGAAGCTGCGGAACTACTTCAAGAAGAAGAAGGACCAGCTGCGCGACCACAAGAGGCGGCAGCAGGAGCAGAAGAGGCGGAAACAGGGCCAGCGGAAGAAGGACGAGAAGTCCAAGGAGTCGAAGGAGGCACGGCTCCAGAAGATTATCGAGCGAATCCGCCCGCGCCTCCAGAACATGCTCGGCAAGGGCATGGGCCGGCTTGCTTCCAAGGCGGTACTCCTCGGGCTCCGAGCCTGGTATCGGCTCACAGAGCTCAGCGACACGCGGAGCAGCCCCTTCAAGATCAATGCCACGTTGAACCCCACCGGAACGGCCGGTGAGGGAAGTCGAGCCAAGGCCCAGCTCTCGGCCAGGCTGGATGAATTCCTGAACAAGGATCCCGAACGACGGGCACGTCTTGAGCAGGCGTTGAACATATCGACGATTGACGACTGGCTCCTGTTCAAGGGGCCGGAGAACGCCGACCAGTTCATGATGAAGATCCGCCGGATTCTCAAGGATCTCGACAAGGAGGATCAGCGGAACACGAGAGACAAGGTTCTCGGCACGATCAGGGTGGCGGAGGGTGACACGCGAGAGAAACTGCGTGCCCAGGAGGCCAACAAGGGCAGGTGGGAGCCGGATACCGGAGAGGTTCCGGACGATGTGGTCAGCCAGGAGGAGGACGCGTTCCATCGCGTGCACATGAGCGACGCGATACAGCGGGCCAAGCCTCCCGTCGTAGGCGACCCCAGTCTTCCGCAGGGGGTCGCACGGGTCACCTGGACCCCCGAAAAGATGCGGGACCGGGTGGAATTCGCGCGAAAGGCGCTGGCGCTCAAGAAGGCTGGCGAACGAGGACAGGTCTCCAAGTTCAAGAGCAGCGCGGACGAAATGTTCCTTGACGAGATCGACCGCGAGATGCTGATCGCTCAGTTCGGTGAGATCGCGAAGAGGACCAAGGCGCCGAAGAAGTCGAGGCCGTCGCGGGACCCGGATCTGGCTACGCGTCTCAAAGACCTCAGCATGAAGTTCAAGCAGCTGGTCATCATTCGCGCCGATCAACTAGCAAAACCCAAGGGGCGGCCGTTCCAGAACGACGTCAAGGAGCGGCTTAACAATATGCAGGCAGACCACACGATCGAATTGCAGTCCGGCGGCCGTGACATATATGACAACCTGCGGCTGATCGACAAGGGAATGAACCAGAAGATGGGCAAACAAATCAAGGACTCGGTGAATAGACTGGACTATGGAGCCCTGTATACTTTCGACATTCAAATGTACTGAGCGACAGAGGGAATAAATGGCTTCCCATAGTGAGCTCGTCGAAATCTTCGGCGAAGCAAATATTGAGACGATGGACTACAGAGAGGCCTTGAGGGTGGGTCTCGATGAAGAGGACGCGCTCATCGTCTCCCACGTCGGGCTTCCGCGGAGCTGTGGCGCACTCTTCACCACGGAAGTGGAGGGGAGTCCACCGCTGTTCGCCGTTCGGAACTTCTCGGATGACGGAGCAAATCGGGCGGTGATTCTCGGCGGGCCGCGGGATGATCCGAAGATGCGTTATTTCCTCAATGTTCGGGACGGTTTTGTCGGTCTGATCGCCTTCCACGACGAACCTCGTGGAGAGGTGGTGAACAGCACTCTGGCTGATTTTGTGGAATTCCTCTACCACATTGCCCGGCGTGATGTTTCGCCGGCGCCCGCATCGGCAGCCGAAGGCGTGCAGGACGCCGACGAGCTCGCGGAAATTCTCATCGACCGCGACCCGCATGCCTTCCGCGAGCCCGACACATGGTGGTCGATCGCGCTCACGCAGATCAGAGAGCATGAAGAGGGCTCATGACCCGCTACGCAGACATTCCCAAACCCATCCGCTCGGGCATAGTCGTAGTCGACCCCGACCGCGGCACCCCCCAACGAGTCATCGTCCTCCAGTTCAACCCGGACACCCTGGAGCGCAGCATCGCGCCCCAGTCCGCCGGGGACAGCAGTGACAGTGGAAGCGGTGGCACCGGCAGTGGGGACAGGAACGAGGCGCTCCGACTGAAGGGCCCCGCCGAGGAGACCTGGAAGTTCACCGCCGAGATCGACGCCACCGACCAGCTCGAGATCGCCGCGCCCGACGGAATTCACCCCCAGCTCGCCACCCTCGAGATGCTCGTGCAGCCGACCACCGCCCAACTGCGCGCCGCCGGCCGGCTGGCGCAGAACGGGACCATCGAGATCAGCCCGATCGAGATGCCGTTGACGCTGTTCACCTGGGGGAGCAAGCGGGTCATGCCCGTGCGGCTGACCGAGCTTTCCGTCAATGAATCCGCCTTTGACGTGAATCTGAATCCGATACGGGCCTCACTGAGCATCGGCATGAAGATCCTCACCGTCAGCGATCTGCCCGCGGGGCACCGCGGTGCCGACCTCTACATGGCCCACCTCGCGCAGAAGGAACGCCTCGCCGCGGCCGCGCGCGGCGGCAGTCTCGGCTCCCTCGGGCTGCCGGGAGCGGACGTACTGAGCGGAAGGGGCTGAGGAGCAGGACATGGCCGACATCGAGTCCTACGAGAGCGCCCTGGGCGCGATACCCGGCGCTCACCCCTACCCGCGCACGAGTCGCTACCACGACGTCGAGATCGGGGTCCATCGACAGCCCGACGGCGCCGAAGTCCGGTACGCCAAGCGCCGGTTGCTCCCCCCGCTCGACGCGCAGGAGACGCAGGAACACGTCGTCGGTGCCGGTGAACGGCCCGACCTGCTTGCCCAGCGGTTCTTCGGCGACCCCGGTCAGTGGTGGCGGATCGCCGACGCCAACCCCGTACTCGATCCACGTGAGTTGACGGACGAGGCCGGACGAGTCGTCGACATCCCCGAGTCGGGGGGACACCGGCGTGTCTGAGCAGCCCGTGGGGCAGGGCCCCGTTCACATCACGCTCCTCATGGGGCCGAAGCTCGCCCGGCCCGTCCCGGCCGAGGTGACCGAGGCGCTGCTGTCCGCGCAGATCACCGCAACGGCCGGTGAGCGCAGTGGTTTTCAGCTGGCCTTCGATCTCACCAAGAACGGGATCATCAACCGACGGCTCCTGCCCGAAGGGTTCTTCGATCCGAAGACCCGGATCATCGTCACCGTCAGCGTGCGCGGGACTCCCGACGTGCTCTTCGACGGGCTCATCGTCCGGCAGGAGGTCGGCGCCAGCAACCAGCCCGGGCACTCCACCCTCACCGTCACCGGCGAGGACCTGACCCTCCTCCTCGATCTCGAGGAGCGCACCGCCCGTTACCCCAACCTGCCGCCCTCCGAGCGCGTGCTCTCCATCCTGCGCCGGTACTCCGACTACGGCATCCGGCCCGACGTGTACGCGGAGAAGATCGCCCAGCCGCCGCACCAGGACCTGCGGGTCCACTATCAGACGGGTACCGATCTCCAGTACGTCACCGAGCTCGCCCGGGCCAACGGCTACACCTTCTACCTCGAGCCCGGGCCCAACCCCGGCCAGTCCTCCGCCCGTTGGGGGCCGGAAGTCCGCCTCGGCATCCGCCAGCACGCCCTGAACGTCAACATGGATGCCAACACGACCGTCGATCAGTTGACCTTCGCCTACGACGGGACGGCCCGGGAAGAGCCGCAGGCCCGCTGGCAGGACCCCGGGACCCGGCAGTCGACCCTGCTGCCGCAGCCGCCGATCAGCCCGCTGCGCCCGCCCCTCGGCCGCCGCCCCACCCCGGCCCTCAAGCGCAAGACCCTCTCCGGCACCGCCAAGCAGCAGCGCGAACAGGCCGAGGCCGAACTCCTCGCCCGCGCCGCCGTGTCCGCCGACGTCGTCTCCGGGTCCGGCTCGCTCGACGTCAACCGGCACGGCTACATCCTGCAGCCGCGCCAACTGGTCGGCGTACGCGGCTCGGGACGGGCGTACGACGGCGACTACTACGTCAAGTCCGTCACCCACAACCTGCGCCCGGGCTCCTTCCAGCAGAACTTCACCCTCTCCAGGGAGGGCCTGGAAGCCCGCAGCGACTACGTCCGGCCGTAAGTGGCGTAAGTCCCCACCGATCAGGAGCAGTTCAGCATGGCGGCACCCAACAATCGCTACCTCGGCAAGTTCCGCGGCCGGGTGGTCGACAACAACGACCCGTTGCGGATCGGACGTATCACCGTCGACGTGCCCGACGTCCTCGGCGACGAGGCGTCCACCTGGGCGCTGCCCTGCCTGCCGTTCACCGGGCCCGAGGCCGGCCAGTTCGTGGTGCCGCCGCCGGGGACCGGTGTGTGGGTGGAGTTCGAGCAGGGGGACCCCAGTTTCCCTGTGTGGACCGGGTGTTGGTACGGCGCCGCCGAGGAGCTGCCGCCCGACGCGCGCCGTGAGCTGCAGGCGAACTCGCCGAGCAAGCCCGTCGTCGTGCAGACACCGGGAGCGCACAAGATCGTGATGAACGACAACGCCGGTGCAGAGCAGGGGATTCTGCTCCAGGCCCAGGGCGGCGCCTACATCCGCATCACCAAGGAAACCGTGGTCATCGCCAACGGAGCGGGTGCCGAAATTCTGCTGCGCGGCGATCAAGTCACCATCAACCAGGGCCAGTTGACCGTGGCCTCGAAGCGATAGCAACACGGGGGAGAAGAGAAGTTGTCCGGGAGTCTGCTCGACGCCGGCGCCGTGATCGGCTGCCCGCACGGCGGCCGCGCCACCGCCGCCACCACACCCTCCGGCGGAGTACGCATCGGGGGTGCCGCCGTCGCCACGGCCGCGCACGCGTACGTCGTCATCGGCTGCCCCCACACCGTCGCCGGTGTGCCCTCACCGTGCGTCTCGGTCCGCTGGACCGCCGACGGCAGCGGCATCACGGTCGACGGCGCCCCCGTGCTGCTCGACACCTCCGCGGCCCAGTGCTTCACGGCGGCCTTCGTGCCGCAGGGACCGCCCGTGATCCAGGCCGCACAGCGAAAGGTCACCGTCCGATGAGCCGCGTCACACGGCAACACCCGCGCACCGAGATCGCGTTCCCCTTCCGGGCCGACCGCCGCGGCCGCACCGCGCACGCCGACCACGCGGCGCACGTCCACGACCTCATCGAGCAGCTGCTGTTCACCAGCCCCGGCGAGCGCGTCATGCGTCCCGACTTCGGCTGCGGGCTCCTCGACCTGGTCTTCGCCCCGAACAGCCCCGAGCTCGTCAGCACCCTCGAGCTCTCCGTGCAGGCCTCGCTGCAGCGCTGGCTCGGCGACCTCATCGACGTCGTGGCCCTGGACGTGGTGAGCGACGACAACGCCGTACGGGTCTATCTGTCGTACGTCCTGCGGGCCACCGGCACCCGGACCGACGACGTCTTCGAGGGGAGGGCCACCGCATGACCACCGCCACGTCCCGCCGCGCCAAGGTAAGGGCCGCGCAGCTCAACGGAGTCGACGCCGTCGAGGTGAGCGACGACGGGCTGCTGCTCACCGTCACCTTCCTCGGCAAGGCCCCGCACGGCCTCGGCCCGGAGAACGTCCGCATCGACGGCGGCCGCCGGATCACCGGCATCACGGCCGTCGACGTCAGCATCGAGCGCGAGGAGGACCCGGAGCTCGACGACCGGCTCTACGTCACCCTCGACAAGGCCGGCGACACCTCCCGGTACCGCTTCTCCCTCGTCGAGACCGACCCGTACGGCCGCCCCGGCACCCAACCCTTCCGCGGCTTCGACCAGCGCTACCACACGGCCTCCTTCTCCTTCCGGCCCGACTGCCCGACTCCCTTCGACTGCAAGGAAGAAGAGCAGCCGACAGCGGACTTCCCCGCCGCACCCGTCGTCGACTACACGGCCCGCGACTACGACACCATCCGCAAGCTGCTCCTGGACCGGCTCGCGCTGACCACCCCCGACTGGGTCGAGCGCAACCCCGCCGACCTGGGCGTCACGCTCGTCGAACTGCTCGCGTACACCGGCGACCAGATCAGCTACCAGCAGGACGCGGTCGCCACCGAGGCCTACCTGGACACCGCACGCCGCCGGGTCTCCGTACGCCGCCACGTCCGGCTCATCGACTACGCGATGCACGACGGCTGCACCGCGCGGGCCTACGTCACCGTGCAGACCGCCGGTGACACGACGCTCGCCCCGGGCACCTTCCGCTTCGCCTCCGTCGACGTCCGCACCCTCGACCCGCACGACCGCCCCGAACCCGGCACGGTCATCGACGAGATCGACCTCGGCGACCTGGACGAGCGCGGCTCGGTCGAGGTCTTCGAACCGGTCGTCGCCGCCGACCCGTTGGAGCTGAAGGTCGCGCACAACGCGATCCGGCTGTGGACCTGGGGCGGCGAGGTCTGCACCCTGCCGCAGGGCGCCACCTCCGCCACCCTGCGCGACGAGTGGGACGACCCGGAGACCTGCCGGGACCGCCAACTGGCCCTCAGGCCCGGCGACTTGCTGGTCCTGGAGGAGGTGAAGGGGCCGCGCACCGGAACCCCGGGCGACCAGGACCCGAGCCACCGCCAGGCCGTGCGCCTCACCTCCGTCACCCCGGCCGTCGACCGCATCGAGGACCAGCCGGTCCTGGAGGTCACCTGGGCCGCCGAGGACGCCCTGCGCACCCCGTTCTGCCTCACCACGCGCGGCGGCCGCGACTGCCTGCCCGTCGAGGACGTGACCCTGGCCCGCGGCAACGTCGTCCTCGTCGACCACGGCCGCACCCTCACCGGGCTTCCCGAGACGGCCACCGTGCCGCCCGAGCCGGCCGTCGTCGCGCCCTGCGACCCGCCCGCCTTCGGCTGCCACGACCGCGAGGAGGGCAACGCGCCTGCTCGTCTCGTCAACTCCCTCACGGACAAGGCGGAGAGCGGGGAAGCCCTCGTACCCGACGACGTCCGGGAACTCTTCGAGGTGGTCGGCGAGTCCGCGACCGTACGCGCCGGACTCGGTCTGGAGCGCGCCGGGCAGCGGCACGAACGCGTCGTCCCCGGCACGGCGTACGCCCAGGCGGCAGCCCTGCGCACCCTGCTCGCCCAGTCGGTCCACCCCGGCATCACACCCCGCTTCCGCCCGCTGCTCGGCCGGACGCCGGTCGTGCAGGCGGTGGCCTTCCCCGACGCCCGGGCCGTGGCCGCCGGGCAGGCCGAGCGGATCGCCGCCATCCCGGGACGGGTCCGGCAGCGGCTCGTCGAGCTGTGGCGCAGCGCCCGCGACCGCGACGGGCTCGCCGGCGAGGAGATCGACGAACTCACCGTGATCTACGGCCTGAAGGTCGTCGAGCGCTTCGAACTGCGCACGCATCCCGTCCGTGCCCTGCGTGAACTCCTGCACAGGAACGACGAGTTGCTCGACAACAAGCTGAGCCGCGTGCAGGTCCTCGCGGCCCGCGCCCGCGCCGGCACGGTCCTCGACGGCCACATCGCCTGGGAGATCGCGCACAGTTGGGGCCCGGCGTACGCGGCGGGGCTGCACCCCGACGAGCCGGTGCTGCGCGGCTCCGCGACCGCCGCGCTCGTCCAGGACCCGCGCCGGGCGCTGCCCGCCGTACGACTCCGGCAGGATGAGCAAGTCGTCTGGGAACCCCGCCGCGACCTGCTGCACAGCACCCCCCGCGACCGGCACTTCGTCGGCGAGCTGGAGGACGACGGCCGCCTCGCCCTGCGCTTCGGCGACGGCCGGCACGGCGCGAAGCCGACGCCGGGCTCCCGGCTCGCCCTGCACTACCGCCTCGGCGGCGGCATCGCGGGCAACGTCGGCGCGGAGGCGATCAACCACCTGGTCGTCCAGAGCGACTGCGAGCAGCCGCCGGCCGCGGCCGTGCGCAACCCGCTGCCCGCCACCGGCGGCACCGAGCCCGAACCCGTCGAGCAGGCACGCCAGTTGGCCCCGCTCGACCTGCGCCGCACCCGACTGCGCGCGGTCACCGCCGAGGACTACGCGGCCCTCGCCGCCGAACTGCCCGGCGTGCAGCGCGCAGCCGCCGAGATCCGCTGGACCGGCAGCGTCCAGGAGGCGCACATCGCGATCGACTCGTACGGCAGCGCCGAGCCGTCGGCCGAACTGCTCTCCCAGGTCGAGCAGTCCCTCGAGGCGTACCGGCGCATCGGCCACGACCTCGTGGTCGGCCCCGCGCGCCTGGTGCCGCTCGACATCGAACTGCGCGTGTGCGCCGCGCCCGGCCATCAACACGGGCAGATCCTGGCCGAGTTGTACCGCGTGCTCGGGAGCGGCCGCCTTGCGGACGGCCGGCTCGGCTTCTTCCACCCGGACGCACTGACCTTCGGCGGGCCCGTACGGCTCAGCCGTCTGGTCGCCGTCGCCGCGGCCGTACCGGGAGTGGAGAGCGTCCAGGTCACCCGGCTGCGCCGGCTGTTCGAGCAGGACCGAGGAGAGAGGGAGGACGGCGTGCTGCGGCTCGGCCCGCTGGAGATCGCCACCTGCGACAACGACCCCGACCGGCCGGAGAACGGCCGGCTGGCGATATCCCTGGGAGGTGCCCGATGACCGCGACCGACACCTGCACCTGCGGCGGGGCATGCGGCGGCGGCCACGACGAGCGCCTCGCGCCCGCCCCGCTCCACAACCCGCCCGGCCGCACCGCCCTCGACTACCGCATCGGCGAGTACGGCTCCTTCCTGGCCGCCCTCCTCGACCGGCTCGCCTCACCCGCGTACCCGGCCCTGGCGGGACTCACCGTACGCACCCCGGACGACCCGGCGATCGGCCTGCTCGACGCCACCGCCGTCCTCGGTGACCTGCTCACCTTCCACTCGGAGCGGATCGCCGACGAGGCGTATGTCCGTACGGCGAACGAGCATCGGTCGCTGGTGTTGCTCGGCAGGCTGGTGGGGCACCGCCCGCGCCCCGGTGTCGCCGCCGCGACCCACCTCGCCTACACCCTCGAACGCGACCCGCGCGCCGAGACGCTGTCCGTGGTGATCCCGCGCGGGGCGCGCGCCCACAGCGTGCCCGCGTCTGCCGACGAAGAGTCCCTGACGTTCGAGACGAGCCGGGATCTCACGGCTCGGTGGGACTGGAACGAGCTGAAGGTGCGCAGGCGCCGGCCGTCGCTGGTGACGCCGGGGGACTTGGAGAAGCGGTCCGAACTGTTCGTCGAGGGCACGGCGACCTCCCTGCAGACAGGGGATCAGTTGCTCTTCGTCTTCGGTGAACAGGCCGGTGGACAGCGGAAGTTGCTGCAGGTCGCGGACGTCCGCGTCGACCGGGACGACGACATCACGGCAATCTCCCTGCCGAAGTCGGCTCCGGCGACGCTGAAGGAACTCGTCGACGAGGTGCGGCGGTGGACGGCTGAACCTGCGGCTCCCGGTGAGCCGGGGGATGAGCCACCGACGCCCGAGGTGCCCAACCCACGGCCGGTCAGCAAACTTGTCGAGGACTTCGAGGATCAGGTGCTGGCGCCGTTGCGGACGGCTTTGGACGGGGTGAAGACCCCGGAGAGCCTTGCCGTGTGCCTCGCGGAGCCCGTTGCCCGTCTCGGTGAGGCGCAGGTGTTGGCGGAGCCTTGGGAGGATGTGGCCGCGTGGTTCGAGCAGCTGCAGGCGGTTCTGGCTGAACTCGCCGAGCGAGCACTGGAGTTGGCGCCAGCGCAGACCGACGAGAGCGCCGCGACAGGTCGTTTGGTGTCTGCTGCGCCTTCTGGGCTGGTCGCGCAGTTCCCCGCGCCCCCGGAGGGCGATCCGCGGGCCGCTGCCTTCCATGCTCTGGCAGCTGTACTTCCCTCCCTGCGCTCCGCAGCCCCGTCAGCACAGGAAACGGCACGGCCCACCACCGACCCGGCCCGGCTCCTTGCCGCCCTCAACCCCTCCCTCGGCAGCCTCTACCCGGCCTGGCGCAAGGCGGCGGCCGCCGCCCCCGGCACCGCACAGCTCCTCCGTGACCTGCTCGCCATGCGGGTCACCGCCGCGCCCTTCGGGGCCACCGCCCCGCTCAAGCCGGTCCAGGACGACAAGGGGCGGGTCATCCGGTCCGCGGACTGGCCGCTGACGGGGGCCGTGCTGACCGGGATGCGGGTCGTCTACGACACCGCGGCCAAGGCGCCGGTGCGGGCGGAGTTCCAATACGTCGAGGGCAACAGCTCCGACCAGCGGGCCGTGACCCTGCCGCTGACCCAGCAGGTCAACTTCGGTCTCGGCCCCGGCCACGTCGACCTCTCCAGCGGCACAGGCCAGGAGCCCGCCGTCACCGTTCACCTGCGCGACGGCCTCCCCGAGCGCACGCTGACCGTGTCCCGGCCGGGCGAGGACGGGCTGGTCCACGTCGGTGTGAACAACGGGACGGCGCAGGACGTCCCCCTGCGGCCCGGTGTCCCCGTGCAGTTCACCCACGGCGAGTACGAGGTGAGCCTGCGCTACACGGTGGGCAGCACCGAGCCCAACGTCGAGATCGTCATCGCCAGCAAGCCCGCGCCGGTCAACCGCAAGGTGCTGCAGCTCGACTCCGTGCACACCGGCATCACGGTCGGCAGCTGGGTCGCCATCCAGCGCCCCGCGAAGGGCGCCCAGGACGGCATACCCGGCGACGCCAGGCTCGCCTTCGTCACCACACAGGTCGTGTCGGCGCGTACGGCGGCGTACACCAACTACGGAATCACCGGCCGCGGCACCGAACTCACCCTCGCCGACCCGTGGTTGGACGAGTTCGACGTCCTGCTCTCGCACATCCGCGACACCACCGTGTACGCGGCGGGCGAGCCGCTGCGCCTCGCGGACGAGCCGCTGGGCGAGGAGGTCCACGGCAACGAGATCGAACTCGCCGAGCTGTACGACGGGTTGCGGCCCGGGCGCCTGCTCATCGTCGCCGGTGAGCGCAGCGACATCCCCGGCACGACCGGCGTCACCGCCACCGAGGTCGTCACCATCGCCGCCGCCGACCCGGCCGTCGACCCGCAGCTGCCCGGCGATCACGTCCACACCCGGTTGACCCTGACCACCGACCTCGCCCACCGCTACCACCGCGAGACGGTCCGGATCCTCGGCAACGTCGTCGAGGCCACCCACGGCGAGAGCCGCGAGGAGGCCATCGGCAGCGGCGACTCCGACCGCACCAACCAGACCTTCGCGCTCTGGCAGTCCCCGCTGACCTGGCTCGCCGACGACAACCCCCTCGGTGCCACACCGGTGCTGGAGATCCGGGTCGACGGAGTGCTCTGGCACGAGGTCGACAGCCTCGCCGGACGCGGCCCGAACGACCGCGTCTACATCACCGGCACCGCCTCCGACGGCCGTACGACCGTCACCTTCGGCGACGGCATCCACGGCGCCCGCCTGCCCAGCGGCCACGAGAACGTCCACGCCCGCTACCGCTTCGGCACCGGCAAGGCGGCGAACGTTCCCGCGGACCGGGTCACCCAGCCGCTCACCCGCCCGCTCGGCGTCACCGCGGTCACCAACCCGCGCCCGGCGACGGGCGGCGCGGACGCGGACGGCCCGGGCCTGACCCGCCGTACGATCCCCCTCGCCGTCTCCGCCCTCGACCGGCTCGTCTCGGCGCCCGACTACGAGGACTTCGCCCGCTCCCGCGCCGGCATCGGCCGGGCCGCCGCGCGCGAACTCTTCGACGGGCGGCGGCGCGTGCTGCACGTGACGGTGGCCGGTACGGACGACGTGCCGCTCGACGGCGACTCGGACACCCTGCGCGCCCTGCGCGGGGCCCTCACCGAGTACGGCGACCCCAACCTGCCGGTCCGCGTGGACGTACGGGAGCTGGTGCTGCTGCTCGTCTCCGCCAAGGTGAAGGTCGCTCCCGACTACGCCTGGGAGTACGTCGAGCCCCGCCTGCGGGCCGCGCTGCTGCGCCGTCTCGGCTACGAGGGACGGGAGTTGGGCCGACCCGCCCGCCTCTCCGACCTCCTCGCCACGGCCCACACCGTGCCCGGCGTCGACTACGTGGACGTCGACGTCTTCACCGGCGTCCCCGCGTCCGCCACCCCCGAGGAGCTCGCCGGCCTGCTCACCGACCCCGGGGAGCCCAAGTCGAGTGTCCCCGCGCATCCGGCGACGTACGACGAAAAGATCCACACCGTGCGGGCCGCGAACGGCGAGACGCTGTCGGAGATCTGCCACCGCTACGGCATACCCCTCGCCGAACTCCTGCGCCTCAACCCCGACATCACCGACACCCGGCGCCTGGCGAAGGGCCGGTCGGTGTTCGTCTTCCGCGGCATCCGCCCCGCGCAGCTCGCCCTGCTGTCCCCGCGAGCCGCGGACACCCTCATCCTCACGGAGGTCAAGTAATGTCCCCGGACGTCGAGTTCGACACGGCAGCCCCGGTGACGTCCCGGGAACCCGACGGCCTCGCCGCCCTGCTGCCTCGCTGGCACCTGCTGCGCGACGCCGAGGAGGGCGAGCAGCTGCGCGCGCTGCTCGCGGTGATCGCCGAGCAGCTCGACCGGGTCCGCGACGGCGTCGAGCAGGGCTACGAGGACCTGTTCGTGGAGACGGCCGCCCCGTGGGTGCTGCCGTACCTCGGCGACCTGGTCGGCTACCGCACCCTGCCCGGCTACGAACGCGTCCTCACCACCGGTCTGCACGAGGGCGGACGGGCCGCGCTCGCCGAGGCCATCGCGCCGCGCGCGGACGTGGCGGCCACGGTCGCGGGCCGCCGCCGCAAGGGCACACTGCACCTGCTCGAGGAGATCTCCGAGCAGGTCGCCGGCTATCCCGCGCGTGCCGTGGAGCTCTCCCGCCTGGTCGCCCACAACCAGTCGGTGAAGCTCCACCGCGACACCGGACGGGGCCGCCTCCTCGACCTCCGCGACGGCTCGGCGCTCGCGCTGACCGGCACTCCCTTCGACACCGGGGCCCGCACGGTCGACGTACGCCGCGCCAACTCGTCCAAAAGGCAAGGCGGTTGGACCCCGGCCGGAGTCGCCCTCTTCGTCTGGCGGCTCAAGGCGTACCCGCTCACGTCCTCCCCGGCGTACTGCATCGACCGCGCCCGCAACCTCTACACCTTCTCGATCCTCGGCAATGACACCCCCCTGGTCACCAAGCCGGTCCCGGAGCCGTCGCCCACCCACATCGCCACCGTCGACAACGTCCCGGCCTTCATCACCCGCCGCCTGCTCCACGACCGGCTGCTGGACTACTACGGCCCCGGCAAGAGCATCGTCGTCCGGCGCGACGGCGAGGACAAGCCCGTACCGCCGTCCGACATCGTGGTGACGGATCTCTCCGACTGGCGTTACCGCCCCAAGCGCGGCCAGGTTGCCGTCGACCCGGAGCTCGGGCGGATCGCCTTCGGGTCGCGGTCGGCGCCGCGGCAGGGCGTGTGGGTGGACTACCACTACGCGTACGGCGCCGACATGGGCGGCGGCGAATACGAGCGGCCCGACCGCGTGGACCGGCCCGACGCCGCCTTCTACCGGGTCGGCCCGGGGCAGCCGTACCGCCAGATCATGGACGCCTACCGGGCCTGGCAGCACGACCGCCGGGCCGGTGGCACCGGCCCCGACGGCATCATCGAGATCACCCACAGCGGCGCCTATCAGGAGCAGCTGGACTTCGACCTCGACCCCGGCGACCGGCTGGAGCTGCGGGCCGCCGAGGGCACACGGCCGGTGATCCGGCTCCTCGACTGGTACAGCAACCGCCCCGACGCCCTCAACATCCGTGCGGTGCACGACGATTGCGCCCCGCACGAGCGTCCGCGCATCGTCCTCGACGGCCTCCTGGTCGCCGGGCGCGGCATCAACGTCACCGGCCCGATGGGCGCGGTCGTCGTACGGCACAGCACTCTCGTCCCCGGCTGGTCCCTGGAGCCCGAGTGCGAGCCGCACTCGCCCGAGGAGCCCAGCATCGTCCTGGAACGCACCACCGCCTGCCTCCAGGTCGAGCACAGCATCCTCGGCACCATCGAGGTCATCGGCGACGAGGTGAGCGAGGACCCCCTCGACATCCACCTGCGCGACAGCATCCTGGACGCCACCGGACATGACCGCGAGGCCCTGTCCGCCCCGGACTGCCGCCACGCCCACGCCGTGCTCCACGTGCACCGCACGACCGTCATCGGCGAAGTTCACACCCATGCGGTGGAGTTGGCCGAGAACTCGATCTTCACCGGCAAGCTGCACGTCGCCCGGCGCGGCATCGGCTGCCTGCGCCACTCGTACGTCCCCGCCGGCTCGCGCACCCCGCGACGGCACCGCTGCCAACCCGATCTCACCCCGGGCGTACGGCCGTTGTTCGCCGCCGTGCGCTACGGGACGCCCTGGTACGGGCAGTTGGCCGACGGCTGTCCCGAGGAGATCAGGCGCGGCTCCGACGACGGCGCCGAGATGGGTGCCTTCCACGACCTGTACCGGCCGCAGCGTGAGGACGGTCTGCGCGCACGGCTCGCGGAGTACACACCCGCGGGCACGGACGCCGGGATCTTCTTCGTGACATGAGCCCCAGCGGCGTGAGCCGTACCCACCGACTTTGCGAACCCGCACTTTCCTGAACCAGGGGGACCCCCTTCATGCACGCCGATCTCTCCCGTCTCACCTTCCGCCCGGAGCGGCACTACTCCGCGGTCGTCGCCCAGCAGGGCCGTGTCCAGCTCGACGCCGACGCCAACGAGCAGACCGCGATCCAGCTGTACCAGGCACGCACCGTCGCCGCCGACCTGATCGGCCGCTACGGCGGTCCGCGCGACGCGGCGGGCTTCCGCATCGAGTACGTGGGCGGCAAGCACGACATCGACACGCTCCACATCCACGGCGGCCGCTACTACGTGGACGGCATCCTCGTCGACGCGGACCGTCCGGCGCCCGTTGTGCCCGTGCCGGACGAGGACGCCGAGGACGCCGCGGAGCAGGACACCGCGACCCCGCCGTCGTACTGGACCTACTGGGACCAGCCCGACGCCTTCCGCGACCCGGAGAAGCCCGGCGACCGGCTGCCCTCGCCCGCCCAGTCGCCGTTCGTGGTCTACCTGAACGTCTGGGAGCGGTCGGTCAACGCGGCCGAGGACCCGGCGATCCGCGAGGTCGCCCTCGGCGCCACGCTGCCGGACACCGCGGCCCGCGTGAAGGTCGTCTGGCAGGTACTGCCGCTCTCCCTCGCCGAGTTGGCGATCGAGGACGCCGACCCGTCGAAGGAGGTCGTCCGCGCCGCCTTCGAGAAGTGGGCGAAGCGCCAGGCCCTGTCCTCCGCGCGCCTGGCCGCCCGCAGCGAGCGGCCCGACCACGCCGACGAGGACCCGTGCCTGGTCAAGCCCGACGCCCACTACCGCGGCCAGGAGAACCAGCTGTACCGGGTCGAGGTGCACGCGGGCGGCGAGGCGAAGGACGCCACCTTCAAGTGGTCCCGCGAGAACGGCTCCGTGGTGTTCCCGATCGACGAACTCGACGGAACATGGGTGCAGTTGGCGTCCCTGGGCTACGACGACAAGCTGGACCTGGACGTCGGCGACCACGTCGAGTTCACGGACACGGCGTACGCCTCACGCCTGGAGGCCTTGCCGCTTCTGCGAGTCGAGGAGCTGGACCTGCCGGGCCGTCGCGTCCGTCTGTCCGCCGAGCCCGAGCCGGGCGTCGGCCGGCTGCCCGACCTCAACCCCTTCCTGCGCCGCTGGGACCACCACGAGGGACCGAAGCGCAAGGGCCGTACGACCTCCTTGAAGGGCGGAGCCGTCCCGGTCACGGAGGGGGAGTGGCTGCCCCTGGAGGACGGCGTCGAGGTGTACTTCGCCAAGGGCGGCGGCTACCGCACCGGCGACCACTGGCTGATCCCCGCCCGCACCGCCACCGGCCGCGTCGAATGGCCCACCGACCCGGCCCGCCGCCCCCTGCTCCAGGGACCGGCCGGCATCGCCCGCCACCTCGCCCCGCTGGCCCTGGTCAAGGGCGAGGAGAGCGCCGTCGACCTGCGCCTCGCCTTCGGCCCGCTGGCCAGCAGTATCCCGGCCGCGGACGAGAAGACCCTTGCCGCGGAGGAACAGGCACGCCGTGAGGAACTGGCGGCCGAGGACCCCTCGCACGGGAGGTCCCAGACCACGGCGGAAGCGGAGGAAGCAGTGGAAGGAGACAACTGATGGCCACCCCCCTGAGCGCGTCCAAGCTGCTGCAGATCCTGCGCGCGGAGGGCCTGACGGTCCACGAGGTGCGCAACTGGCGCCACCACAACCGCAATACGAAGGGCCCCTGGGGCCCGGTGAACGGCGTGATGATCCACCACACCGTCACCTCGGGCACCGAGAACTCCGTGAACATCTGCTACAACGGCTACTCCGGTCTGCCCGGCCCCCTCTGTCACGGCGTCATCGACAAGAAGGGCGAGATCCACCTCGTCGGCAACGGCCGTGCGAACCATGCCGGGTTGGGCGACAGCGACGTGCTGCGCGCCGTCGTGAACGAGTCCAGGCTCCCGCACGACAACGAGGCCGACACCGACGGCAACCGCCACTTCTACGGCTTCGAGTGCATCAACCTCGGTGACGGCAGGGACCCTTGGCCCGAGGCGCAGAAGGAGGCCATCGAGAAGGTGTCCGCCGCGATCTGCCGCCACCACGGCTGGAGCGAGCGGTCGGTCATCGGCCACAAGGAGTGGCAGCCGGGCAAACAGGACCCGCGCGGCTTCACCATGGACGGCATGCGCAAGCGGATCGCCGCGCGCCTGGCCGGCAAGGGCAACGAGGGCGGCAGCAACCCGGACCCCAAGCCCACCCCGTCCAAGCCGTCGTACGCCCCCTTCCCGGGCGCCGCCTTCTTCCACGACGGGCAGAAGTCCCCGGTCATCACCGCCATGGGCAAACGCCTGGTCGCCGAAGGCTGCAGCCACTACGACGAAGGGCCCAGCCCCGAGTGGACCGACGCCGACCGCGACTCCTACAAGGCCTGGCAGCGCAAGCTCGGCTTCAAGGGCAAGGACGCCGACGGCATCCCGGGCAAGGTCAGCTGGGACAAGCTCAAGGTCCCCGCGACCTGAGACCGGCCGGCCGACCCGCCCGCCTACGCCGACTCGGCGTTGGTGGGCGGGTGGTTGGGGCGCGCCGGACCCTGCGTGGGCAGCGCGGGCAGCGCCGCGCGGTTCACCCACGCGTTGAACAGCCCGTCCAGCGGCTCGTCCGCGAACCGGTTGACATGGGCCGTGAACGTCCGCGTGGTCACCGCCCCGCCGCGGTGCAGTCCCGCCCAGCCGCGCAGCATCCGAAAGAACGCCTCGTCGCCCATCGCGCAGCGCACCGCGTGCAGGACGAGGCCACCGCGCTCGTAGAGCCGGTCGTCGAACATCAGCTTCCGTCCGGGGTCGGACAGTCGCAGGTCCTGCGGCTGCGATGACAGCAACCGGTGAGCGGCGGCGGCCAGTTGCTGGGCCGTACGCCCGCCCGACCGCTCCGACCACAGCCACTCGGCGTACTTGGCGAACCCCTCGTTCAGCCAGATGTGCCGCCAGTCCGCGATGGACACGCTGTTGCCGAACCACTGGTGCGCCAGCTCGTGCGCCACCAGCCGCTCCGAACCCCGCGCCCCGTCCACGTGGTTGGCGCCGAACAGCGACAACCCCTGTGCCTCCACGGGGACATCGAGCTCCTCGTCGGTCACCACGACCGCGTACTCGTCGAACGGGTAGGGCCCGAACAGCTCCTGGAACAGATCCATCATCTGCGGCTGCCGCGCGAAGTCCCGCGAGAACTCCGGCAGCAGATGCGCCGGGATGTGCCCGTGCTGCGGCACCCCGCCCGGCCCCGGATCGCCCAGCAGCACCGTCTGGTACTTGCCGATCGCCAGACCGACCAGATAGCTCGACGTCGGTGCCGCCTGCTCGTACACCCACGTGGTCGTGGACGCCCGCGTCGTACGCGTCAGCAGCCGCCCGCCCGCCACCACCGCGTACGCGGACGGCGTGGTGATCGAGATCTGGTACGAGGCCTTGTCGGCGGGCCGGTCGTTGCACGGGTACCAGGACGGCGCCCCGATCGGCTGGCTCGCCACCAGCGCCCCGTCCTCCAGCTCCTCCCAGCCGAGCCCGCCCCACGGGCTGCCGACCGGCTTGGGGTTGCCGGACCAGTGCACCTCGACCGTGAACGCGGCACCCGCCCGGACCGGCTTCGCGGGACGGATGCGCAGCCGGCCGCCGCGGTGCGTGTAGTGCGGCTGACGGCCGTCGACCCGCACCCGGCCGATCTTGAAGTCGGACAGGTTCAGGGTGAACTCGGTCAGCGGCGACCGGCCCGCGATGGCGTTGATCCGGGCCGACCCCGCAAGGCGGTTGGGCCCCGGGCGGTAGTCCAGCGTGAGCTCGTACCGGTGCACCCGGTAACGCGCGTCACCGTGTTCCGGGAAGTACGGATCCGAACCCGCCGCCTGCTGAACTGCCACTGCCGCTTCTGCTCCCTGCGCTGTGCTGCCACTCGTCGCTGCCGGTGCACCGCTCACCGACTCCGAGTGGCCCGCGCTCAGGGACGCCATGCCTCGATCGGGTTGCCGAGCCAGCGGGTGTCGTCCGGGACGGACTCCGCGGCCATGACGAGCGACGCAGGACCCAGTGTCGTACGGGCCCCGACCGTGCTGCCGGGCAGCACGATCCCGCCAGGGCCCAGCGTGGCGCCCTCACGGAGAACAACAGTATCCGTCCGCAAGATCCGGTCGTGGAAGAGGTGAGTTTGGAGCACGCAGCCGCGGTTCACCGTCGCCGCGTCCTCCAGGGTCACCAGATCGGTCTCCGGCAGCCAGTAGCTCTCGACCCAGACGCCCTTGCCGATCCGGGCACCGAGACCCCGCAGCCAGGCCGTCATCACCGGCGTACCCGGCACGGAACCGGCCAGCCAGGGCACGGCCACGACCTCGACGAAGGTGTCCGCGAGCTCGTTGCGCCACACGAAGCCGCTCCACAGCGGGTGCTCCCCGGTGCGGTGCCGCCCCACGAGCAGCCACTTCGCGGCGAACGACACGAGCCCGGCCACGGCGCCGGCAGCCAGCAGCACCAGCCCCGACAGCAGCGGAGCCCAGGGCCCGAGCAGGCACAGCACGGCGACCGTGCCGACCGCGATCGCGGCAGAGCAGAACACCGGCACGATCCGGCACAGCTCCACCAGCCCGCGCGCCCACAGCAGCCGGGCCGGCGGATCGTACGTCCGGCTCTGGTCACCCGTCTCCGCGCTCCGCGGCAGCTTCACCGGCGGCAGCCCCAGATACGAGCTGCCCTTCTTCGCCTTCTTCGGCGTCGCCGACAGCACACCGACCAGCCCGCCGTCCGGCACACTCCGCCCCGGCGCGGTCATCCCGGAATTGCCCAGGAACGCCCGCCGCCCGATCTCCGCCCGCCCGATGTGCATCCAGCCACCACCGAGCTCGTACGGCGCCGTCAGCGTGTCGTCGGCCAGGAACGCGCCCTCGCCGACCGTCGTCAGACTCGGCAGCGCCAGCACGGTGGACACCTCGGCGCCCCGCCCGATCCGCATCCCGAGCAGCCGCAGCCACACCGGCGTGACCAGCCCGGCGTACAGCGGGAACAGGGTCTCGCGCGAGCGGTCCATCAGCTGCGTGACCGTCCAGGCCTGCCAGCCGATCCGGCTGTGCGTGGGGTGCGTGCCCTCGCGCAGGCCGAGGCTCAGCAGTCGTACGGCGATCAGGATCAGCAGCGCGTACGCCGCCCCGAAGGCCAGTGTCGCCGGGACGAGGGCGAGCGCGGCACCCCGCAGGGGCGCGGCCGGGTCGATGAGAGCCTGCGCCACGAGGAACGCGGCGCCGCCGGCCAGCAGCGGCAGCGCGGAGAGCGCGAGGCCCGTCAGGCCGTACATCACCCGCCAGTACGTGCCACGCTGCGGGCGCTCCTTGGGCCAGTTCCGCTTGGCCTTGCCCAGCTTGACCGCGGGCGCGCCCGCCCAGCGCTGACCGGTGGGGATCTGCCCGGTGACCGCCGAACCGGGGGCCACCTCGGCCCGCTTGCCGACGCGGGCGCCCGGGAAGAGGATGCTGCGGGTGCCGACGGTGGCATGCGCGCCGACCTTGACCGCGCCGATCTCCAGGCGGTCGCCGTCCAGCCACCAGCCGGACAGATCGACCTCGGACTCCACGGCCGCACCCCGGCCCAGCTTCAGCAGACCGGTGACCGGCGGCAGCGAGTGCAGGTCGACGTCCTGTCCGACCTTGGCGCCCAGCGCCCGCGCGTACCGCTCCAGCCAGGACCCGGTCAGCGAGGTCGCCCCGCTGAACTCGGCCAGCCGCTCGGCGGCCCAGAGGCGCAGGTGGACGCTGCCACCACGCGCGTACCGGCCGGGCTCGACGCCGCGCAGCAGCAGCCGCGCGCCACCCGCTGCGATCGCGAGCCGTCCGGGCGGGCTGAACAGCACCGCAGCACCGGCGGCGATCAGCCACCAAGGAGCGGTCGGCAGCCAGGAGTACGCGGGCAGCAGGTTCCCGGCCGCGGCGAGCGCCACCGTCCAGCGCAGGCCCAGCAGCGTGAACAGCGGCACCAGGACCAGCAGTTGGATCACCTGGGCACGCACCGGGACCGGCGCGACCACCCGGGAGGCACCGTCGTCCTGCGACGACTCCTCCAGATGGCGGGCCAGCTTGCGCAGGGTCGGCTGCTGGTAGATGTCGAGGACGGCGGCGCTCGGGTAGCGGGTGCGCAGCCGCGTGGTCAGCTGGGCGGCGGCCAGACTGCTGCCGCCGATCGCGAAGAAGTCGTCGCGGGCGCTGCTGACCGGGATGCCGAGGACTTCCGTCCACTGCTCGGCCAGCCACGCCTCGGTCCCGTACAGCTGCTCGGCCGGACCGCCGGTCTCCAGGCCCTCCAGGGGCCAGGGCAGGGCGTTGCGGTCGACCTTGCCGCTGGTCCGGGTCGGCAGGTCCTCGACCGGTGCGAGCAACGGCACGAGCGCGGCGGGCAGCTCGGCGCGCAGCTTCTCCACGGCCGTCGCGTGGTCCCAGCCGTCCTGCGTGACGACGTAACCGACCAGCAGCTGATTGCCACTACGGGCGGTGCGCACGGCCGCAGCGGCGCCCGCGACACCGGGCAGCGCCTGCAGCGCGGCATCCACCTCGCCGAGCTCGATGCGACGCCCGCCGAGCTTGATCTGCTCGTCGGCACGCCCGAGGAAGATCAGCCCCTCGGGCTCGGCCTGGACGAGGTCACCGCTGCGGTACGCCCGCTCCCAGCCCAGCGACTCGAGCGGCGCGTACTTCTCGGCGTCCTTCTCGGCGTCGAGGTACCGCGCGAGCCCCACGCCGCCGATCACCAACTGCCCGCTGCCGCCCATCGGCACGGGCTCCCCGGCCTCGTCGACGACGGCCAGCTCCCAGCCGTCCAGCGGCAGCCCGATCCGGATCGGCTCCGCACCGGACATCAGCGAGGCACAGGCCACGACGGTCGCCTCGGTGGGCCCGTACGTGTTCCAGACCTCGCGTCCCTCCGTCACCAGCCGCTGCGCCAGCTCGGGCGGGCAGGCCTCGCCACCGAAGATCAACAGGCGTACGTCGTTGAGGGTCTCCGGCTCCCAGAGTGCGGCGAGCGTCGGGACCGTGGACACCACGGTGATCTCCTGCTCGACCAGCCAGGGCCCGAGATCGGCACCGCTGCGGACCTGCGAGCGGGGCACCGGCACCAGACAGGCCCCGTACCGCCACGCCAGCCACATCTCCTCGCAGGACGCGTCGAAGGCGACCGACAGGCCCGCCATCACCCTGTCACCAGGGCCGATGGGGTCGTCGGTGAGGAACAGCGCGGCCTCGGCGTCCACGAACGCTGCGGCACTGCGGTGACTGACCGCGACGCCCTTTGGCTTCCCGGTCGAACCCGAGGTGAAGATGATCCATGCGTCGTGCCCGGTCCCGGGACGGGCGGCGGGCACCTCGCTGCGCCCGGTGACGGTCAGCTCGTGCCCGGCACCGATGACGGCCCGCACGTCCGCCTCCCCGAACACCAGCTCGGCCCGCTCGTCCGGGTCCTCGGCGTCCACGGGAACGTATGCGGCACCGGCGGCCAGGACGGCCAGGATGGCGACGTAGAGGTCATTGGTACCGGAGGGGACGCGGACGCCCACGCGGTCGCCGAGGCCGACACCCGCGACGGCCAGGCTCCGGCGCAGCTGCTCCACCTCGGCGGCCAGCGCACGGTAGGTGAGACGGACCGTGCCGTCGTCCAGAGCGAGTTCGTCCGGGTACGACCGCACGGACGCGTCGAAGATGTCCACGAGGGTGCGCGGGGAGGCCGCCTGACCTCCGGAAAAGCGTGCGGTGTCGCCGAACTGTTGGTGGATCTCAGCGCTGAGCTCTTCGTCGAGCAAGCCGAGAGCGCTGCTCTCGTGTATGGCTGCCATCGGTCCTCGCGTCTCGATCCCGGAAGCCTCCGGGGCGCTGGCGGGCCCGCAGGTCTGCCTGGGGTTGTCCTCCTCCAGCTCCGTAACAAGCCGGAAATTTTAGTACGACGCTAGGTTCGCGCTGCCTGATCGGCCACCCGGGAGGGCCGTTCAGGGGTCGCCAAGGCTCACTCGACACCCCGTGACCTGCGGTCTTCACTCCGGGGAGAGATGCCCCACACTGTGGGTAAAGGACGGCCTCCAAGGCACGCAAAAGCCCCGGCCGCTGAGCGGCCGGGGCTTCCGGCTGGTGTCCGAGGGGGGACTTGAACCCCCACGCCCGATAAAGGGCACTAGCACCTCAAGCTAGCGCGTCTGCCATTCCGCCACCCGGACAAGGTGTCTGTCGTGCGGGGTTTCCCCGCGGCGACGAAGGAAACATTACCAGGCTTTCGCAGGGTCCCCGATCACCCCCCGTCGCGCTCCCGGTCCTGTCGTGAACGGCGTGTGACGGACCGGGTTCGCTCTTGGGGCACGGCAGGGGGAGAGGGAGGATGAAGGGAACCACCAGCAGTGACAGCGGGAGGAAGCAGCGTGAGCGAGACGGACACGGCCAGGGGCGTCACCGGCGAGGACGAGGTCGTGGACCTCTGCCGCGAGCTGATCCAGATCGACACCAGCAACTACGGCGACCACTCGGGTCCGGGTGAGCGCAAGGCGGCCGAGTGGACCGCCGAGAAGCTCGCCGAGGTGGGTCTCGAACCGCAGATCTTCGAGTCGCACCCGGGCCGGGCCTCCACGGTGGCCCGCATCGAGGGCGAGGACCCGTCGCGGCCCGCGCTGCTCATCCACGGCCACCTCGACGTCGTACCGGCCAACGCCGACGACTGGACCCACCACCCCTTCTCCGGCGAGGTCACCGACGGGTGCGTGTGGGGGCGGGGCGCGGTCGACATGAAGGACATGGACGCGATGACCCTGGCGGTCGTCCGCGACCGGCTGCGCAGCGGGCGCAGGCCCCCGCGCGACATCGTCCTGGCGTTCCTCGCCGACGAGGAGGCCGGCGGTACCTACGGCGCCCGGCACCTCGTCGACAACCACCCGGACCTCTTCGAGGGCGTCACCGAGGCGATCAGCGAGGTGGGCGGGTTCTCCTTCACGGTGAGCGAGCAGCGGCGGCTCTATCTGATCCAGACGGCCGAGAAGGGCATGCACTGGATGAAGCTGACCGTGGCCGGCACCGCCGGGCACGGATCGATGATCCACCGGGACAACGCCATCACCGAACTGTCGGAGGCCGTCGCCCGGCTCGGCCGGCACAAGTTCCCGGTGCGGGTGACCAAGACCACCCGGGCGTTCCTCGACGAGCTCGGCGACGCGCTCGGCACCCAGCTGGACCCGGAGGACATGGAGGGCACGCTCGCCCGGCTCGGCGGCATCGCCAAGCTCATCGGCGCGACCCTGAGCAACACCGCCAACCCGACGCAGCTCGGCGCCGGTTACAAGGTCAACGTCATCCCGGGCGAGGCCACCGCGCACGTCGACGGGCGGTTCCTGCCGGGGCACGAGGAGGAGTTCCTCGCCGACCTCGACCGGATCCTCGGACCCAAGGTGCAGCGCTCGGACGTGCACTCCGACAAGGCCCTGGAGACCTCCTTCGACGGGGCGCTGGTCGACGCCATGCAGTCCGCGCTGCTCGCCGAGGACCCGGCCGCGAAGGCGATCCCGTACATGCTCTCCGGCGGCACCGACGCCAAGTCCTTCGACGACCTGGGCATCCGCGGCTTCGGCTTCGCACCGCTCAAGCTGCCGCCGGAGCTGGACTTCGCCGGCATGTTCCACGGCGTCGACGAGCGGGTGCCCGTCGACGGCCTGAAGTTCGGCGTGCGCGTGCTCGACCGCTTCATCGACGCGTCGTGACCTTCGTAATCGGCAGCGCGTACGGAGCGGGCCCGAGAAGGGTGAATGCGACCATCAGCTCGTAGCTCCATTACTTCCTCCTCGTTACAGGTAATGCGATCAGCAACACGGGATCGCTTTTGCCAACAAGGAGGAATAATGATCAAGAAGGTCGTCGCCGCTGCGGCTGCCACTGGCGGTCTGGTTCTCGCGGGTGCGGGCCTCGCTGTCGCCGACGCCGGTGCTCAGGGTGCCGCGGTGCACTCCCCGGGTATCGCGTCCGGCAACGTCGTTCAGGCGCCCGTTCACGTCCCGGTGAACGTCTGCGGCAACACGATCTCGGTGATCGGGCTGCTGAACCCCGCCTTCGGCAACACCTGCGTCAACAAGTGACGTCGACCCACTGAGGGTCGTTCTCGCCCGTCGGCTCCGGAGTGCGCTCCACGCATTCCGGGGCCGACCGGCCTTTGCGCGGGATTCTGCGCGCAATTCCAGGTCAGGATTGAAGGCAGGGAGAATTCAGCAATGCGACACGTCACCCGCAAGGGCCTGATGACCGTGGCGGCCGCGACCGGCGTGCTCGCCGCCGCGAGCGGCTACGCCCACGCCGACTCGGGCGCGAGCGGCTCCACCTCGGACTCGCCCGGCGTACTGTCCGGCAACACGGTGCAGGCCCCGGTGCATGTGCCGGTGAACGTCTGCGGCAACACGGTCAACGTCGTCGGGATCCTCAACCCGGCGACCGGCAACGACTGCTCCAACCACGGCGGCGGCAGCGGTTCCTCCGGCAGCGGCTCGTCCGGCAGCGGGTCCCAGGCCGACGGGCACGCCAGTGACTCGCCCGGCATCGGCTCGGGCAACCACGTCCAGGTGCCGGTCGACGTGCCGGTCAACGTGTGCGGCAACAACGTCAGCGTGGTCGGGGTCGGCAACGCCGCCAAGGGCAACGACTGCACGAACGGCGGCGGTTCGGGCGGCGGGCACACCACGCCTCCGGGAGGCGGTCACGAGACGACGCCGCCCGGGAACCCGGGCCACCCCGGCAACCCCGGCCACCCCAGCAACCCGGAGCACCCGGGCAACCCGACGGAGCCTGCTCACCCCGGCACCCCGAGCACGCCGCCTACCGCGGGCGGCCGGACGCCGGGCGGCTCCTCACAGGTCAACCACCCGGGTGCCCAGTCGGTCAGCCAGCCCCAGGGCACCGCGCAGCTCGCCCACACCGGCAGCGACCTCCCGGTGGGCGTCGTGCTCCCGGTCGGCGCCGGGGCGCTGCTGGCGGGCGCGCTCCTGTACCGCAAGGCGCGGGCGGCGGCATAACCGGCACATGTCGGCCCATGTCCATCCAAAGCACCGGTGACTTCCCCGACGGTGCGTAGAAAACGGAGCGGGCCCCGCAGACGCGGGGCCCGCTCCGTTCGAGTCGATTCCGTCCTCGGTTCGGTCCGTTTCCGTCCTGGCCTCAGCTCACCACGTGGCGCGCACCTGGCGGATGATCCGTCGGCGCAACCGCACCCTGCGGCTGCCGTCCCGCATCAGACTGAGGCGGTCCAACTCCCAGTGTCCGTACTCGGCATGGTCCGTCAGTAGTCGTGTGGCGTCCTTGCGGGAGACCCCGCGAGGTACGTAGACGTCGACAAATTCGTATTCCGGCATCGCATCTATTGTGCGGGCTGGGGCCCGGTACGGATAGCGTCTGCACTATGTCTGATGCTGCGCAGCCCACCGCTGCCGAGGTACGAGCCGCCGCCGAGGCGGTCAAGACCGCGCTCGACCGCCACCTGGCCGCGGTCGAACGCAGGTCCGGGGAGGACGACCCGGCCGTCTACGAGGCGTTCAACCAGCTGGCGGCGGCCGCCGAGGCGTACGACGAGCTGCTCTACGACCGCTACGACGAGGTCACACCCTTCGAGATCCCCGGTGCGGAGGACGGTCTGCCGCCGTACACGGGTCCCGAGGAACCGAACGCGCTGAGTGTGCTGATCCGCCGTGACTACGCCGTGGTGGAGCCGCAGCGGCTGCTGGCGCAGGCGGAGCGGGTCGAGGCGGCGGACGACGAGGGGACGGGCGCGCAGGCCTCCGGCACGATCCACGGGGCGCTGGGCCTGCTGTTCGGCGAGTTCGAACCGGACGAGATCGCCTCGCGGCACAAGGAGTTCGGGCTGGAGGAGGGCGACTCCACGCTCTGGGTCACGGCCACGGAGGAGCCGTCCGAGCCGGGCGAGTGGCTGGAGGCGCCGTTCGAGCAGATCGATCCGCAGGGTGTGGTCTGCCGCTTCGACGTCAGCGCGGTCTTCGACGACGAGATCGACGACGACGGTATCGGCGGTGCGGACGAGGATCTCGAGGATGACCTCGATGCGGATCTGGACGGTGACGAGGATTTGGAGCCGTTGGACGCGGACCGCTAGCGCCGGGCTGGAGCGGCTGTCACGGCGGCGGGGGGGGGGGGGGGGGGGGGGGGGGGGGGGGGCCCGGGGGGCGGCCCCCCCCCCCCCGCCGCCGCACATCGGCACAGCCCCGCGCCCCTGAAAGGGCGCGGTCAGGTGGTCGTTGGCAGTTGGGTTGCCAGGAGGACCGGGAGGCGGGTCGTGCGGGGTTTTGCCGGGACCTCGGCCACGGCTCGGGGGAGGGCCTGTTCTGCGCCGTGGACCACGGAGAGGTGGGAGACGGCGCGGCTGAATGCGGTGTAGACCCAGGGGCGGCTGAGGGCCTGTGCGGCGTCGCCGGGCAGTACCGCGACCACTGCGCGCCAGGTGTTGCCGACGGCCTGGTGTGCGGTCAGGGCCCAGCCGTGCCGTACGGACTGCTCCACCCGGTCCTTCGGTACGACCACGGGGTAGCCGGAACACGTCAGGTGCAGTCCCTCGGTGTCCGCCTTCACCACCTTGCCCGGCAGTGTGCGGCCCGGGGCGGGCGAGTACGCGATCCGGTCGCCGGGGTCGAAGCCGCCGAAGCGGCCGGGGCCGGGGTTGAGCCGCTCCTTCAGCGCCGCGTTGAGCGCGCGTGTGCCGGCCGCGCCGCCGTGGCCCGGGGTGATCGCCACGGTCTCGTCGGCCGGGACGCCGATCGCCCGCGGCACCGAGTCCGTGAACAGCTGCACTGTCCGGTGCACGGCCTCGCCCGCGTCCCGCACCGGCACGATCACGACCTCGTTCTGCGGGGCCGCCACCTGGTTCAGCTCGCCGACGCCGATGCCGGAGACCAGCTCGCCCAGGGGCCCGGGGTCGGGCCGGCGCGAGGCGATCCGGGGGCAGACGCGCGCCGCCAGCAGATCCGCGAACACCCGCCCCGGTCCCGCGGACCACAGCACCTCGGGGTCCCCGGCCAGCACCAGTCGGGCACCGTCCGGGAGGGACTCGACGAGCAGGGCCGCCGTCTCGACATCCAGCTGGGGAGCGTCCACCACGACGAGAAGATCGACGTCCAGCGCGCCCTCCGCGTCCCGGCCGGGCCCCTCGGCGCCGGACAGCAGGGCGGCCACGGTGGTGACGGCGGGCCCGTCGGCGGGCGGGGAGTCCGGCAGGTGGAGCATGGCGAGCCGGGCGGCGAAGTGGCCCTGGCCGTGCGGGGTGTGGGCGGCGGCACAGACGCGCAGCCCCTGCCGGTGCGCCTCCTGCACCAGCGCCGCCGGCTCGTCCAGGGACGCCTGCCCGCCGGTGTGCAGCACCAGGCCGTGGTCCGCCACCGCGCGGGCCAGGTCACCGGCGAAGTCGCCCGCAGCGGTGACCGTGCCTTCCCAGGCCGCTGCCGAACCGCCTTCCTTGGGCACGGAGTTGATCAGCCGGGCCAGGCCGTCGGCGAGGCTCTCCTCGGCGAGCGCGTACTGCTCCAGGCCGACGAGGATCCGGACCGGCCGCTCCTGGCCCTCCTCACCCTCCTCGGTCGTCTCCGGCACCGGCGCGCGCGGGTCCAGGGCGTCCTGGAAGACCAGGGCCTCGCCCTCCGCGACGGCACTCTGCACCGCCTCGTCGGCATTCGGCACGCCCCGCTGGGCCAGCGCGGCGGTGAGTGCCGGCATCTCCAGCGCGGTGTGCCCGGCGAGCGCCGCCTGCTCCAGCAGCCATCCGGTCAGCGCCCGTCCCCGGCGCTCGTCGTCCGGCCCGGCCTCCGCGCCGAGCAGCGCCCGCGCGAAACCGTCGGCGTGCTCGATCCGTACGCCGCCGACCCGCAACAGCAGCCAGGGGTCGGCGCGGAGCTGTTCGTCCGCGTCCTCGCCGAGCGCGGCGGCGACCTGTGCGGCGAGCGCTTCCGGTGCGCCGCCCTCGGTCAGCACGCGCCGCACCGCGTCGACGGCGTCCGCCGCCGGGGCCGCGGGCGCGACGGCCGCCGGCGTCGGCTGCGGACGCCGTACCGGCTCGGGGGCGGGACGGCGCGGAGCGGGCTCGGGGTCGGCGAAGACGGTGGCCACGGGCTTCTCGCCGCTCTCCACGGCGCGGACGGCGGCCAGCAGGTCGGCGGCCTTGCCGCTCAGCTTGGTGCCCGCCTCGACGGGTCCCTTCTTCTCGGCCTTCCGCCGCTCGATCCGCTCCCGCTCCAACCGCTGAGCCGCCAACTCGGCCTCGGCCTCGGACAATTGGGGTGCGGATTCCCCTTCGCCGCCGGCCCCGGTCTCCGCAGTCGGGTCCGCGCTCGCGTCCTCGCCGCCCGCCGCCGCTGCGGTGCCGTCCGCCGACTCCCCGGCGGTGCCCTCCGGCTCGGTCTCCTCCGTGGTCTCGGGGTCCGTGCTCACAGCGTGCTCCAGTCGTGATCGGGGTAGCGGTGCACGGGCGCCGACACATCGTCGAGCGCCCGGCAGATCTCGTCAGGAAGACTAAGGGCCTCCACTGACAATGCCGCCGTGAGCTGCTGTGCGTTGCGCGGACCGATGACGGGCGCGGCCACGCCGGGCCGGTCGCGGATCCAGGCGAGGGCGACCTGAAGCGGCGTCACCGCAAGGCCGTCGGCCGCCGTCTGGATCGCGTCCACGATGCGGCTCGCCGTGTCGTCGAGGTACGGCGCGACGAACGGCGCCAGGTGCTCCGAGGCGCCCCGCGAGTCGGGGGGCATGGCGTCGCCGCGGTACTTGCCCGTCAGGACCCCACGGCCCAGCGGCGAGGACGGCAGCAGGCCGATGCCCAGGTCCAGCGCGGCCGGCAGCACCTCGCGCTCCACGCCGCGCTGCAGCAGCGAGTACTCCATCTGTGTGCTCGCCAGCCGCGTCCGCCCGCCCGGCACCCCGAGCTGCCACGTCGCCGCCTTCGCGAGCTGCCAGCCGCAGAAGTTGGAGACGCCCGCATACCGCGCACGCCCGCTGCTGACCGCCAGGTCGAGGGCCTGGAGGGTCTCCTCCAGCGGGGTGTAGGGGTCGAAGGCGTGGATGTGCCACACGTCGACGTAGTCCGTGCCGAGCCGGGTGAGCGAGGCGTCCAGCGCGGAGAGCAGATGCCCGCGCGAGCCGTCGACGCGGCGGTCCGGGTCCGGGACGCTGCCCGCCTTGGTCGAGATCACCAGGTCCCGGCGCGGGACCAGGCCTTCTATCAGGCGTCCGAGCAGATACTCGGCCTCCCCGTCGCCGTACACGTCGGCCGTGTCGACCAGGGTCCCGCCCGCTTCCCAGAACGTCTTCAGGAGGTCCGCGGCGTCGTGCTCGTCGGTGTCCCTGCCCCAGGTGAGCGTGCCGAGTCCGATGCGGGACACGCGAAGGCCGGTCCGGCCGAGATACCTCTGCTCCATGAACGCCGAGATTACTGGCCCGAACCTACGGTGTGGGGGCCTGTGGACAACCAGTTTCCACGCGCTAGGGTCTCCCGAACAGGGACGTTACTGATCGGTAAGGGGATCGGCCATGCAGCTCGGGATCAACCTCGGCTACTGGGGTGCCGGAATGGACGCGGACAACCTCGAGGTCGCCAAGGAGGCCGACCGCCTCGGGTACGCCGTGTGCTGGGCCGCCGAGGCCTACGGTTCGGACGCGGCCACCGTGCTCTCCTGGGTCGCCGCCCACACCGAGCGCATCGACGTCGGCTCGGCCATCTTCCAGATCCCGGCGCGTCAGCCCGCGATGACCGCGATGACCGCGGCCACCCTGGACTCGCTCTCCGGCGGCCGCTTCCGCCTCGGCCTCGGCGTCTCCGGCCCGCAGGTCTCCGAGGGCTGGTACGGCGTCAAGTTCGACAAGCCGCTGGCACGCACGCGTGAGTACGTCGAGATCGTACGGAAGGCGATGACCCGCGAGCGGCTGTCCTACGACGGCGAGCACTGGACGCTGCCGCTGCCCGGCGGCCCGGGCAAGCCGATCAAGCTGACCGTGCACCCGGAGCGCGAGCACATTCCGCTGTACATCGCCGCGATCGGCCCCAAGAACCTCGAGCAGACCGGCGAGATCGCCGACGGCGCCCTGCTGATCTTCCCCTCCGCCGAGCACCTGGAGGAGACCACGATCAAGTACCTGCGCGCGGGGCGGGAGAAGGCCGGAAAGACGATGGACGGCTTCGACGTCCACCCGACGCTCCCGCTCGCCGTCGGCGAGGACAAGGACGTCCCCGCGCTCGCCGACGCCTTCCGCCCCTACACCGCGCTGTACGTCGGCGGGATGGGCAGTGCCAAACAGAACTTCTACAACCAGCTCGCCCAGCGCATGGGCTTCGAGCAGGCGGCCGCCGAGGTCCAGGAGAAGTACCTGTCCGGCGACAAGCAGGGCGCCGCGGCCGCCGTCCCGCACGACCTGATCGACCAGACGACACTGCTCGGTTCCGTGGACCGCATCGCGGACCGGATGAAGGAGTACGCGGCGGCCGGTGTGACCACCCTGAGCCTCAACCCGGCGGGCTTCACGCTGGAGGAGCGCGTCGCCTCCCTCCGTGCCGGCACCGAGGCCCTGGAGCGCGCCGGACTGGCGTAGGTCCACAGGAGAGAAGCGAAGAGGGGATTTTCTACGGCCGTGGTGGGGGCTCGGGGGTCTTCCCCGCCACGGCCGTCACGCAGAACAACGCGCCGACGCCCGCGCGGTTACGCACCCGGCCCTACCCCGTGGGTCCTCCTTTTGGCGGAGTTGTCGGACACAGCTGTTGCAGCACCTCTCATGCCGCATTTGACTCGTTCTTTGCGGAATCCGGCGGAATCCTGCGGAGAGGTGAACACGATGCTTTCGGCCAAGAGTCTGTTCCAGGAGATCCTCGACGACGACGAGTCGTTCGCGCTGTTCTGCTCCATCGCGGCCAGCGGGGAGTCGCAGGGCGGCTGGGAGAACGCCCGGATCGCCGCGCTCGTACCGCAGAGCGAACGCGAACTGGCCCCCAAGATCACCCGGCACGGCGCCGACGAGGACAAGCACGGGCGGATCTTCAACGCCCTGCTGAAGAAACGCGGCCTGAAATCCGTCCCCGTACCGCCCGAGACCGACTACACGATGCTCCTGGAGAAGCACGGCATAGGCCTCGCCCACGAGAAGCTCAAGAGCGACGAGCCGCTCACCGTCCAGGACATCGTCACCTACCTCGCCCACAGCCGGGTCACCGAGCAGCGCGCCTCCGAGCAGATGGACCTGCTGCGCAAGCACTTCGCCGACCACCCCGACATCGGCCGCGCGGTCAAGATGATCTCCGGCGATGAGGACAACCATCTCGCCTACTGCCACGAGGAGTTGCTGCGCTTCGCGCACGCCGGGCACGGCCGCGCCATCCAGCACACCCTGCGGGAGTGCGCGCTCGCCGAGATCCGCATCTACCGCGACGTCAGCCTCGCCGTCATGGACCACATGGGCCGCATCCTCGGCTGGCCGAGGGCCAAGTCGGCGGTTCTCGCGGCCGGCATCCACGCCGTGTACGCGTACGAGCGGTTCGCGGGCTGGCGGCGGATGGTGAGCCTGAGGATGCCCGCGCGCCGCGACGCACTCGGCGGACCGGCGAACGCCGCACCCGAGTTCGCCTGAGCCGGAGCAGGTTCTACAGCCAGCCCCGGCGCTTGAAGAGGCGGTGCAGCAGGACTTCGAGGGCGACCATGGCCAGGATCAGCGCCGGATAGGACCACGTCCAGTGCAGCTCCGGCATGTGGTCGAAGTTCATGCCGTAGATCCCCGCGAGCATCGTGGGGACCGCGGCCATGGCCGCCCACGCGGAGATCTTCCGCATGTCGTCGTTCTGCCGGACGCTCATCTGCGCGAGATGCGCCGACAGGACGTCGGAGACCAGCCGGTCCAGACCGTCGACGGACTCGTTCACGCGCGTGAGGTGGTCGCTGACGTCGCGGAAGAAGGGCTGTGCCTTCTCGTGGACGAACGGCACGCGCACCCCGAAGACACTGCCGCCCGCGAGCCGGTCCAGCGGCTGTGCCAGCGGGCCCGTGGCCCGGCGGAACTCCAGGACCTGCCGCTTGAAGGCGTAGATGCGGGACGCCGTGTGCCGCGAGCCGCCGCTGGTCGGCGAGAACACCTCCGCCTCCAGCTCGTCCAGGTCGGTGCCCAGCTCGCCCGCCACCTCCACGTAGTGGTCGACCACGGCGTCGGCGATCGAGTACAGCACCGCGGTGGGACCGTGCCGGAGCATCTCGGGCTCCTCCTCCAGCCGGTGCCGCACGGCCGCGAGGGGCGCCTCCTCGCCGTGCCGCACGGTCACCACGAACGAGTCGCCGATGAAGACCATGACCTCGCCGGAGGTGACGATGTCGCTCTTCGCCTCGTACCCCACCGGCTTGAGGACCATGAACAGCGAGTCGTCGTACACCTCGAGTTTGGGCCGCTGATGCGCGTTCAGGGCGTCCTCGACGGCCAGCGGGTGCAGCCCGAACTCCTCCGTGACCCGGTCGAACTCCTTCTCCGTCGGCTCGTACAGACCGATCCAGACGAAGGCGTCACCCCCGCGACGGCACTGTGCCAGGGCGTGGGAGAAGTCCGCGGGCCCCTCCGTCCGGCGCCCGTCACGGTAGATGGCGCAGTCGACGATCACGGAGCGTATTCTCCCGCCGTCCGCCCGTGGACGCACCCCGGCGTGCGCCTACCCTTGGCCGCATGCCCACGCTGATCCTGGTCCGGCACGGACGTTCCACCGCCAACACCGAGGGAGTGCTCGCCGGGTGGACGCCCGGTGTCGCCCTCGACGAGCGCGGGGCCGCACAGGCCGCCGCACTGCCCGGGCGGCTCGCCGCGCTGCCGATCTCCGAGGTGGTCAGCAGCCCGCTGCAGCGCTGCCAGGAGACCGTCCGCCCACTGCTGGACGCCCGGCCGGAACTCACCGCCCACGACGACGAGCGGATCGGCGAGTGCCACTACGGCGACTGGTCCGGCCGCAAGCTCGCCGAGCTCAAGGACGAGCCGCTGATGGAGGTCGTGCAGGCGCATCCGTCGGCCGCCGCGTTCCCCGGCGGCGAGTCGATGCGGGCGATGCAGACCCGCGCCGCCGAGGCCGTACGCGAGTGGAACGCGCGCGTGGAGCGCGACCACGGCGCCGACGCCGTCTATCTGATGTGCTCGCACGGCGACGTCATCAAGTCCCTTGTCGCGGACGCACTCGGACTTCATCTCGACCTCTTCCAGAGGATTTCCGTTGAACCGTGTTCCATCACCGCGATCCGTTACACCCGTCTCAGGCCGTTCCTCGTCCGCCTCGGTGACACCGGTGACTTCGCCTCCCTGGCGCCCCGCGAGGAACCCCCGGCAGGCGACGCGACGGTCGGGGGCGGTGCGGGCGCACCGTGATCGTCGGGCGCAGTAGGGTGAAGCGGTCGCAGTAGCGCCGTACCCATCCACGACTCCAGGAGACAGGACGTGTCCCGTCAGGTGTTCCTCTACGACCCTCCGGACCGCTTCGTGGCCGGCACGGTCGGACTGCCCGGACGCCGTACGTTCTTCCTCCAGGCCATCGCAGGCTCCCGGGTGACCAGCGTGGCCCTGGAGAAGACGCAGGTCGCCGCCCTTGCCGAACGCATGGACGAGCTGCTCGACGAGGTCGTACGGCGCAGTGGCGGCAATGCCGCCGTCCCCGCCGTGGCCCCCACCGAGATCTCCGACACCGAACCCCTGGACACCCCCATCGAGGAGGAGTTCAGGGTGGGCACCATGGCCCTCGCCTGGGACGGCGAGGAGCAGCGCATGATCGTCGAGGCGCAGGCCCTCGTGGAGCTCGACGCCGACTCCGAGGAGGACCTCGCCGAGGCGGAGGAGCGCCTGTTGCAGGACGAGGAGAACGGGCCCCCGATGCTGCGGGTCCGGCTGACCGGCACGCAGGCGAGAGCCTTCGCCAAGCGCGCCCTCGACGTCGTCAACGCCGGGCGGCCGCCGTGCCCGCTGTGCAGCCTCCCGCTGGACCCGGAAGGACACGTATGTCCGCGCCAGAACGGATACCGCCGCGGAGCGTGACGGCCGTCGAACTGCTCGCCGACGGCGAGCTCACCGTGCGCGGCCGGATCCGCGACGCATCCAATGCCGCGCTGTACTGCACCGTCTCGCACGAGGGCCGGGAGGCGGCCTGCATCTACAAGCCCGTCGCCGGTGAGCGGCCCCTGTGGGACTTCCCCGACGGCAATCTCGCCCGGCGCGAGGTGGCCGCGTACGAGGTCTCCGAGGCGACCGGCTGGGGGCTCGTCCCGCCCACCGTGCTGCGCGAGGGACCGTACGGCGAGGGGATGGTCCAGCTGTGGATCGAGGTGTCCGCCGAGGACGACGCACCCGAGCTGCTCGCCCTGGTGGACGGTGAGGAGCCCGAGCCCGGCTGGAAGGCGATCGGCTTCGCCGAGGTCGGCGACGGGCAGACGGCGCTGCTGGTGCACGCCGACGACGAGCGGCTGCGCCGGCTCGCCGTCCTCGACGCCGTGATCAACAACGCGGACCGCAAGGGCGGCCACCTGCTGCCCACCGCCGGGGGACGGCTGTACGGCATCGACCACGGGGTGACCTTCAACACGGAGAACAAGCTCAGGACGCTGCTGTGGGGGTGGGCGGGGGAGCCGCTGGAGCCGGAGGCGGTCGACGTCCTCAAGGCCCTCCAGGAAGGTCTGGCGGCGCAGGGAGCGCTGGCCGCACGGCTGTCCGGCCTGATCACCGCCGCCGAACTCGACGCCACGCGCGCGCGTGTCGCCGTACTGCTGGAAACGGGGAAGCACCCGGAGCCGAGCGGGGAGTGGCCGGCCATTCCGTGGCCGCCCGTGTAGGAGCACACTGGCCGGTACCGCGCAAGACCGCCTTACCGGCCATCCGGCCCGGTCCGGTTCGTATACGGAACTTCCGTCCGGTTAGGCTCATGACATGCATGCCTGGCCCGCTTCCGAGGTCCCCGCCCTGCCTGGTCAGGGCCGCGACCTGAGGATCCACGACACCGCGACCGGTGGCTTGGTCTCCCTTGACCCCGGTCCCGTCGCCCGTCTCTACGTCTGCGGCATCACGCCGTACGACGCGACCCACATGGGGCACGCGGCGACCTACAACGCGTTCGACCTCGTTCAGCGCGTGTGGCTCGACACCAAGCGGCAGGTTCACTACGTCCAGAACGTGACCGACGTCGACGACCCGCTGCTCGAGCGGGCACACCGTGACGGCGTCGACTGGGTCGCCCTCGCCGAGAAGGAGACCGCCCTCTTCCGCGAGGACATGACGGCCCTGCGGATGCTGCCCCCGCAGCACTACATAGGCGCGGTCGAGGCGATACCCGGCATCGTGCCGCTCGTCGAGCGGCTGCGGGACGCCGGTGCCGCCTACGAGCTCGAGGGCGACATCTACTTCTCCGTCGAGTCCGACCCCAACTTCGGCAAGGTGTCGGGCCTGGACGCGGCCGCCATGCGGCTGCTGTCCGCCGAGCGCGGCGGCGACCCGGACCGCCCGGGCAAGAAGAACCCGCTCGACCCGATGCTGTGGATGGCCGCCCGCAAGGGCGAGCCCAGCTGGGACGGCGGCTCACTGGGGCGCGGTCGCCCCGGCTGGCACATCGAGTGCGTGGCCATCGCCCTGGACCACCTCGGGATGACCTTCGACGTGCAGGGCGGCGGCTCCGACCTCGCCTTCCCGCACCACGAGATGGGTGCCTCGCACGCCCAGGTGCTGACCGGCGAGTTCCCCATGGCCAAGGCGTACGTGCACGCCGGCATGGTGGCCCTGGACGGCGAGAAGATGTCCAAGTCCAAGGGCAACCTGGTGTTCGTGTCCAAGCTGCGGCGCGACGGGGTGGACCCGGCCGCGATCCGGCTGGCGCTGCTCGCCCACCACTACCGGTCCGACTGGGAGTGGACCGACCAGGTCCTCGAGGACGCCGTGGCCCGGCTCGGCCGCTGGCGCGCCGCCGTCTCCCGGCCCGACGGACCGCCCGCCGAGGCCCTGGTCGAGGAGATCCGCGAGGCCCTCGCGAACGACCTGGACGCCCCGGCCGCGCTCGCCGCGGTCGACCGCTGGGCCGGACTCCAGGAGGAACAGGGCGGTACGGACATCGGGGCCCCCGGTGTCGTATCGCGTGCCGTGGACGCCCTGTTGGGCGTGGCCCTGTAGCCACGGCAGGCACGGAGAAGGGGCGCTTCCTCCCCGCGGGTGGAAGCGCCCCTCGTGTTCACCGGGTGAGTGTCACCCGGCCCGGGTCACCCGGTCCTGGTCAGAACTTGCGGATTTGGATGCTGCGCAGGATCTGCGGAGAACCGGAGTCCCAGATACCGATCACCTGGTGGCCGAAGGCGAAGGCCTCCTGGACCTGGTCGTGGGTCTGGGCGTTCGGGTTGGCGAAGATCCTCAGCTGGCCGTTGATGCGCAGCGCGATCAGGCTGGGCTGGCCCGGCAGCGGCTGGACGACGTCGATGTAGCCGTCCGCGATGCCGGCCTGCAGCACCTGGGCCTGGACCTGCTGCTGGACGTGCTGCACCGCGACCTGTGCGATCTGGTGGAGCTGCTGCTGCACCTGCTGCTCGACCTGCTGTTGCTGTTGCTGCTGCTGGCCGTAGCCCTGCTGCTGGCCGTAGCCCTGTTGCTGCCCGAGCTGCCCGAGCTGCCCGAGCTGCCCGAGCTGCCCGAGCTGCTGGAGCAGCTGCTGGAAGGGCTGCTGCTGGCCGAGCTGCTGGAGCTCCTCCAGCGAGCCCATACCCATGCCCATACCCATGGGCTGCTGCTGGCCGAACGGCTGCTGCTGCTGCCCGAACGGCTGCTGCTGGCCGTAGCCCTGCTGCTGCCCGAACGGCTGCTGCTGGTACTGCTGGTGGGGCGATGTGCTCGGGAACTGCTGGCCTTGCTGTTGTCCCAGTTGGCTCATCTGCGGGGTGGTGCTCATGCGGGTGTCACCTTCCCTTGATGGACTTGCCTTGATGGGTCGGTTGTTGCTGTGTTGCGATGCGTCAGCCCGTGACGACCAGGCCGACGATCTCGTCGTCCGAGAACCACACCCGGACGTCGGGCCGGCCCCCCGCGAAGGCGGAGTGCACCGCCTGGCGGATCTCCGGGGACGGGCGGTTGAGGTTGCGCCAGGCGCCGGCCACGAACAGCCGTAGCCTCGGCGGGAGTTCACGGGGGTACGGCAGCAGCTCGTCCCAGTACCGTTCGGCCTGGCCCGAGCCGACCGCCTGCGGCAGCAGATGGGTGACCGCCGCCTTGATGTCGGGCCGGTTGCCGATCCGCTGGGAGGCGGGCCGGCCCGGTGCGTCCTGCTGCGGGGAGCCCGTGGCCCGCAGCACCTCGCGGGCGCGCTCCGGGGACATCGGTTGCTGGGCCGCCGACTTGAGCATGCCCTGCAGCGCGGCCAGGGCGCCGACCACCACCGGGGAGGCGGAGGAGGTCCCGGAGAACGTGTCCGTGTACCAGGCGATCTCCTCGGGCCCGCCCTGCAGATCGCCGGGCCGGTCCCAGAAGCCGCCGGTGGTCGTGACCTCGCGCCCCCAGCCCTGCGCGTCCACGCGGGCACCGTAGTTGGAGAACGCCAGCCTCGACCGGTCCGGGCCGTGATCGCGGCCGTGCGTGCCGGGCGGCGGTGCGCCCGCGCCGACCACGACGGCGCCGGAGGACTGGTTGGAGGGATTGAACGGGTTGCGCCACCACTCCGGGAACTCGTCGGGGCGGCGCTCGTATACCGCGTCGTCGAGCGACTCGGAGCCGTTGCCGGCCGCCTCGACCACGAGGACCCCCTTGGCTGTGGCGTACCGGATGGCCGCGAAGTCGTCCGGCCACCACTCGATCGCGATGTAGCCGCGCTGGTCGTCGCGCTCCGCGTACTCGAACCGCGGTCCGGGACGGTGGAGTTCGATCAGTACGACGTCGCCGGGTCCGAGCCGGTCGGCCGCCGCGTGGATCGCGGCCGCCGTACCGATGCCCTGGAAGGACGCGGCCGCGGTCACGGCCTCCGGCACGATGCCGTTCACGCCGTACTCGTTGCGGTCGCCGCCGATCACACCGATCACGGCGGTGCCGTGGTTGCGCCAGGCGAGATCGGTCAGCGGGGTGCCGACCACGACGCCGGCCAGCTTGGCGGCCAGGTCCTCATGGCCCAACTGCCAGGCGCCTTCGACGTCGATGACCGTCACCCCCTGACCCGACCCACCGGGGCGCTGCCAGGCCCAGTGGGCGTCTATCCCCTCGGGCGCGGGGCGCAGATAGCCCTGACGGCTGCTGAAGTCGGGCGTGACGGGCGCGCCTTCCTTCAGCCGCCGGCTGTCGACTGCGCCGTCGTCGTTCCGCCCGACCTGCCCCAGGGAGGCGGGCACGGCGCCGGGTTTCACGTACGCCGTCTCGATCCCCGGCAGCGCGGCGATCCGCGAGCGCAGCTCCTGGGCGCGGCTCTCGCCGCCGCGCACCCGGTAGAACAGCGCGAGGTCGGGCACGTTCCCGTCGCCCGGGGCCGCGGTCTGCTGCTGCAGCCGCTCCTCGCTGCCGAACAGGGGCTCCAGCGCGAGCTGTTCGTCGCTGAGGAACATGTTCAGCGAGGAGACGTCGGCCCCCGCCGCCGACCGGACGCCCTCGGCCTGGGCGCGCAGCCGGGCCTCGGGACGGGCGACGACGATCAGTTCCTGCTCGGCTCCTCGATAGGTGAATCCCGCGCCGTCGGGCCCCGGCCCGGACGTTCCCGGCCCTTGCGCCGGCTGTACCTGGTCGCTCATCGGGTACCGCTCCCTTCGGTCCGTGCGGGTGGCCATCGGTGCACAACCAAGCACGCCGTCGGCGAGGCGTCCAGACCGTCTTCACCAACTCGGTTTGAAAACAAGTTGAATTGGGTACCGTGTGCAATCCGTCCTGAAGTAGATGTCACGTCGCAATCCGGCCAAATGCTGCAGAGGCGACTGACAACTGATGGGATACGGGGGCCTGTTGACGCCGACTCGTACACAAAAGAAGGGCGGTGCGCCTCATGCGCACCGCCCTCGGTGATTCAACGGTTCATTCCTCCGACGACTCTTCGTCGTCGATTCCGGGCCTCGGTGGCTTCGGAGGTTTCGTACGTCCGTCCCGGCGCCGCAGATACCGCTCGAACTCGCGGGCGATCGCCTCGCCCGACGCCTCCGGCAGTTCCGCGGTGTCCCGGGCCTCCTCCAGCGTCTGCACATACTCGGCGACCTCGCTGTCCTCCGCGGCCAGCTGGTCCACGCCCACCTGCCACGCCCGCGCGTCCTCGGGCAGCTCGCCCAGCGGGATGCGCACGTCGATCAGGTCCTCGAGGCGGTTGAGCAGGGCCAGCGTCGCCTTGGGGTTCGGCGGCTGCGACACGTAGTGCGGCACGGCAGCCCACAGCGACACGGCCGGTACGCCCGCGTGTGTGCACGCCTCCTGGAGGACGCCGACGATGCCCGTGGGGCCCTCGTACTTGGTCTCCTCCAGGTCCATGCGCTGCGCCAGGTCCGCGTCGGACGTGGTGCCGCTGATCGGAACCGGGCGGGTGTGCGGGGTGTCGCCGAGCAGGGCGCCGAGGATGACGACCAGCTCCACGCCCAGCTCGTGGGCGAAGCCGAGCAGTTCGTTGCAGAACGAGCGCCACCGCATCGACGGTTCGATGCCTCGGACCAGCACGAGGTCGCGCGGCTTCTCGCCGCCGACCCGCACCACCGACAACCTTGTCGTCGGCCACGTGATCTTGCGCACGCCGCCGTCCATCCACACCGTGGGGCGGTTCACCTGGAAGTCGTAGTAGTCCTCGGCGTCCAGCGCCGCGAACACCTCGCCCTTCCACTCCCTGTCCAGATGCGCGACCGCGGTGGAGGCGGCGTCACCGGCATCGTTCCAGCCCTCGAACGCGGCCACCATGACCGGGTCGATCAGCTCGGGAACCCCCTCGAGCTCGATCACCCAGGCCTCCTTCCGACGTGCCCTCGCTTGACCACCCAACCTTACGGCGTGCGGCGGGGGCGCCCGCAGCCCCCTTGCACGGGGGAGTGAACGGATCACTGCCCCGTTCGCCACCCTGAAACACCCGGGCCTCTCACCCCGGGGACCGTCCCGACCTCGGGGCGCGGGCCGCGTCGACATGCGGCTCCGCCGCGAAACTCACAGAGTGGATCGCAGCCACTGCTCCACGCTCGCGATGTGCACCGTCGCCCAGGACCGCGCCGCCTCCGCGTCCCGGTCGCGCAGGGCGGCCAGGATCGCCCGGTGCTCGTGCAGGGTGCGGCTGACCGCGTCCTCCTGGGTCAGGCCGCGCCAGATGCGGGCCCTGGTGGTCGGCCCCGACAGGCCGTCCAGCAGCGAGCAGAGCACCGAGTTGCCGGAGCTCTGCACGATGCCCCGGTGGAAGTCGAGGTCGCAGGCGACCAGCTCCTCCACCGAGGGCGCGTCCCCGAGCTTGTCCAACTGGGCCGACAGCGCGCCCAGTTGCTGCTCACTGATCCTGGAGGCCGCCATCGCCGTGGCGGCCGGCTCCAGGATGCGGCGCACGGCTAGGAACTCCAGGACCGTGTCGTCGCGGTGGAAGTCGACGACGAAGCTCAGCGCCTCCAGCAGCAGCTGCGGATCCAGGCTGGTCACATACGTGCCGTCGCCCTGCCGCACGTCCAGGATCCGGATCAGCGACAGCGCGCGCACCGCCTCCCGCAGGGAGTTGCGGGACAGCCCCAGCTCGGAGGCGAGCTCGCTCTCCTTGGGCAGCCGGTCGCCGGGGCGCAGCGCGCCGGAGACGATCATTCCCTTGATCTTCTCGATCGCCTCGTCGGTGACTGCCATGACCGGCCTCCCTGTCGTTCAGACATCCGATGTCTCAGGCCATTATGGGGGTTCAGTGGGCTGAACGGGACTGCGAACGCTCAGCTCAGGGCGAGGATCTCCAGGTCGGCGACCACGGCTGCCTCGTCGAGGGTCCTCAGCACCCGGTCCCGCATCAGCACCCGCCCGTCGACGACGGTGTCCCGCACGTCCGCCGAGTGCGCGGCGTACGCGAGCGTCGACCACGGGTCGTGCAGCGGCCGAAGATGTGCGCCGCCGAGGTCGAGCACGATCAGGTCGGCCCGCTTGCCCGCCTCCAGCGAGCCCAGCTGTTCCCCGAGCCCCAGCGCCCGCGCACCCTCGATCGTCGCCATGCGTACGGCCTGTGCGGCTCCGACAGCCGTGGGGTCGCCGCCCGCCTTGTGCACCAGCGCGGCCTGCCGTACGGCGCCCAGCACGTCCAGCGTGTTGGAACTGACGGCCCCGTCGGTGCCGAGCCCGACCGTCACGCCGGCGCTCAGCAGCCGCGGCACCGGCGCGATCCCGCAGCCCAGCTTCAGGTTGGACACCGGGCAGTGCGCGACCGAGGTGCCGGTACGGGCCAGCGCCGCGATCTCGGGCCCGGTGAGATCCACGGCGTGCGCGAGCAGTACGTCGGGGCCGAGCACGCCGAGGGAGTCGAGCAGTTCGACGGGCCGCTTGCCGTACTTGGCCTCGACGGTGGCGACCTCGGTCGCGTTCTCGGCGGCATGGATGTGCAGCAGGGCCCCGAACTCCCGTGCCAAGGCCGAGATTTCGGTGAGCTGGTCGGGGGAGAGGGTGTAGGTGGAGTGGGCGAACACCACGGGACGGTGGCCGGGACGAGCCGCGCCGCGCGCCTCCAGGTCCCGTCGCGCCCACTGCATCCGGTCCTCGTAGGCGATGCCGTCGGGCGGTTCCGGTACGTCCATGAAGGTGGGGCCGGAGTGCAGCCGCCAGCCGGACTCGCGGGCCGCCTGCTCGGCCGCCTCGTGGAACCAGTACATGTCGAGTGCCGAGGTCACCCCTGCCCGTACGCTCTCGGCGATCGCCAGCCGCACCGCCGCCGCCACGTTCTTCGGCGCCAGCAGCTCGGCCTCTGCCGGCAGCACCCGCTCCAGGAAGCCCTGGAGGGTGACGTCGTCGGCCCGGCCGCGCAGCAGGGTCATGGCGAGATGCGTGTGCGTGTTGACGAGGCCGGGCAGGACGAGACAGCCCGCGGCGTCAATGGCCTCGGCGGCTGTGAACCGCGCTTTCAGCTCCTCGGCCGGTCCGACGGCGACGATCTCGCCCTCGTGGACGGCAACCGCCCCGTCCCGCACGACGGTTCCGGACTCGTCGACGGTCAGCACATCACCGCCGTGCACCAACAGGTCGATGCTCACGCCTGACACTCCTCGGCCAGCAGTCGCAGTGCCTCCAGCGACACCACCGCACCGCGCTCGACGCCCGCCGCGACGACGTCCCGATGCGGGTTGTACCCGCCGGTGCCCTCCTCGTCGACGAGCTCGTCCGCATTCGCGCCATCGACGACGAGCACACCGCCCGCGACGAGCCCACGCAGCGAGGCCGTCACCAGCAGCGCGGACAGCTCCATCTCGATGGCGGCGAGCCCGGCACCGTCGTACGAGAAAAGCGGAATCAGACCCGGCTGGAAGGCCGCCCGCGTCCACACGATGCCGCGGTGGTGCGGGACTTGGGTCTCGCGGGCCGCCCGCTGCAGTGCGAAGACGGCCTCGGGGGAGGAGACCGCCGGGTACTCGGGCGGCAGCAGCTGGTGCGTGACGCCGTCGTCGCGTACGGCCGCCTCCGCGATGACCAGGTCGCCGTCGCCGATGCCCGGCTTCATCGCGCCCGCCGTACCGAACCGCAGGAAGGTGCGGACCCCCGCGTCCGCCAGCTCCTGGAACAGCAGGATCGCCCCCGGCGCGCCCACCCCGTGCGAGGCGACGGCGACCGGCAGTCCCTTCCAACTCCCGCTGAACACACGGTATTCGCGGTGGTACGACACCTCTTCGGCACCGTCGAGCAGTGCGGCGACCGCGGCCGCGCGCGCCGGGTCGCCGACGACGACCGCGTGCGCCGGAAGTCCCGTGCGCGGTATCCGGGTGATGGGCAGCAGGTCCTGCGTCATGAGGCGGCTCCGGTGGAAGGGCGGGTACGGCGACGGCGGGCCGTCGTGAGGAAGAGGGCGCCGAGCGTGACGACGTAGGGCGCGGCGTCGGTCGCCTGCTGCGGCAGGCCGAGGCCCTGGAGGCGGAAACCGGCGGCCTCGGCGAGGCCGAAGAGCAGCGCGGCGAGCAGCACACCGACGGGCGCGGCACGCCCGAGCATGACCGCCACCACGGCGATCCAGCCGCGGCCGGCGGTCATGTTCTCGGAGAACAACGTGACGTTGCCGAGGGCGAGTTGGGCACCGGCCAGACCGCACAGCACGCCCGAGACCAGCACGGCCGCGTACTTGTACTTCGCCGGGCTCACCCCGAGCGTCGCCGCCGCGTCCGGTGCCTCGCCGACCCCGCGCAGCCTGAGCCCCCACACGTGCCGCGAGAGCAGCACCGCGGCCACCGCGACCGCCAGCCAGGCGAGATACGCGAGCGGAGTGAAGCCGCCGACCAGTGGCAGCCCGGCAAGTGACGGATCGTCGAAAGTGCCCTGCACACCGAAGACCGTACGGAGGAGGAAGCTGGTAAGGCCAACTGCCAGGAGATTCATGGCGATTCCCAGCACCACCGCGTCCCCGCGCAGGGTCACGGCGCCGACGGCCAGGATCAGCGAGTAGGCGGCGGACGCGAGGGCTGCGGCCAGCACCCCGAGCCAGGGGCTGCCGGTGAACCAGCTCGTGGCCACGGACGTGAAGCAGCCCAGCAGCATCATGCCTTCGAGGCCGATGTTGAACACGCCCGCCCGCTCGCAGACGGCCCCGCCCAGCGCGGCCAGCAGGATCGGGGTCAGCGCGCGCAGCGCCGACATCAGGAGATCGGAGTCGAAGAACATCACACCGCCTCCTTGCGACGGTCGAACCACCGGCTGGGGAAGCGCAGTCGGGCCGCCAGGAACACGATCACCACGGCCTGCAGCACCTGGGTCAGCTCGCGCGGCACTTCGGTCGTCCGCTCCATCGCGAGCCCGCCGACCTGGAGGACGGCGAAGAAGAACGACGCGATCACCGTGCCGAGCGGCGCGGCGAACGCGAGCAGTGCGGCCGTGAGTCCCGTCCAGGTGTAGCCGGGTGCGGTCAGCGAGCCGTCGACGAAGCGGTACGGGAAGCTCAACACCCCGACGGCGCCCACGAGTCCGGCCAGCGCGCCGGACACGGACATCAACTTCAGGGTCAGCCCCCGGCGTTCGACGCCCGCGTACGCCGAGAAGCGGGCGTTGAGGCCGGTCATGCGGATCTCGTATCCGAAGGCGGTGCGCTTGTCGGTGAACCAGTAGGCGGCGGCCGCGAGCACGACCAGGACGAGGCCCACCGTCACCGTCGAGTCGCCGAAGGCGGGCAGTGCCACCCCGTCGGGCAGCGCACGGGTCTGCGGGAGGCTGGAGCCGGGGTCCTTGAGCGGATAGCGCGCCAGGTAGGAGGCGAGCGACACCGCCGGGTAGCTGAGGAGAAGGCTGCTGACCAGGAGCGGGACGCCGAGGTGGTTCTCGCAGAGGGCGGCGAGGACAGCGTACGCGGCACCGGCCGCCATGCCCGCGAGCAGCGCCAGTACGACGGTGAGCGGCGCGGGGAGCGGCGAGTACAGACCGGTCACGGCCGCCGTGATGCCGCCGAGCACCATCTGTCCGTCGCCGCCGAGGTTGATCGGCCCGGCCCGCAGCGGGATCGCCAGCGCGAGCGCCATGCCGAGGACGCTGGTGCCGGTGGACAGGGTGGAGCCGATGCCGTCGGCGCCGAGCGAGCCGGTGAGGACCGCCTCGTAGGCCGAGACGGGGTCCGCACCGGTGCCGACGAGGAAGAGCCCGCCGATGAGGACGCCGGCGAGGACGGAGAAGGTGATGGGGGAGCGGAGGGCTCCGAGTATGCGGTGGTTCATGTCAGTCGACGGCCTCCACGGCGTCAGTGGAATGTGACATACCACTGGTCTGTTCGGGCGCGCCCGCCATGGCCAGCCCCAGCGTCCGTTCGTCCGCCTCGTCCTTCGCGTACGACGCCGTCACCCGGCCCTCGTACATCACCAGCACCCGGTCGGCCAGCCCGCGGATCTCGCTCAGCTCGGCCGAGACGAGCAGGACCGCGTGACCGGCGTCGCGGTAGGAGATCAGCTCGTCGTGGATGTTCTGGATGGCGCCGATGTCGACACCGCGGGTGGGCTGCTCGACGAGCAACAGCGGTGCGTCATGGGCGAGTTCGCGGCCGATCAGCAGCTTCTGCAGATTGCCGCCGGAGAGCGCGGAGGCGGGCACGTCGGGCGTGGACGCCTTGATGCCGAAGCGCTCGACGAGCTTGCGCGCGTGGGCGCGGACGGCCGCGGGCGGGAGCAGACCTCGGGAGGACAGGCTCGTACGGTGGTGGCCCATCGCGAGGTTGTCGGCGACGGAGGCCGCAGGGGCCGTACCGACCGCGTGCCGGTCCTCGGGCACGTACGCCAGCCCCAGCGCCCGGCGTTCGGTGGCCGAGGCGTGGGTGATGTCCTGGCTCTTCAGCGACACCCGCCCGGCCGTGACCGGCCGCAGCCCGGCGAGTGCCTCGATCAGCTCGCTCTGCCCGTTGCCCGCGACGCCCGCGATACCGACGATCTCCCCTGCTCGTACGGCCAGTTCGACCTCGTGCACGGCGTCGGTGCTCAGACCGGAGACATCGAGGACGACGTCGCCCGGCGTGCCCGGCGTATGGATGCGGTCCAACTCGACCGCGCGGCCGGTCATCGCGGCCGCGATCTCATCGGCGGACGTCTGTGCGGTGACCAGCCGAGCCACGACCCGGCCGTCGCGCAGCACCGTCACGTTGTCGCTGCCCTCCAGCACCTCGCGCAGCTTGTGCGTGACGAGGATGACCGAACGTCCCTGCGCTGCAAGGGACTTGAGCACTACGAACAGGGCGTCCGCCTCGGCGGGCGTGAGCACGGCGGTCGGCTCGTCGAGGATGAGCGTACGGGCGCCGCGGTGCAGCAGCTTCAGGATCTCCACGCGCTGCCGCAGCCCCACCGGCAGCTCGCCGACCCGGGCGTCCGGATCGACCGCCAGCCCGTGCTCCGCGGCGAGTTCGCGCACCCGGCGGCGGGCCGCGGCCCGGTCCACCAGGCCGAAGCGGCGCGGCTCGGCGGCGTACACCACGTTCTCGGCGACCGTCAGCGAGTCGAACAGCTTGAAGCTCTGGTGGACCATGCCGAGCCCGGCGGCCATGGCGTCGCTCGGGCTGGCGAAGCTCACCTCACGCCCGTCGATGCGGATCGAGCCCGCGTCGGCGCGCTCCATGCCGTACAGGACCGACATGAGCGTGGACTTGCCGGCGCCGTTCTCGCCCATCAGCGCGTGGATCTCGCCGCGGCGGACGGTCAGGTCGACGGAGTCGTTGGCGAGCGTGCCGGGGAACCGCTTGGTGATTCCCCGGAGCTCGACCGCGACGTCCGTATCAGCTTGCGGCGGGGTCATCGACCTTCAGCTTCCCGGCGACGATCTGGTCGCGCAGCGCCTCGACCTTCTTCAGTACGTCCTTGTGGTCGGCGATCACGCACTTCGACGAGTCGACGCCGGACTCCAGACCGGTCAGGCTGATGCCGCCCTCCTTCAGGCCGTACGAGACGGTCGTGCCCGCCTTGCCACCCAGGACCGCGTCGATGCCCTTCTGCACGGCGACGTCCGTGCGCTTGATCACGTTGTCGACGACCGTGCCGGGCGACGAGGGGCACTGGTTGACGTCGACGCCGTACGCGAACGCGCTCTTGGCCTTCGCGGCCTCGAAGACGCCGTAGTTGCCGGCCGCGGCCGCCGCCATGATCTGGTCGTAGCCCTTGGAGAGCAGCGAGTTCGCCTGTTCCTTGGCGCGCGCCGAGTCGTCGAACGGGGACTGGCCGCCGACGAAGCGGGTGGAGGTCTGGGTCTTGGCGGCGACCTTCTTGGCGCCGGCCGCGAACGGGTCGCTGTAGCGCCGGAACTGGGGCGTGTCGAGCACGTCGACCGCGCCGACCTTGCCGGACTTGCTGAGCAGACCTGCCTCGGCGCCCGCGAGGTACACGCCCTCGTGCTCGCGGAAGACCGCGCAGCTGACGTTCCGATACGTCTTCGTCGTGCACGCGTCGATCATCAGGAACTGCTGCTTGGGGTGCGCCTTGGCCTGCTGCGCCACGAGGTCGGCGAACTCGAAGCCGACCAGCACGATGACGTCGGGCTTCGCCTCCACGGCGGCCTGCACGTTCTGCTGCTGCGAGGCGGTGTCCGTCGACTCGTACACCTTCTGCGACCCGTCGTGCTGCTTCGCCGCGGCCTTGACGCCGGTGACGGCGAGCTTCAGGAACTCGTTCTGCCCGACGGCGTCCGGCGTGACCAGGGTGAAGGACTTGCCGCTGCCACCGCTCGCACTGGTGGAGGCGTCGTTCTTCGCGGCGGCGTTGCAGGCCGTGGCCGCGGTGACCAGGAGCGCGGTGGCGGCGGCGACTTGCAGGGTACGGCGGGATCTGCGGTGCATCGGGGGAACCTTCCGGGGGCTGCGGCAAGGAGCGCTCGACGGTGAGCGTGCGAGGGTGAGGGCGGGCGACGGGGCCAGGGCTGAGGTGGGGGCGGCTCAGCGGCTCAGGGTGCGACTCAGAGTCGACAGCCGTCGCCGGCGCACCGGCCGAAGTCCAGGAAGCGGCGCTTGGTGAGCAGCACTCGTCCTCCCTCGTCTCGACTGGTGGGCTGCGAGTGGGTGGACTGTACACCGGACATTCGGACACCCGCTCGACTGTCTCGAACTGTGGTTCTTCAAGGTCATGTACCGTGACGAGACCCCCAGGAACTGCAGGAGTGTCCGCCATGTCCCATGAATTGCGCGCCGTCCACTGGACCGGAACCGGCCTCGCGCTGATCGACCAGACTCTGCTCCCGCACCGTACCGAGACGATGGATGTCCGCGATGTGGACACCCTGGTCGACGCGATCCAGCGCCTCGTGGTGCGCGGCGCCCCCGCGATCGGGGCGGCCGGGGCGTACGGTGTCGCGCTCGCGATCCTCCAGGGGCAGCGGGAGGGCTGGACGGACGGCGAGATACGCACGGCCGTCGCCCGCGTCCGCGAGGCCCGGCCCACCGCCGTCAACCTCATGGTGTGCGTGGACCGCGTCATGACGCGCTTCGGCGAGGGCCTCGACGCGGTGCTCGAGGAGGCCGCCGCCGTCCAGCGCGAGGACGTCGAGGCGAACCGCGCGATGGGCGCGTACGGCGCCGAATGGCTGCTCGAAAAGGTGGGTGTGGAGCGGCCGTTGCGCATCCTCACGCACTGCAACACGGGCGCGCTGGCGACAGCCGGCTGGGGCACCGCACTCGGCGTCATCCGCGAACTGCACGCGCGCGGACGCCTCGACGTCGTCTATGCCGACGAGACGCGCCCCCTGCTGCAGGGATCCCGCCTGACCGCCTGGGAGTTGGTCCAGGAGGGCATCCCGCACTACGTCCAGGCCGACGGCGCCGCCGCCGGCACCATCCTGCGCGGCGAGGTCGACGCGGCGATCGTCGGAGCGGACCGCATCGCGGCCAACGGCGACACGGCGAACAAGGTGGGCACGGTGGGCGTGGCGCTGGCCTGCGCCGACGCGGGCGTTCCGTTCCTGGTGGCGGCGCCCACGACCACGGTCGACCTGTCGACGAAGACCGGCGACGACATCCACATCGAACTCCGCGGCGAGGCCGAGGTGCTGGAGTGGGCCGGGGTGCGGGTGGCGCCCGCCGAGTCGCGCGGACACAACCCGGCGTTCGACGTGACGCCGGGCCGGTTGGTGACGGGGCTGGTGACGGAGCGGGGTGTGCTGGAGGTCGCGTCCGGTCAGCTCCCCGCGGATCACCTGAAGTAGGCGGATCACCTGACGGAGAAGGAAGGGGTCCCCGAACTCGGGGACCCCTTCTCGGTGTCGGCTCTCAGTCAGCTCGGTGTCAGCGCTTAGTGAGCTCCAACTCCAGCAGCCACTCCACCACTTCGGTGTGATGCCGCGCCTGACGCGGGTCGGCGCCCCACACGTACAACCCGTGCCCGGCGACCACCACCGCCGGCATCCGGGTGTCCCGCGCCTCCTCCAGCCGGTCCCCAAGTACCTTCATGTCCTGGCTGTTGGCGATGACCGGCAGCGTCACCTCGACGTCGTGGGCCGGCTGTCCGACCCCCTTCAGCATCTCCAGGTCCTTGAAGACGATCCCGCCGGGCTCGCGCTTCCCCATAGCCACCGAGGCGACGGTGTGCACGTGCACCACGGCACCCGCACCGGTCAGCGCGGCCACGCGCGCGTGCAGCTCGGCTTCGGCGGACGGCTTCCCGCCCTCTACGGCCGCTCCCTGACCGTCCACCAACACCACGTCCGTGGGCGTCAGTTCGCCCTTGTCGTGCCCGCTGGCGGTGACCGCGAGGCGCAGCGGCTCGCGCGAGAGCACCACGGACAGGTTCCCCGAGGTGCCGCGCATCCAGCCGAAGGAGGCGAAGCGTGCGGACTCGGCGGCGAGCACCGCCCCCGCCTCCTCGAGGTCGAGTGCGCTGATTCCGTCGGTCATGTGGTGCTCCCGGTGGTGCTGATGGTGATCTCGTCGAACGTCCCCGCCTGCGCGTGGTCCCCGACGCCCTGCTCGTAGTACGGCTCCCCGGGCCGCCGGATCCCGACGGCGTGCCAGCCGGCCGCGCGGGCCGCGTCCAGTTCGCCGGGCCGGTCGGAGAGGAAGAGGAGACGGTCCGGCTCGATGCCGGTCGCCCCGGCGATACGGCCGTACGACTCCGGCTCCTGTTTGGGCCCGGCGTTCTCGGTGTCGTACAACCCCGAGACCAGCGGCAGCAGATCGCCTTCCGGGCTGGAGGCGAACCACGCCCGCTGGGCCGCCACCGACCCGGAGGAGTAGACGTAGAGCTGCACGCCGGCCTCGTGCCAGGCTCGCAGTGCCGGTACGACGTCGTCGTAGAAGTGCGAGACGAGGTCGCCGCGCGCGAAGCCCTCGGACCAGATGACGCCCTGGAGGGTCTTCAGCGGGGTGGCCTTGCGGTCCTCGTCGAGCCAGGCGTTGAGGGCCTTCTCGATGCGAACGTTGTCGGCGTCGGGCTCGCCGAGGTCTTCCCGCACCTGTGCGACCGCCCGCGCCACGTCAGGATCGTCGGGCCGCGCGGAGAGCAGCGCTCCGAAACGGGAACGCGAGTACGGGTACAGCACGTCGACGACGAAACCCGTGGCGCTCGTGGTGCCCTCGATGTCGAGCACCACGGCGTCCACGTCGTAGTGCAATGTCACACTGCACCCTTGTCTGCCTGGTAACCCGCCGCGATCGTGTCGTAGTCCGGGAACCGCGACGCGATGGTCGAACCGGTGAAGTTGCCGATCCAGCCGTCCTCCTCGTGGAAGAACCGGATCGCGGTGAACGACGGCTTCGTGCCCATGTCGAACCAGTGCGTGGTGCCGCGCGGCACGCCCAGCAGGTCGCCCTTCTCGCAGAAGACCGCGTGCACTTCACCGTTCACGTGCAGGTAGAAGATGCCGGAGCCGGAGACGAAGAAGCGGACCTCGTCATCGTCGTCGTGCGTGTGCTCCTGCAGGAACTTCTCGCGGGCCGCCTTCGCCTTCGCCGGGAACTCCGGGTCGTCGCTGGGGTGCAGGCCGAGCACGTCGACGGTGGTGAAGCCCTCCTCGGCGTTCAGCTTGTCGATCTCGGGGCCGTACGCGGCGAAGACCGTCTCGCTGTCGGCGTCGAAGGGGACGTCCTCACGGATCGGCCACTGCTCGTAGCGCACACCCAGCGGCTTGAGCGCCTCGGCGATCTCGGCGGGGTCCGCGGTGCGGCGTACAAGGGTCTCCGGGCCGGACTCGGACCAGGTCGTCAGCAGGGTCATGGCAGCAACTCCAGGAGTCTGGAAGGGAAGTCCGGATACCGAGACAAGCACCGGACGGGCGAGGAGGAAAGGGAGACTTCGGCGAACAGGGATTCAGCCGCGACACAGCGCGCCGGGACAGCGGCGCATGCAGGGCATGAGCAGCGCGGTCGCGCGAGTTGTCGTCATCAGGGCCTCACTGTGCCGGGTCGGGTGCCGGTCAGGCGATGGTAACTCGCGAGTCCACGGCCACCAGGTGTGACGTAGTCGTTGTCTCAACAATTGAGAAAGCGCATTCATCCCTTTGACGCATGGCTGAAATCGTTCTCATGATCTAGGCATGAAGACGCTGCTGCTCGTGCGGCGGCTGTACGTGGACCTGCTCCGGTCGACCACGGCCAGCTGTCGCTGACCCCATCCGGAGCCCCGCCGCGCCCTGCCCGCGCGTGCGCCCGCCATCCCTGTGCGTGTTGGCGCTTTCCTTGCCCTGCTCCGGTTCAAGCACCCCCTCTTCCCTTCTGCGCCACCCCTTGCACCTGGAGCCCCTCATGTCCCGTACCCGCGTCCCCCTCGCCGCGCTCTCGCTGGCCTCCGCCTCCGCGCTCCTCCTCGCGGGCTGCTCCCAGTCCACGGACGCCTCGAAGAACACCGGCGACACCGCGGCCTCCGCCTCCGCCGCCACTGGCAAGAAGCCCGCCCCCTTCAGCAAGGGCACGGTCAAGGTGGCCCTGGTCCGGCAGAGCGGCGCCGGCGACTACTTCGAGCAGTGGGGCAACGGCGCCAAGGCGCAGGCCAAGGCCCTCGGCATCGACCTGACCACGTACGACGCCCAGGCCGACAACGCCAAGCAGGCCACCGACCTGTCCTCGGCGATCAACTCCGGCGCGCAGGCGATCATCATCGACCACGGCTTCCCGGCGACCATCCAGCCGGAGATCGACAAGGCCGTGAAGAAGGGCATCAAGGTCGTCGTCTACGACGTCGAGACCAAGACCAAGGGCGTGGTCAGCACCGAGCAGGACGACGCCAGTATGGCCCAGGCCGTCCTCGACGTCATGGCCAAGTCGGTCGGCAAGAACGCCAAGGTCGGCTACGTGAACGTGGCCGGTTACGCCGCCCTCGACAAGCGCAACACCGTCTGGAAGAAGACGCTGGACGCGCAGGGCTGGACGCAGGAGTTCAAGGTCGGCAAGGTCACCGACTCCACGGCCACTGACAACGTTCCCCTGGTCTCCGCCGCCCTCACCCAGCACTCCGACCTGACCGGCATCTTCGCCCCCTACGACGAGTTGGCGAAGGGCACCGTCCTCGCCGTCCAGAACAAGAAGCTGCAGGACAAGGTGAAGGTGTTCGGCGCGGACGTCTCCAACGCCGACATCCAGAACATGACCGCGGCGAACAGCCCCTGGGCCGCCACGGCGGGCACCGACCCGTCCGCGGTCGGCGCCGCCGTCGTCCGTACGGCCGCCCTGGAGCTGGCCGGACAGCTGAACAAGGACACCGTCTCCTTCCCGGCCGTCGCCATCACCCAGGACTTCCTGCGCAAGAACAAGATCGAGAATATGGACCAGCTGCGCGAGGCGCTGCCCGCGCTGAACCTCTCCAAGGTCAGCACCGCGGACTGGATCCCCAATGTCGCCCACTGACACCGCTGTTGAGGGCGAGCCCGCAGTCAGCCTGCGGGACGTCAGCATGGCCTTCGGCGGCAAGACGGTGCTCGCCTCCGTCTCCCTCGACATCGCACCGGGCAGCGTGGTCGCGCTGCTCGGTGCGAACGGTGCCGGCAAGTCCACGCTGATCAAGATCCTCTCGGGCGTGCACACGGACCACGGCGGGGAGGTGCGGGTCGCAGGGGAGCCCGCGGCACTCCCATCGCCGCTCGCCGCCCGGCAGTTGGGCATCCAGACGGTGCATCAGCGCATCGGCGAAGGCATCGTGCCCGGCCTCACGGTCGCCGAGAACCTGGTCTTCGAGGAGCTGGCGCAGAAGCGCGGCAACCCGTTCCTGGGCAGCGGCAAGGTCCTTGCCCGCGCCCGCGAGATCCAGGCGGGCCTCGGCCTCGACTGGAGCGACAGCCTGCTCCGCCGCGACGTGAGTGAACTCGGCATCTCCGACCGTCAGTTGCTCATCCTCGCCCGCGCCCTGGCCACCCGCCCCCGCCTGCTGATCCTCGACGAGCCGACCTCGGCCCTCTCCGCCGCCGAGGCGGAGCGCCTGTTCGCGCTCGTCGAGAAGATGCGGGACGACGGCATCGCGGTGCTGTACGTCTCCCACCGCCTCGGTGAGATCGACGCGCTCGCCGACCGCCTGGTCGTCCTGCGGGACGGCCGTCTCACCGAGGACCAGGCCAGGCCCTTCGACTGGGACGCCGCCCTGCGCGCGATGCTCGCCCAGGCCCAGGAGGCGACCACGGCCCGCCCGGTGCGGGAAGGGGCCGAGGGAGATGTCGTGCTGTCGCTTCGAGGCGTACGGCTCTTCGAAGGCTGCGCCCCGCTCGACCTCGACCTCCGCACCGGCGAAGTCACCGGCGTCGTTGGCCTGTTGGGCGCCGGCAAGACCGAGCTGGCCCGCGGCCTCTTCGGCGCCGAGCCCTTCACCACCGGCACGGTCGAACTGGACGGCAAGCCGTACCAGCCCCGCCGCCCCTCCGACGCCATCCGCGGCAGCATCCACCTGGTCCCCGAGGACCGGCACGCCGACGCACTCGTGCCCGGCTGGTCGCTGGCGCAGAACATCTCACTGCCGTTCCTGAAGTCCCTGTCCCGGGCGGGACTTGTGAACCGCTCCCGCGAGGACGCCCTCGGCCGCGACACCATCGACGCCCTCGGTGTCGTCACCCGCGACGAGCACAGCACCGTCGAGGAACTGTCCGGCGGCAACCAGCAGAAGGTCGTCGTCGGCCGCTGGCTCGCCGAGACACCCCGCGTCCTCATCCTGGACGAGCCGTTCCGAGGCGTGGACATCGGCGCCCGCCGCGACATCGGCCGCCGGGCCCGCGCCCTGGCCGGCGAGGGCTCGGCCGTCCTAGTCCTGTCCGCCGACGTCGACGAGATTCTCGAGATCGCCGACCGGGTCGTCGTGCTCGCCGCCGGTGAGATCCACCTCGACGCCCACGGCGAGGGCGCGGAACGCGACCGCGTCATCCAGACCATCTCGGCGTCGGTGTGACACCCGCCGTCGCCGCCGCCGTCGCCGCCCAAGGAAGCACCCCATGACCACCACCCAGAGCACCGAGGTCCCCACCAAGGCGGCGATCCCGCCCGCGACCTCCACCGCCGTGCGCGTCCAGAACGCCGTGATCAAGTACGGCTTCATCTTCGTGACGGTCGCGCTCTTCCTGTACTTCGCGCTGAGCGAGGGCTCGTTCCGCGAGTCGGCGACCCTCCTCGACACCCTGCGATACGTCTCCGTGGCCGCCATCCTGGGTCTCGGCGTCACGCTCACCATGGCCGTCGGCGGAATGGACATGTCCGTGGGCGCGGTCGCCGGCCTCGGCGTCTCGGTCGCAGCCCAGACAATGGTCGTCTTCAACCAGGTCGGCACGGTCGCGATCATCGCGGTGCTTGCGGCAGGCGCCCTGGCAGGCCTGCTCAACGCACTGCTCATCGTCGTACTGAAGATCCCCGACATGCTGGCAACGCTCGGCACGATGTTCGTGATCCAGGGCAGCAAACTCATCCTGGTCGACGGCCAGTCCATCACCCCCGGCATGACGATGTCCGACGGCAGCACCGCACCCGGCAGGTTCACCGCGGGCTTCCTGAAGATCGACCGCGGGACGGTCCTCGGCATCCCCGTCTCCGTCCTGATCTTCGGCGGCCTGACGATCGCCGCCTGGGTCTTCCTCGCCCGCACCCGCTGGGGCCGGATCCTGTACGCCATCGGAGCCAACCCCGAGGCCTCCCGACTGGCCGGCATCCGCGTCGGCGCCTACCGGGCCCTCGCCTACGTCATCTCCGGCGTCCTCGCCTCGATCGGCGGCCTCATCCTGGCGTCCCGCATCGGCCAGGGCGACGTGAGCGCCGGCACCTCGCAACTCCTGGAGGCGGTGGCGGTGGCCCTGGTCGGCACCTCGGTCCTGGGCCGGGGCCGCCCGAACGTCTGGGGCACGGCCCTGGGCGCCGTCCTGATCGGCATCATCACCACCGGCCTGACCATCAAGGGCCTGCCGTACTACACGCAGGACGTCGTCGAGGGCGCGGTACTGATCCTCGCCCTCGTCTTCAGCTTCACGTTGTCCAAGCGCCGTACCGCATAAGGAAGTTCGAGGAGTTCTGAGATGGGCTACCGCATCCTGGAGACCGACGACATCCCCGGCTACCTGCACGAGCGGGGCCACTGGGAGGACGTCGGCGACATCCACGTCCGCGAGGTCTCGGACGGCAACATGAACCGCGTCTTCCTGGCGTCCAGTGCGGACGGTACCCGCAGCCTCGCCGTCAAGCAGGCGCTGCCCTGGGTCCGGGTCGCCGGCCCCTCCTGGCCTATGAATCCGGACCGCGCCGACGCCGAGGCCCGCGCCTACGAGCAGGTCGCCAAGGTCGCCCCCGACAAGATCCCGGCGATCCACGGCTACGACCCCGAGAACTACGCCCTCGTCATGGAGGACATGTCCGACCTGGAGGTCCTGCGCACGCTCCTCAACGAGGGCGCGTCCTACGGTCCCCACACCTCCGCCCGGATCGGCGAGTTCGTCGCCCAGTTCTCCTTCGCGACCAGCGACTTCGGCATGGCGTCGGCGGACCGCAAAGCGCTGATCGCGGCCTCGGTCAGCCCCGAGCTCTGCAAGATCACCGAGGACGTGGTCCTCTCCGAGCCGTACATCGAGCACGAACACAACCACTGGCACGAGGGGTTGGACGACCTGGCGGCGGAGTTCCGCGCGGACGGGAAGCTCCGCACGGAGGTCGCCGACCTGCGCCACGCCTTCATGACCGGCGCCCAGGCCCTCCTCCACGGCGACCTGCACACCGGCAGCATCATGGTCGGCACCCGCGAAGGCGCCCCCGTCGTCCGCGTCTTCGACCCCGAGTTCTCCTTCGTCGGCCCGATCGGCTACGACCTCGGCCTGTACTGGGCGAACGCGCTGGTGTCGGAGGAACGGGCCCGGGCGCTGGGCGGGTTGAGCGACCACGGCGACCAACTCCGCCTCTCCTGGGAGGCGTTCGAGACCGAATTCCGCCGGCTGTGGCCGACCCGGGTCGACACGTTCTTCGACGACGCCTACCTGGACCGCTTCCTGCGCCGCGTCTGGACCGAGTCCCTCGGCTACGCCGGCACGGAAATCATCCGCCGCATCATCGGCTTCGCCCACCTGACCGACCTGACGACCCTGCCCGACCCGGTACCGGCGTCGCGGCGGGCACTGCTGTTGGGGCGCGAACTGATCGTGCGGCGCGAGGAGTTGGGGGACGCGGAGGCGGTGCGGTCGGTCGTGGAGTCCCTCGACTGACCGGACGGCATCTCACTCGGCCTCGAACCAGTCGTTGCCCTCGGACCAGTGCTTCACCCATCCGGCGAATCCTGCTTCGGCCGCCGTGCTGCCGAACTCGGCGCCGTGCGGCAGCGCGCCCTCGCCCGTGACGAGCCAGAGATGACCCCGCTGCGGACCGGTGACGACCAGGTGCCAGTCCATCCCGCAACCGTCCGTGCCCAGGTTCAGCGAACCGTGGTGGACGACCTGCTCGATGACGGCGTCGGGGTCCTCGTACCCCCCGTCGTCCTCCTCCCACACCCACAGCTCCGTGAGCGGGAAAGGCTTGCCCGGATCCTGTCCCTTGGCGCTCTCGGCCAGCCCCACGAGCCCGTACTCCGGCGGCCCCTGGAACGACCCGTCGGACACCTCCGCGACGAACGTCCGATACGGCTCGGGCAGTACCACCCCGTGCTCCGCCTCGAAGGCCCGCACCGCCTCCCAGCCGAGCGCCGACTCCCCGCCGTCGTCCACGCCGAGCGCCGCACGCAGCGCGGCGAGATCCTCGGGACTGGCCTGATCACTGTTCATGCGCCCATGAAAACACCCGCCACTGACAACGGCGGGGGCACACGAAGAAGGGCGGCTCCGTCGGCATGGAGTCGCCCCTCTTCGCGGATCCGGCCGCCCAGGGGAGAGGGGCCGTTCCCGGTCGTGCCGGCCCTGGTCAGGGAAGGGGCCGGCGCGAGGTCTGCTTCGTTTCCGAGCAGGTCACTTCTTGTCGAGCAGGTCCTGGACCTTGGCGCGGACCTCGTCCGTGGCCAGACCCCGGATCGTCAGCGTCGTACGGCGGCGCAGCACGTCGTCCGGCGTCTCGGCCCACTCGTTGTCCCGGGCGTAGACGACCTGCGCCCAGATCTCCGGCGCGTCGGGGTGAACCCGCTGAGCCAGCTCCGGGTTGTCGTTGGCCAGACGGGCGATGTCGAACGCCAGCGAACCGTAGTGCGTCGCCAGGTGCTTGGCGGTGTCGGCCGCCATGCGCGGACCCGGCGCAGGGTGGTCGACGAGCAGCCGGTGCGCGACCGCGCGCGGGTTGGCGACACCCGGCAGCGGCAGCTTCTTCGGCAGCGAGGAGATCGGCTCGAAGTCGTCGCCCAGGGGGTGCCCCGGCAGTGCCTCCAGCTTCTGCATCACCGTACGGCCGATGTGGCGGAAGGTCGTCCACTTGCCGCCCGCGACGGACAGCATCCCGCCACGGCCTTCCGTCACCACGGTCTCGCGCTTGGCCTTCGCGGTGTCGCCGGGACCGCCCGGCAGCACCCGCAGGCCCGCGAAGGAGTACGTGATCAGGTCACGGCTCAGCTGCTGGTCCCGGACCGAGAACGCGGCCTCGTCCAGGATCTGGGATATGTCCTTCTCGGTGACCGCGACGTCCGCCGGGTCGCCCTCGAACTCCTCGTCCGTCGTACCGAGAAGGAGCATGTCCTCCCAGGGCAGGGCGAACGTGATGCGGTACTTGTCGATCGGGGTCGCCAGCGCGGCCTTCCAGGGGGAGGTCCGCTTCAGGACCAGATGCGCGCCCTTCGACAGCCGGATCGACGGAGCGGCATTCGCGTCCTCCATACGGCGCAGGTGGTCGACCCAGGGGCCGGTCGCGTTGAGCACAAGCCGGGCGTTGACGCCGAACTCGTCACCGGAGGTGCGATCGCGCAGGTCGGCGCCGGTCACCCGGCCCTTGGTGAACCTCAGGCCGGTCACCTCGGCGTGGTTCAGGACGACCGCGCCCGCCTCGACGGCGGCACGGACCGTCATCAGCGCCATGCGCGCGTCGTTCATCTGGTCGTCGCCGTAGACGGCCACGGCCTTGAGGTTCTCGGTGCGCAGCTCGGGCACGTCCTGCGCCGCCTTCGCGGGGGACAGGAGGTGACCGACGCCGTCACCGAACGCGGAGAGTGCGGAGTAGGCGAAGACGCCCGCCCCGAGCTTCGCAGCGCCGTGCGGCCCGCCCTTGTACACGGGGAGGTAGAACGTGAGCGGGTTCGCCAGGTGGGGGGCCACCTGGCGGGAGACCGCACGGCGCTCGAAGTGGTTCTCCGCCACCAGCTTCACCGCGCCGGTCTGCAGGTAGCGCAGACCGCCGTGGAGCAGCTTGGAGGAGGCGGAAGAGGTGGCGCCGGCGAAGTCGCCGGCGTCGACCAGAGCCACCCTGAGGCCGGACTGCGCGGCGTGCCAGGCGGTGGAGATGCCCAGGATGCCGCCGCCGATCACAAGGAGGTCGTACGACGCCTTTGCGAGCTGCTCCCGGGTCTCGGCGCGGCTCGGGTTGGAGCCGGAGGCCGGGCGGGTACCCAGGGCAGGCACGGACTGCAGGGTGGTCTGACTGGTCATTTCGGGTTCTTACTCCTCATCAGAGCGTGCAGAGCCGTCGAGTGGCTCTCGTCAGCTCTCTTCGTCCTCGAGCCAGCCCATCGTCCGCTCGACGGCCTTGAGCCAGCTCTTGTACTCACGGTCGCGGGCGTCCGCGTCCATGCGGGGGGTCCACTCGGCGGCCCGCCGCCAGTTGGCGCGCAGGTCGTCGGTGCTGGTCCAGAAGCCGACGGCGAGACCGGCGGCGTAGGCGGCGCCGAGGCAGGTGGTCTCGGCGACCATCGGGCGCACCACGGGGGCGTCCAGGAAGTCCGAGAGGGTCTGCATCAGCAGGTTGTTGGAGGTCATGCCGCCGTCGACCTTGAGGGCCGCGAGCTCGACGCCCGAGTCCTTGGTCATGGCGTCCGTGATCTCACGGGTCTGCCAGGCGGTGGCCTCCAGGACGGCGCGCGCGAGGTGCGCCTTGGTGACGTACCGGGTCAGGCCGGCGATCACACCGCGGGCGTCGGAGCGCCAGTACGGGGCGAACAGACCGGAGAAGGCCGGCACGAAGTAGGCGCCGCCGTTGTCCTCGACCGAGAGCGCGAGCGTCTCGATCTCGGCGGCGGTGGAGATCAGGCCCATCTGGTCGCGCATCCACTGCACCAGCGAACCGGTGACGGCGATCGAGCCCTCGAGGGCGTAGACCGGCTTGTCGTCACCGATGCGGTAGCCGACCGTGGTCAGCAGGCCGGAGTACGAGTTGATGATCTTCTCGCCGGTGTTCAGCAGCATGAAGGTGCCCGTGCCGTACGTCGACTTGGCCTCGCCCTCGGCGAAACAGGTCTGGCCGAACAGGGCCGCCTGCTGGTCGCCGAGCGCGGAGGCGACCGGGATGCCGCCGAGCAGGTCGCCCAGCTTGCCGCCGGTGACCTCGCCGTAGACCTCGGCGGAGGAGCGGATCTCGGGGAGCATCGCCAGCGGGACGCCGATGGACTCGGCGATCTTCTCGTCCCACTCCAGCGTGTGCAGGTTCATCAGCATGGTGCGGGAGGCGTTGGTGACGTCGGTGTAGTGCTTGCCGCCGTCGACACCACCGGTCAGGTTCCAGATGACCCAGGTGTCCATGGTGCCGAAGAGGATGTCGCCCGCCTCGGCGCGCTCGCGCAGGCCCTCGACGTTGTCGAGCAGCCAGCGGGCCTTGGGGCCGGCGAAGTAGGAGGCCAGCGGAAGGCCGGTCTCACGGCGGAAGCGGTCCTGGCCGACGTTGCGGCCGAGCTCCTTGCAGAGCGCGTCGGTGCGGGTGTCCTGCCAGACGATGGCGTTGTGGACGGGCTCACCGGTGTTCTTGTCCCAGAGCAGCGTGGTCTCGCGCTGGTTGGTGATGCCGATGGCCTTGATGTCGTCACGCGTGATGCCGGCCTTCTGGATGGCCCCGGCGACGACCTCCTGGACGTTGGTCCAGATCTCGTTGGCGTTGTGCTCGACCCAGCCCGGCTTCGGGAAGATCTGCTCGTGCTCCTTCTGGTCGACGGAGACGATACGGCCGTCCCGGTCGAACACGATGCAGCGGCTGGAGGTGGTGCCCTGGTCGATGGCGGCGATGAAGGGGCCGGCGGTGTGCGCGTCGGTCACTGTGTGCTCCTGAAGTTCCTTGGAGGGAGGGCTGTCTGTACGGCGCGGTGCTGTTTAAGTGCGGTGAAAGCTGGTGCTCTTAAGCAAAAGCGACGTTGTAGATGCCTGCAGCGAGCGCGGCGCCGATCAGGGGACCGACGACCGGGACCCAGGCGTAGCCCCAGTCGGAGCCGCCCTTGTTGGGCAGGGGCAGGAGGGCGTGCACGACACGCGGACCGAGGTCACGGGCCGGGTTGATCGCGTAACCGGTCGGACCGCCGAGGGACAGACCGATGGAGACGACGACGAGCGAGGTGATCAGGGCGCCCAGGACGCCCAGGCCCTTGCCGCTGTCGTTGAGACCCTGCGTGAGGACGGCGAGCACCAGCACGATGGTGCCGATGACCTCCGTGGCGACGTTCTGCCAGGCGACCCGGACCTCGGGGCCGGTGGAGAAGATGCCCAGGACCGGGCCGGCGCCCTTCTCCTGCGCCTCGACGGCCTTGACCTTCGTGGCCTGCGCACCCGGACCGCCGACGATCTCCTTGTCGGTGAGGTGCGCGTGGAACTGGCCGTAGTAGGCGACCCAGACCAGGGCCGCACCGATCATGGCGCCGAGCAGCTGCCCGCCCCAGTAGATCGGGACGTCGCTCCAGTCGATGCCGTCCTTCTTGAGCGCGAGTGCGAGCGTCACGGCCGGGTTGAGGTGGGCACCGGAGAGCGGTGCCGAGGTGTAGACCGCCGTGAGTACGGCGAAGCCCCACCCGAAGGTGATGGCGAGCCAGCCGGCGTTGCGTGCCTTGGAGGCCTTCAGCGTCACGGCGGCGCAGACGCCACCGCCGAGCAGGATGAGTATGGCGGTACCGATGGTCTCGCCGATGAAGATGTCGGAGCTGGACACCCGCGACTCCTTTGTCCTTCGTCCAGGGGACCGAACCCCGGGTCCCTCCGGAGGTTCGAGCTGCCCTCGGGGGTGAGAGCGATGGCCGGCCCTTGGCGTTGTCACACTCTAGCGCGTATTGCCGGTAGGTGTTCGACAATGCCGACCGATGGACGGGAGTCTTGCCGTGGCGTTACGTGCGCGTCAAGGGTTCTGTTGCCGAAAACGGGATCGTTATTGATTGCTGTGAGCTGTCGATCTTGCAGGTCAGCTGCGTACGGACGAGTAACAAGCACCGTCCGTGCCTGCAAGGGCTTTCGGCGGGTTTGTCACGTTACGACTGAGGCCGGAACGTCACCCGACGTTCCGGCCTCCCCATGCGTCCCGCAAGGCGTCCCTCAGAAGCGCCCGCCGCCCAGATCCCGCGACACCGCACGGGCGCAGTCCCGCACCGCCGCGATCAGCTCGGGCCGCAGCTCCCCGTCCCGGCACAGCCGTTCCACGGCGCCGGTGATGCCCACCGCGCCCACCGGCATCCGCCGCCGGTCGTGGATCGGCGCGGCGACGGAGGCGACGCCCTCCCAGGTCTCCTCGACGTCGGCGGCGTAGCCACGCGCGCGTGACATGTCGAGGATGTGCTCGAAGTCCCCCAGCTCGCACACGGTGCGGTCGGTGAAGGGCTTGCGGTCGGCCTCGATCGCCTCGCTGTGCGCCACGGGGTCGTACGCCGACAGGACCTTGCCCAGGGCCGTGGAGTGCAGGGGCTGCATGGCCCCTATCTCCAGCACCTGCCGGCTGTCGTCGGGCCGGAAGACGTGGTGCACGATCAGTACGCCCTGCTGGTGCAGGACACCGAGGTACACGCTCTCGCCGCTGGACCGGGCCAGGTCGTCCGTCCACACCAGGGCGCGCGCCCGCAGCTCGTGCACGTCGAGATAGGTGGTGCCCAGGCGCAGCAGCTCGGCGCCCAGTTGATAGCGCCCGGAGGCGTCGTCCTGTTCGACGAAACCCTCCTGCTGGAGGGTGCGCAGAATGCCGTGGGCGGTGCCCTTGGCGAGGCCCAGCGAAGAGGCGATGTCCGAGAGGCCGAGCCGTCGCTCGCCGCCCGCGAGCAGCCGCAGCATCGCGGCCGCCCGCTCGAGCGACTGGATGTTCCGTGCCATCGCCGTACTGCCTCCGTCCCCTCGACCGTCGACGAAACCTCGTCATTACACCGCCGTTGCCGCCGTTCGGCAATGTCGAACACTACCGGTCGATGCCGACCTCCCGCTAATGGTCGTCCGCATCGGTCGGGTTCTGTTGTGTCACTGGTATCCCGGGAGTGACCTGCCCGTCACCCTCGTCCGCCCCGTGGACGCGCCTGACCAACCCGGCCGAGCCCGGTTACCCTGACGGGGTGCGCCCACCGCGGAGAGTCCCGTGGACCGCGCAAAGCCGACAGCCGTCGCACCTAAAGGGAGCCCTTTCATGGCCTCGTCGCCACTGACCCCTTCCGCCGACAGCCGGACCCGTGCGTCCGCGCTCCGCGAGGCGCTCGCCACCCGTGTGGTGGTCGCCGACGGAGCGATGGGGACCATGCTCCAGGCGCAGGACCCCACACTGGAGGACTTCCAGCAGCTGGAAGGCTGCAACGAGGTCCTCAATCTGACCCGCCCGGACATCGTCCGCTCGGTGCACTCCGCCTACTTCGACGCAGGTGTCGACTGCGTCGAGACCAACACCTTCGGCGCCAACCTCACCGCCCTCGGCGAGTACGACATCCCCGAGCGCGTCGCCGAGCTGTCCGAGGCCGGCGCCCGTATCGCCCGCGAGACGGCGGACGAGTTCGGCGCGCGCGACGGCCGTCAGCGCTGGGTGCTGGGCTCGATGGGCCCGGGCACCAAGCTGCCCACCCTCGGCCACACCACCTTCCACGCCATCCGCGACGCGTACCAGCAGAACGCCGAGGGCCTCCTCGCCGGCGGCGCCGACGCGCTCCTCGTGGAGACCACCCAGGACCTGCTGCAGACCAAGGCCTCGGTCATCGCCGCCCGCCGGGCGATGGAGACCGCCGGCTACGAGGTCCCGCTGATCGTCTCGGTCACGGTGGAGACCACCGGCACCATGCTGCTCGGCTCCGAGATCGGTGCCGCGCTGACCGCGCTGGAGCCGCTCGGCATCGACATGATCGGCCTGAACTGCGCGACCGGCCCCGCCGAGATGAGCGAGCACCTGCGCTATCTGGCCCGCCACTCGCGCATCCAGCTGTCCTGCATGCCGAACGCGGGCCTGCCGGTCCTCGGCAAGGACGGCGCCCACTACCCGCTGACCGCGCCGGAGCTCGCCGACGCGCAGGAGACCTTCGTCCGCGAATACGGCCTCTCCCTCATCGGCGGCTGCTGCGGCACCACCCCCGAGCACCTGCGCCAGGTCGTCGAGCGCGTCCGCGAGCTCGCCCCGACCGAGCGTCGGCCGCAGCCCGAGCCCGGCGCCGCCTCCCTCTACCAGACCGTGCCGTTCCGCCAGGACACCTCGTACCTGGCCATCGGCGAGCGCACCAACGCCAACGGCTCGAAGAAGTTCCGCGAGGCCATGCTGGAGGCCCGCTGGGACGACTGCGTGGAGATGGCCCGTGAGCAGATCCGCGAGGGCGCCCACATGCTGGACCTCTGCGTGGACTACGTCGGCCGCGACGGCGTCGCCGACATGGAGGAGCTGGCCGGCCGCTTCGCCACCGCCTCCACCCTGCCGATCGTGCTCGACTCCACCGAAGTCGACGTCCTCCGGGCCGGCCTGGAGAAGCTCGGCGGCCGTGCGGTCATCAACTCCGTCAACTACGAGGACGGCGACGGCCCCGAGTCCCGCTTCGCGAAGGTCACCGCGCTCGCCCAGGAGCACGGCGCCGCGCTCATCGCGCTGACCATCGACGAGGAGGGCCAGGCCCGCACCCCGGAGAAGAAGGTCGAGATCGCCGAACGGCTCATCGACGACCTCACCGGCAACTGGGGCATCCACGAGTCCGACATCCTCATCGACACCCTGACCTTCACCATCTGTACCGGTCAGGAGGAGTCGCGCAAGGACGGCATCGCGACGATCGAGGCGATCCGCGAGCTCAAGCGCCGCCACCCGGACGTGCAGACCACGCTCGGCCTCTCCAACATCTCCTTCGGCCTCAACCCGGCCGCCCGCATCCTGCTCAACTCGGTCTTCCTCGACGAGTGCGTGAAGGCGGGCCTGGACTCGGCGATCGTCCACGCGTCGAAGATCCTGCCCATCGCCCGGTTCAGCGAGGAGGAGGTGCAGACGGCCCTCGACCTGATCCACGACCGCCGCGCCGAGGGCTACGACCCGCTGCAGAAGCTCATGCAGCTCTTCGAGGGCGCCACTGCCAAGTCCCTGAAGGCGGGCAAGGCCGAGGAGTTGGCCGCCCTCCCGCTGGAGGAGCGCCTCAAGCGCCGCATCATCGACGGCGAACGCAACGGCCTGGAACAGGACCTGGACGCCGCCCTGCAGGAGCGCCCGGCCCTCGACATCGTCAACGAGACGCTCCTGGACGGCATGAAGGTCGTCGGCGAGCTGTTCGGCTCCGGCCAGATGCAGCTGCCGTTCGTGCTCCAGTCCGCCGAGGTCATGAAGGCCGCCGTCGCCCACCTCGAACCGCACATGGAGAAGTCCGACGCCGAGGGCAAGGGCACCATCGTGCTGGCGACCGTGCGCGGCGACGTGCACGACATCGGCAAGAACCTCGTCGACATCATCCTGTCCAACAACGGCTACAACGTCGTCAACCTCGGCATCAAGCAGCCGGTCTCCGCGATCCTGGACGCCGCCGAGGAGCACCGCGCCGACGTCATCGGCATGTCCGGGCTCCTGGTCAAGTCCACCGTGATCATGAAGGAGAACCTGGAGGAGCTCAACCAGCGTGGACTGGCGGCCAGGTTCCCGGTCATCCTCGGCGGCGCGGCCCTCACGCGCGCGTACGTCGAGCAGGACCTGCACGAGCTGTACGGGGGCGAAGTCCGGTACGCCCGCGACGCGTTCGAGGGCCTGCGCCTGATGGACGCGCTGATCGGCGTCAAGCGCGGCGTGCCCGGGGCGAAGCTGCCCGAGCTCAAGCAGCGCCGGGTGCGCGCAGGTGCCGTACAGGTCGAGGAGGAGCGCCCCGAAGAGGGCCACGTCCGCTCCGACGTCGCCACCGACAACCGCATCCCCGCCCCACCGTTCTGGGACACCCGCGTCATCAAGGGCATCCAGCTCAAGGAGTACGCGAGCTGGCTGGACGAGGGCGCGCTGTTCAAGGGCCAGTGGGGGCTCAAGCAGGCCCGCACCGGCGAGGGACCGTCGTACGAGGAACTCGTGGACACCGAGGGCCGGCCGCGGCTGCGCGGTCTGCTGGACCGGCTGCAGACCGAGAGCCTCCTCGAAGCGGCCGTCGTCTACGGCTACTTCCCGTGCGTCTCCAAGGACGACGACCTGATCATCCTGGACGAGCACGGCAACGAGCGCACCCGCTTCACCTTCCCGCGCCAGCGCCGCGGCCGCCGGCTGTGCCTCGCGGACTTCTTCCGCCCGCAGGAGTCGGGGGAGACCGATGTCGTCGGCCTGCAGGTCGTCACCGTCGGCTCGCGGATCGGTGAGGAGACGGCCCGCATGTTCGAGGCCAACGCCTACCGCGACTACCTCGAACTGCACGGCCTGTCCGTCCAGTTGGCCGAGGCGCTCGCCGAGTACTGGCACGCGCGGGTGCGTTCGGAGCTGGGCTTCGCCGGTGAGGACCCGAGCGAGATGGAGGACATGTTCGCCCTGAAGTACCGGGGCGCCCGCTTCTCCCTCGGCTACGGCGCCTGCCCGAACCTGGAGGACCGTGCCAAGATCGCCGACCTGCTCCAGCCCGAGCGCATCGGCGTCCACCTCTCCGAGGAGTTCCAGCTGCACCCCGAGCAGTCCACGGACGCGATCGTGATCCACCACCCGGAGGCGAAGTACTTCAACGCCCGCTGAGAAGGGTCCCCCGGGCGGCCGCAGGCGCCGCCCGGGACGCACCGAAGCGGCGCCCGGGACGGAAAGAAAGCGCAGCTCACAGCGTCCCCCGGCGGTATACACGGTGTGCCCCGGACCACGCCGAATAAACGAGGCGCTTCGGTCGCGGGCGACGTACACTGGTCGGTCCACTGCAGGCCGGTTCCCCCAGCGGGAACCGGCCTGCTCGCCCCTCAAGGAGGTGCGCCCGGATGACCAGTACGGTCCCCGCGCTCGGAACCCGTACGGCCGAAGGCTCAGCCCTGCAGGCCGTGCTCCTCGACATGGACGGAACCCTGGTGGACACCGAGGGCTTCTGGTGGGACGTCGAGGTCGAGATCTTCGCCGCCCTCGGCCACACCCTCGACGACACCTGGCGCCATGTCGTGGTCGGCGGTCCCATGACCCGCAGCGCGGGATTCCTGATCGAGGCCACCGGCGCCGACATCGCCCTCGCCGAGCTCACGGTGCTGCTCAACCAGGGGTTCGAGGACCGCATCGACCGCGCCCTGCCGCTGATGCCGGGTGCCGCGCGGCTGCTCGCCGAGCTCACCGAGTACGAGATCCCCACCGCCCTGGTCTCCGCCTCCCACCGGCGCATCATCGACCGGGTGCTGACCTCGCTGGGCCCCCAGCACTTCGCCCTGTCGGTCGCCGGCGACGAGGTGCCGCGCACCAAGCCGCACCCCGACCCGTATCTGTTCGCGGCCGCCGGGCTCGGTGTGGATCCGGCCAGATGTGCGGTCGTCGAGGACACCGCGACCGGCGTCGCGGCGGCCGAGGCCGCGGGCTGCCATGTCGTCGTGGTGCCCTCGGTGGCCCCCATCGCCCCCGCCGTCCGGCGCACCGTCGTGGGCTCCCTCGAAGAGGTCGACCTGGCATTTCTGCGCGGACTGATCGCCGCCTGATCACTTTCTGATCGCCAACTGATCGCTGTTCGATGACGGAAATGCGCCGGGCGTTCACCCAGCGTGCAAGGCTGATAGACAGGAATTCCCGGCACCGGTGTGCGAAAGAATTCGAAGCGCGCCGGATGGCCGAATTCCGGTACTGTTCCCGACCGTTGGGAATGTGAGGTTCCCCACTGACGCGGGGGTCGACAGGTCGGGCAACGTATGCTCTTCACCCCCTTTCGGGGTTCTGTGGCCTGCCCTTGTGTCCCGATTGGTGGAAGGCTGCACTAATCCTTCCGCTGTCGGGTTTTCGGTCTGTCCGCACCCGGTTTCGCTGCGTGATGGGTTCTCAACTCCGGTGGCCGCGAGCCCTCGTGCTGGTGCGGACTAATCTCGTCGCGAGAACCAACGCCTCTACCCCCGTGATCCGCCGCGACACCCCTGCATGCCGGATACACGGACTAGTACAGCTCTGGAGAAACACGAGCATGAACCGCAAGACTTTGGTGCTGCCGGCCGTCGTCGGCCTGCTCGCACCCGTGCTCGCCGCCTGTGGGGGCTCCGACAGCGGCAGTGGCGGATCCGCCGAGATCGCCGTCGGCACCACGGACTCGTTCACCGCCACGAAGGACGCTCCCGCGCCGCTGGACCCGGCGTACGCGTACGACGTCGGCACCTGGAACATCCTGCGCCAGACCGTGCAGACCCTGATGATCCAGCCGAAGGGCGAGGGCGACCCGGTGCCCGAGGCCGCACAGAGCTGCGGTTTCACCGACTCGGGCAACGAGCGCTACGCCTGCAAGCTGCGCGACGGCCTGGAGTTCGCCAACGGCGACAAGATCACCGCGGCCGATGTGAAGTACTCCATCGACCGCGCCCGCGCCATCAAGGCCGACTCCGAAGTCTCCGCCCTGCTGAACACCATCGACACCGTCGAGACGCAGGGTGACAACGAGGTCATCTTCCACCTCAAGACCGCGGACGCCACCTTCCCGTACAAGCTGTCGACTCCGGTCGCGGGCATCGTCAACCCCGACGACTACCCGAAGAACAAGCTGCGCGACGGCTTCGACGTCGACGGCTCCGGCCCGTACACCCTGTCGACCGAGGTCAAGAACGACGAGGTCGTCAAGGCCACGTTCACCAAGAACCCCAACTACAAGGGGACGCTGACGGTGAACAACTCCAAGGTCGACATGATCTCCTACGCGGACGCCGACGCGATGGGCAAGGCGCTCGACAAGGGTGACATCGACGTCATGACCCGCACGATGTCGCCGGAGCAGATCAAGAAGCTGGACAGCGGCGCGGACACCAACGCCGACCTGGTCGAGATGGCCGGCCTCGAGATCCGCTACCTCGCCTTCAACACCGACGCCCCGAGCGTGAAGTCCAAGGCGGTCCGCCAGGCGATGGCCCAGCTGATCAACCGCGGCGAGATCGTCTCCAAGGTGTACGGCACCCAGGCCGAGCCGCTCTACTCGCTGGTCCCGGCGAGCATCACCGGCCACTCGAACTCGTTCTTCAACAAGTACGGCGACCCGAGCACCGCCAAGGCCAAGGCCCTGCTGACCGCCGCGAACATCACCACGCCGGTCAAGCTGACGCTGCACTACACGACCGACCACTACGGCTCGGGCACCAAGAAGGAATTCGAGATCCTTCAGAAGCAGCTCAACGGCAGCGGCCTGTTCGACGTCACCATCCAGGGCTCGCTCTGGTCGAAGTTCGTCCCGGCCGAGCGCAAGGGCCAGTACGACGTGTGGGGCATGGGCTGGTTCCCGGACTTCCCGGACGCCGACAACTACCTCGCGCCGTTCCTCGACAAGGACAACTTCCTCAAGTCGCCCTACCGCAACAGCAAGATCATCAACACTCTGATCCCGGCGTCCCGCCGTGAGGCGGACCGCATCGCCGCCTCCGACAACCTCACCGAGATCCAGGACATCGTCGCCGACGACGTCCCGATCCTGCCGCTGTGGCAGGGCAAGCAGTACGTCGCCGCCCGCGACGACGTCACGGGGACCGCGTACGCGCTCAACTCCTCCTCGACCCTTCAGCTCTGGGAGCTCGGCCGTGGCGTGAGCGGCTGATCTCTGTTCGTGCCCGGGGCCCAGGGACGGTGGCCCCGGGGTCCCGTAACCGACGAGAAGGCACCTGCAGTGAACTTGCGTAACCAGTGGCCGGTCCTGCCCGTAGTGGCGGGGCTGGCCTCCGGCCTTTTGACCGGCTGTGGAACGGACGGCGGTGACTCCGGGGGGACCGGTTCATCCGTGGTGATGGGGATGTCGGACGACGTCCTGGCCACCGACCCCGCCTCCGGTTACGACCCCGGCTCCTGGCTGCTGTTCAACAACGTCTTCCAGTCGCTGCTCAGCTTCCCCAACGGAGGCACCGAGCCCGAGCCGGACGCCGCCCAGTCGTGCGGCTTCACCGACACGACGACCAAGGTCTACAAGTGCACGCTCAAGGACGGCCTCAAGTTCAGCAACGGTGACTCGCTCACCTCCGAGGACGTCAAGTTCTCCTTCGACCGCATGCTGAAGATCAACGACGCGGCCGGCCCGGCGATCATGTTCCCCATGCTCGACAAGGTGGAGACGCCGGACGAGAAGACGGTCGTCTTCCGGCTGAAGGTGCCCGACGCCACCTTCCCGAGCAAGATCGCCTCGGGTGCGGGCTCCATCGTCGACCACACCCAGTACGACGGGAACAAGCTGCGCAAGGACGGCAAGGCGGTCGGCTCCGGCCCGTACAAGCTGGACTCCTTCGGCGAGGACGAGGCCGCCTTCTCCGTCAACGGCAACTACAAGGGCAACGCCGAGGTGAAGAACTCCGGCGTGAAGCTCGAGTTCTTCCACGGGCGCCAGTCCGCCCTGAAGAAGGCCCTGCTGGACGACAAGATCGACATCGCCTACCGCGGTCTGACCGCGAAGGACATCGCCGACATCCAGAACGCCGACAACAGCTCCAAGGTGGAGGTCGTCGAGGGCAGCAGCGCCGAGGTCCAGCACCTGGTCTTCAACATGGACGACCCGGTGACCGGAAAGCTCGGCGTGCGCAAGGCCATCGCCTACCTCATCGACCGCGACGCCCTGATCAAGGACGTCTACCAGGGCACCGCCACCCCGCTGTACTCGATCATCCCGGCGGGCATCGCGGGCCACAACACGGCCTTCTTCGACACCTACGGCGCCAGCCCCTCGCCGGCCAAGGCCGCCGCCGCCCTGAAGGCCGAGGGCATCTCCGGCAAGGTCAAGCTGACCCTGTGGTCCACCCCGTCGCGCTACGGCCCGGCCACCGACGAGGAGTTGAAGGCGATCGCCAAGCAGCTCAACGCCAGCGGCCTGTTCGACGCCGACGTGAAGTCCGTCGCCTTCGACCAGTACGAGAAGGACATCGCCAAGGGCAAGTACGGCGTGTACGTGAAGGGCTGGGTGCCGGACTACCCGGACGCCGACAACTTCACGGCCCCCTTCTTCGGCAAGGGCAATGTGCTGAGCAACAACTACAACAACAACACCATCACCAGCACCCTCATCCCGCGCACCGCCGCCGAGAGCGACCGCGCCGCGACCGACAGCGACTACGGCCGCCTCCAGGACATCGTCGCCGACCAGCTGCCCGTCCTCCCGGTCTGGCAGGCCAAGCAGTACGCGGTCACCCGCGAGGGCGTCTACGGCCTCGAGTACTGCCTCGACGCCTCGACGGTCTTCCGCTTCTGGGAACTCAGCAAGGACTGAGCAACAGCGGTACGTACACAGAAGGGCGCCCTCCCGCGGAGGAGGGCGCCCTTCGTGTCGTACGACGACTGCCGCTACTGCGCGCCGGGCCGCACCAGCCCGCTCTCGTACGCATACACCGCGGCCTGCACCCGGTCGCGCAGCCCCAGCTTGGTGAGGACGTGCCCGACATGCGTCTTGACCGTGGTCTCGCTGACGAACAGGTCGGCGGCGATCTCGGCGTTCGACAATCCGCGCGCCACCAGCTTCAGCACCTCGACCTCGCGCTCGGTCAGCGTGTGCAGCGTGTCCGGGACCGGCTCGTCACCGGAGGGCAGATGACCGGCGTACTTGTCGAGCAGCCGCCGGGTGATGCTCGGTGCGAGCATCGCCTCGCCGGCCGCCACCACCCGGATCGCCTGCACCAGCTCGTTGGCCGGCGCGTCCTTCAGCAGGAAGCCGCTGGCACCCGCCCGCAGGGCCTCGACCACGTACTCGTCGAGGTCGAAGGTGGTCAGCACCAGCACCTTCGCCGGGCCGTCCCGCCCGGGCCCGGTGATCTGCCGGGTCGCCTCCACTCCGTCCATCCGCGGCATGCGGATGTCCATCAGGACCACGTCGGGCTGCAGCGCCCGCACCTGGTCGAGCGCTTGGAGGCCGTCTCCGGCCTCGCCGACGACCGCGATGTCCTGCTCGGCCTCCAGGATCATCCGGAAGCCGGTACGCAGCAGCGGCTGGTCGTCGACCAGTAGGACGCGGATGGCCACGTAAGTCTCCTTCGCTAGTCCGGCCCCATTCTGCCCTGCGGGACGTCACCGGACCCGACCGCCCTCACCGGCAGCGGATAGGGCGGGGGAGTGCCCCCGAACTCCGGGCAGTGCGCCTGGTGGTCGCACCAGCCGCACAGCTTGGTGGGCCGCGGCCGCCAGTCGCCCGACTCCGTCGCCTGCCTGATCGCCTCCCACAGCGCGAGCAGCTTGCGCTCGACACGCTCGAGGTCGGCGAGGACGGGGTCGTACGTCAGGACGTCCCCGCTGCCCAGATACACGAGCTGCAGCCGACGCGGGACGATCTTCTTCAGACGCCACACCACCAGGGCGTAGAACTTCATCTGGAACAGCGCACCCTCGGCGTACTCGGGCCGGGGCGCCTTGCCCGTCTTGTAGTCGACGATCCGCACCTCGCCCGTGGGCGCCACGTCGACCCGGTCGATGATCCCGCGCAGCGTCAGCCCCGAGTCCAGCTCGGCCTCGACCCACAACTCCCGCTCGGCGGGCTCCAGCCGGGTCGGGTCCTCCAGCGTGAACCAGCGCTCCACGAGCTGCTCGGCCTCGCCCAGCCACCGCGCGAGCCGCTCGCCCTCGGGATCGTCCTCGAACAGCTCCACGACCTCGGGCCTGCTTTCCCGCAGCCGGTCCCACTGGCCGGGGATCAGCGACTTGGCGCGCGGCGCCGTCCGCTCCGCGGCCGGGGCGTCGAAGAGCCGCTCCAGGACCGCGTGCACCAGCGTGCCGCGGGTGGCCGCCTCGCTCGGCTTCTCGGGCAGCCGGTCGATGACCCGGAACCGGTAGAGCAGCGGGCACTGCATGAAGTCACTGGCACGCGAGGGCGACAGACTGGCGGGCGCTATGGCGACCGGCGGGGGCGTGTCCGCCGTGTCGACCGCCGGTGCCGCCGGCGCCTGTTCCTCCGTCACGGGCGGATCCGCCTGTGACGTACCGCTCCCGGCGGCCTCCGCCGCGCCCTCCGTGCTCGTCTCCATGACCCCAGACCTTACGGCCCGCCACTGACAGTGACCCACCCCCGGCCGTGACGGGTGCGACGGCTGGGAAAACACAGGGGGTGCCGGGGCGGAACGCGCCGCGACGGCCGCATACCATCGACCCCAGACCCTTCCGCCCGGCAGGCGCGGAAGACGCTTCGAACGAGGGGACATCGTGGACGAGAGCGGCGGGAGCGGGCAGCCGCGGTCCGGCACCGACGAGCCGGCCGAGCACCACGCAGGGGCCACGGACCCGGCCGCCCCCACCCCCACCCCGGCCGGCGAACAGCCCACACAGGCCGCCGAGGGGGAACACGGCAGCGAGCCCACGAAGAGCAACGGCACCAGGCCGGACCCGTCCCACGGCGCCGACCCGGAGGCGAACCCCGCGGACAGCCGCCCGGACCAGAGCTCCGCGGACGACCGCCCCTTCCACGACGGCGACCACGCCGCGCCCCACGCCTCCGGCCACGGCGACCACCGCACCCTCGCCCACTCCGGCACCGCCAGGACCACCCCGCCCCAGCGCCCCGAATCCCCCCGCGGCGGTCTCCTCATGGGCCGCCCCTTCGGCGTGCCCGTGTACGTCGCGCCCAGCTGGTTCCTCGTCGCCGCCCTGATCACCTGGGTGTTCGGCGGCCAGCTCGACCGCGTCCTGCCCGAACTCGGCGCGGCCCGCTACCTCGTCTCCCTCTTCTTCGCGGTCGCCTTCTACGCCTCCGTCCTCGTCCACGAACTGGCCCACACGGTCGCCGCCCTGCGCTTCAAGCTCCCGGTCCGCCGCATCCAGCTCCAGTTCTTCGGCGGCGTCTCCGAGATCGAGAAGGAGGCCGAGACCCCCGGCCGCGAATTCGTCCTGGCCTTCGTCGGCCCCCTCCTCTCCCTCGTCCTCGCAGGCCTCTTCTACGTCGCCCTGCAGCCCGTCGAGCCCGGCACCGTCCCCGGCGTCCTGCTGGCCGGCCTGATGGTCTCCAACCTGATCGTGGCCGCCTTCAACCTCCTGCCCGGCCTGCCCCTCGACGGCGGCCGCATGCTCCGCGCCGTCGTCTGGAAGATCACCGGCAAGCCGATGAGCGGCACCATCGCCGCCGCCTGGGTCGGCCGCGCCCTCGCCGTCTCCGTCCTGATCGGCCTCCCGCTGCTCACCCAGTCCGGCGCCCTCGGCTCCACCGCCGAGGACAGCGTCGGCATGGACACCGTCACCGACGCCCTGCTCGCCGCGATCCTCGCCGCGATCATCTGGACCGGCGCCGGCAACAGCCTGCGCATGGCCCGGCTGCGCGAACACCTCCCCGAGCTGCGCGCCCGCAACCTCACCCGCCGGGCCGTCCCCGTCGAGACGGACACCCCGCTCTCCGAGGCCCTGCGCCGTGCCAACGCCGCCGGTGCCCGCGCCCTCGTCGTGGTCGACGCCGAGGGCAACCCGCTCTCCCTCGTGCGCGAGGCCGCCATCGTCGGCGTACCGGAACACCGCCGCCCCTGGGTGCCCGTCAGCGGTCTCGCCCAGGACCTCACGGACGGCATGCGCGTCTCGGCGGAACTGGCGGGGGAGGACCTCCTCGACGTCCTGCGGGCCACCCCGGCCACCGAGTACCTGGTCGTCGAGGAGACCGGCGAGATCTACGGCGTGCTGTCCGCGGCGGACGTGGAACGCGCCTTCGTGAAGGCCATGGCCAGGCCTAGCTGAGCCACCCGCTCTCCCGATGCGGTGCTCGGCTTTCCCGGTGGTCGGCGGCCTCCACAAACCCCGGTAGGCTGTTCACATGTCCGAACCGACCGGTGCCGCCCGCAGGCGCGGGCCCTTCAAGGTCGGGGACCAGGTTCAGCTGACCGACCCCAAGGGCCGCCACTACACGTTCACGCTCGAGGCCGGGAAGAACTTCCACACCCACAAGGGTTCCTTCCCGCACGACGAACTGATCGGCGCTCCCGAGGGCAGCGTTGTCCGCACCACCGGGAACGTCGCCTACCTCGCGCTGCGCCCCCTGCTCCCCGACTATGTCCTGTCCATGCCCCGCGGGGCTGCCGTCGTCTACCCCAAGGACGCCGGGCAGATCCTCGCCTTCGCCGACATCTTCCCCGGCGCCCGCGTCGTCGAGGCCGGCGTCGGCTCGGGCTCGCTCAGCAGCTTCCTGCTGCGCGCCATCGGCGACCAGGGCATGCTGCACAGCTACGAGCGCCGCGAGGACTTCGCCGAGATCGCCCAGCAGAACGTGGAGCGCTACTTCGGCGGCCCGCACCCCGCCTGGCAGCTGACTGTCGGCGACCTCCAGGACAACCTGAGCGACACCGACGTCGACCGCGTCATCCTCGACATGCTCGCCCCCTGGGAGTGCCTGGAGGCCGTCTCCAAGGCGCTCGTCCCCGGCGGCATCCTGTGCTGCTACGTCGCGACCACCACCCAGCTCGCGAGGACCGTCGAGTCCATCCGCGAGATCGGCTCCTTCAACGAGCCGACCGCCTGGGAGACGATGATCCGCAACTGGCACATCGAGGGCCTGGCCGTCCGCCCGGACCACCGCATGATCGGCCACACCGGCTTCCTCCTCACCGCCCGCCGCCTCGCCGACGGCGTCGAGCCCCCCATGCGCCGCCGCCGCCCGGCCAAGGGCGCCTACGGCGAGGACTACGCCGGCCCCAACGCCGACGGAGGCACCGGCCGCTAGGGCGGTCCGTGCCGCATCCAACGAATGGGCGCTGCCGCCGAGTTCCCGGATACCATCCCGAACTCGGCCGCAGCGCCCTTCTGTTGACACAGCGCCACAAAACGAACAATCCCGGCGAGGCGTTGTCGAGCAACCGAACACCCCGCCGTTCCCCCGCACTGTGACGTGTGGCACGATGCAGGCCACCCCCACCGGCACAGCCCTCACAGGAGACACTCCTAGTGCAGCAATCCGCCGTTCCGGAACTGGCACACACGCACACCCGACCGATCCACTGGGTCGCCACCGCCACGGCCGTCTCGGGCGTGATGGCACTCTCCTCGCTCCTGCAGCCCAACTCCGCGACGGCGGCCCAGGCGGCAGGCCCGCACACCAAGGCCGCCCACGCGGCCCCCGCGCCCGGCACCGCGGGCGTCGACTTCCCGATCACCTGCGGTCCGGTGAAGGCGGTCGTACAGAAGAAGGCCACCGGGGACCTCGACGGCGACGGCAACCCGGAGACCGTTGCCGTGGTGCACTGCGACGCCCCCATGGGCACCCCGCCCGACGGCGTGTACGTCCTCACGCGCGCGGCGCACAGCGACAAGCCGCGCGTGGTGGCGACCCTGCTCGACCCGAAGGACGACGACACGGTGAGTGACTTCGCCGTGCGCGACGGAGCAGTCGTGGCCACCGTGCTCGGCTACTCGTCGAGCGACGTACCGCGCTGCTGCCCGGATGTGACGCACAGTGCCAAGTGGCAGTGGAAGAATGGCGCGTTCATGCGCTCGACACCCGCCGGCGCCCACAGTGTCTGAGCCGCGCAACCGGCGTGTGTGAGAAATCCGACACCGGTGACGGAACGTGCCCTTCAGGTCACTCGGCGTCGGGGCCGTAGACCTCGACCCTGTCCGAAACTCGTCGTACGTGGATGCAGTCGCCCGGGCACTCCTTCGCCGAGTCCACCACATCCGTGAGAAGCGGCAGCGGTACGGGCGTTGTGGCGCCCGGGGCCTGCAGCAGCTCATCGTCCGCGCTCTTCACGTAGGCGAGTCCGTCGATGTCCAACTCGAACACCTCGGGCGCGTACTGGGCGCAGATGCCGTCGCCGGTACACAGGTCCTGGTCGATCCAGACCTCCAGCTCCTCGCCCTCGGCCACGGCCTCCTGCTGCACGGTCATGTCTCCTGCCGATTACATGTCGAGCGGGCGGGAATCCGGCCAGCTCTGACGGGTGTTGAACACTTCGACCCTACCTCCGGCGGCTTCCCAATCATGTTCGGTGGGTATTCCCCTGGCGTGAGGGAGAGCGCAAGGGTGAAGATCGGACACACCTCGACAGTCTTTGTGATCTAGGGGTTTCAATCGACACCCACCCAGGTAGGGTCTGGAAGCGTCCAGCTCCCCTTGGAGGAGGTGAGGACCGTGGCAGCCCACGACGACGACATGAACCGCGGCATCCGCCCGGGACGAGGGTCCGACGACCCGGCCGGGCAGATTGCCTACCTTGAGCAGGAGATCGCCGTCCTGCGACGCAAGCTCGCCGACTCTCCGCGACACACGAGGATTCTCGAAGAGCGGATCGTCGAGCTGCAGACCAACCTGGCCGGCGTGTCCGCCCAGAACGAGCGACTCGCGAACACGCTCCGTGAGGCCCGCGACCAGATCGTGGCCCTCAAGGAGGAGGTCGACCGGCTCGCGCAGCCGCCGGCCGGCTTCGGAGTCTTCCTGACGGCGAACGAGGACGGCACGGCCGACATCTTCACCGGGGGCCGCAAGCTCCGGGTGAACGTCAGCCCGAGCGTCGATCTCGAAGAGCTCCGGCGCGGCCAGGAAGTGATGCTCAACGAAGCGCTCAACGTGGTCGAGGCCATGGAGTACGAGCGCGTCGGGGACATCGTCACCCTCAAGGAGATCCTCGAGGACGGCGAGCGCGCCCTGGTGCTCGGGCACACCGATGAGGAGCGGGTGGTACGGCTCGCCGAGCCGCTGCTGGACGTCAACATCCGCCCCGGTGACGCCCTGCTGCTCGAACCCCGTTCCGGCTATGTCTACGAGATCGTTCCCAAGAGCGAGGTCGAGGAGCTCGTCCTCGAAGAGGTTCCCGATATCGGTTACGAGCAGATCGGCGGCCTGGGCGGCCAGATCGAGGCCATCCGCGACGCGGTCGAGCTGCCGTACCTCTACCCGGACCTGTTCAAGGAGCACGAACTGCGCCCGCCCAAGGGCGTCCTGCTCTACGGACCTCCCGGATGCGGCAAGACGCTGATTGCCAAGGCCGTCGCCAACTCGCTGGCCAAGAAGGTCGCCGAGGTCACCGGCCAGGCCGCCGGCAAGAGCTTCTTCCTCAACATCAAGGGCCCCGAGCTGCTGAACAAGTACGTCGGTGAGACCGAGCGGCAGATCCGCCTCGTCTTCCAGCGTGCTCGTGAGAAGGCGAGCGAGGGCACGCCCGTCATCGTCTTCTTCGACGAGATGGAGTCCCTCTTCCGCACCCGTGGCTCCGGTGTCAGCTCGGACGTGGAGAACACCATCGTCCCGCAGCTGCTCGCCGAGATCGACGGTGTCGAGGGCCTGCAGAACGTGGTCGTGATCGGTGCCTCCAACCGCGAGGACATGATCGACCCCGCCATCCTGCGCCCCGGCCGCCTGGACGTGAAGATCAAGATCGAGCGTCCCGACGCCGAGGCCGCGAAGGACATCTTCGGCAAGTACCTCACCGAGCGCCTCCCGCTGCACGCCGACGACGTCGGCGAGCACGGCGGCAACAAGACGACCACCGTCGAGAGCATGATCCAGACGGCCGTCGAGCACATGTACGCGGAATCCGAGGAGAACCGCTTCCTGGAGGTCACCTACGCCAACGGTGACAAGGAAGTCCTCTACTTCAAGGACTTCAACTCCGGCGCCATGATCGAAAACATCGTCGGCCGCGCCAAGAAGATGGCGATCAAGGACTTCCTCGACCACAACGCCAAGGGCCTCCGGGTCTCCCACCTCCTCCAGGCATGCGTGGACGAGTTCAAGGAGAACGAGGACCTGCCCAACACCACCAACCCGGACGACTGGGCCCGAATCTCCGGAAAGAAGGGCGAACGGATCGTCTACATCCGTACGCTCATCACCGGAAAGCAGGGTGCCGACACCGGACGCTCCATCGACACGGTGGCGAACACCGGTCAGTACCTGTAAAAGACAGGGCGGCTGCGGGTGCCCTCACCGGGTACCCGCAGCCGACTGCTTTTCGGGCGACAACCGGAGCAAGGGGCGCGCAAGGCAATGACGCAAATGATCTCCCCACCAGCGCAAAGCCGTTCTAGGCTCTTCGGTACCGCCGAGTCGCGCAGTGCGGGGACGGGCACCGCACACGCACCGGAGCGCCAGCGGTACTTGAGCGCCGCCCCCGACCGAGGGCAGCGCCGGGCAAGGAGGGCCGCATGACCGTACGGCGAGTAATGGGCATCGAGACGGAGTACGGCATCTCCGTCCCCGGTCACCCCAACGCCAATGCCATGCTCACCTCGTCCCAGATCGTCAACGCCTACGCGGCGGCGATGCACCGGGCCCGCCGGGCCCGCTGGGACTTCGAGGAGGAGAACCCGCTGCGGGACGCGCGAGGCTTCGACCTCGCCCGCGAGGCCGCCGACGCCAGCCAGCTCACCGACGAGGACATCGGCCTCGCCAACGTGATCCTGACCAATGGCGCGCGCCTGTACGTCGACCACGCGCACCCCGAGTACAGCGCTCCCGAGGTCACCAACCCGCGCGACGCCGTCCTGTGGGACAAGGCCGGCGAGCGCATCATGGCGGAGGCCGCCGAGCGCGCGGCCGCGCTCCCCGGCGCCCAGCCGATCCACCTCTACAAGAACAACACCGACAACAAGGGCGCCTCCTACGGCACGCACGAGAACTACCTGATGAAGCGGGAGACCCCCTTCTCGGACATCGTGCGCCACCTCACGCCCTTCTTCGTCTCCCGTCAGGTCTTCGCCGGAGCGGGCCGCGTCGGCATCGGCCAGGACGGGCACGAGCACGGCTTCCAGCTCAGCCAGCGCGCCGACTACTTCGAGGTCGAGGTGGGCCTCGAGACCACCCTCAAGCGCCCGATCATCAACACCCGCGACGAGCCGCACGCGGACGCCGAGAAGTACCGCCGTCTGCACGTGATCATCGGCGACGCGAACCTCTCGGAGATCTCGACCTACCTCAAGCTGGGCACGACGGCGCTCGTCCTGTCCATGATCGAGGACGGTTTCATCGCCGTCGACCTGGCCGTGGACCAGCCCGTCCGCACCCTCCACCAGGTCTCCCACGACCCGACGCTCAAGCGTCTGGTCACCCTCCGCAGCGGCCGGACACTCACCGCGGTCCAGCTGCAGATGGAGTACTTCGAGCTGTCGCGCAAATACGTGGAGGAGCGCTTCGGCGCGGACGCGGACGAGCAGACCAAGGACGTCCTGACCCGCTGGGAGGACACCCTCAACCGTCTGGAGAACGACCCGATGAGCCTGGCCGGCGAGCTGGACTGGGTCGCCAAGCGGGAGCTCATGGAGGGCTACCGGCGCCGAGACGGCCTCGACTGGGACGCCGCGAAGCTCCACCTCCTCGACCTCCAGTACGCCGACGTACGGGCCGAGAAGGGCCTCTACAACCGTCTGGCGGCCCGCGGCCGCATGAAGCGGCTGCTGGACGAGAGCGACGTCGAGCGGGCCCGTACGAAGCCGCCGGAGGACACGCGCGCGTACTTCCGCGGACGGTGTCTGGAGCAGTACGCGGACGACGTCGCGGCGGCCTCCTGGGACTCGGTGATCTTCGACCTCCCGGGCCGGGACTCGCTCCAGCGCGTCCCAACCCTGGAACCGCTTCGCGGAACGCGAAATCACGTCAAGGAGCTCCTGGACCGCTGCCGCACGGCGGAGGACCTGGTCAGGGTGCTCTCGGGCGGCTGACCGGGCACTCGGGCGGAGGCGGCCGGACAGGGTGGAAAGTCCACCGTCCGGGAATCATCGAGGTGGCCCCCGTACGTTAAGGAACTGCGGGGCCGATGTCGGACCCTGCTTGTAGGGTCTGATCAAGAACGTCGAACCGAGCGGGGTGAGGGTTATGGCGACCAAGGACACCGGCGGCGGACAGCAGAAGGCGACGCGTTCCACCGAGGAGGTCGAGGAGCAGGCACAGGACGCGCAGGCTTCGGAGGACCTCAAGGAGCGCCAGGAGAAGCTGTCCGACGACGTCGACTCCGTACTGGACGAGATCGACGACGTCCTCGAGGAGAACGCGGAGGACTTCGTGCGTTCCTTCGTCCAGAAGGGCGGACAGTAACGCCAGTTGCCCGTCCCGGAGCCGGCCCGATGCAACGGGTCGGTGCCGGGACGGATGACCGGCGGTGGCGCGGGTATGGTCCGTGCACAGATGTGAAGATCGGCTCGGCCGTCCGGGCGGGCCGTCGCCTTACCGTGGAAGGAATCGCGTGGAAGCCAACCCTCGTAGCACCGGGCGTCTGCCGGCTGCCTTCCTGACGCCCGGATCGTCCTCGTTCATGGACTTCCTTTCCGAGCACCAGCCGGAGATGCTGCCGGGCAACCGCCAACTGCCGCCCACACAGGGCGTGATCGAGGCGCCGCACGGCACCACCATCGTCGCCGTCACGTTCCCCGGAGGTGTCGTCCTCGCCGGTGACCGGCGGGCCACGATGGGCAATGTCATCGCGCAGCGGGACATCGAGAAGGTGTTCCCCGCCGACGAGTACTCGGCGGTCGGCATCGCCGGCACCGCCGGTCTCGCCGTCGAGATGGTCAAGCTGTTCCAGCTCGAGCTGGAACACTTCGAGAAGGTCGAGGGGGCGCAGCTCTCGCTAGAGGGCAAGGCGAACCGGCTGTCGACCATGATCCGTTCCAACCTCGGCATGGCCATGCAGGGCCTGGCCGTGGTGCCCCTCTTCGCGGGTTACGACGTCGACCGCGAAAAGGGCCGCATCTTCTCCTACGACGTGACGGGCGGCCGCTCCGAGGAGCACAACTTCGCCGCCACCGGCTCCGGCTCGATCTTCGCGCGCGGTGCCATGAAGAAGTTCTTCCACGACGGTCTGACCGAGGCCGAGGCCACGATGCTCGTGGTGCAGGCCCTGTACGACGCGGCAGACGACGACTCGGCGACCGGTGGTCCCGATGTCGCCCGCCGGATCTATCCGATCGTCACCGTGATCACCGAGGACGGCTTCCGCCGGCTCACCGAGGAGGAGTCCTCCGAGATCGCCCGCTCGATCCTCGAGCGGCGTCTGGAGCAGCCCGACGGCCCGCGGGCCGCGCTGCTGTAGCCCGGCAGTCGGTTATTACCAAGGTGATCCAGTGACTTCGACAGAAAGGGACGGATAACCGGTGTCGACGCCGTTCTATGTCTCCCCCCAGCAGGCCATGGCCGACCGGGCGGAGTATGCCCGCAAGGGCATCGCCCGTGGCCGCAGCCTCGTCGTGCTGCAGTTCGCCGACGGCATCGTGTTCGTCGGCGAGAACCCGTCCCGCGCGCTGCACAAGTTCAGCGAGATCTACGACCGGATCGGCTTCGCGGCCGCCGGCAAGTACAACGAGTACGAGAACCTGCGGATCGGCGGCGTACGGTACGCCGACCTGCGTGGTTACACCTACGACCGTGACGACGTGACCGCCCGGGGTCTCGCCAACGTCTATGCCCAGACGCTGGGCACGATCTTCTCCAGTGCGGCCGAGAAGCCGTACGAGGTGGAGCTGGTCGTCGCCGAGGTGGGCGAGACGCCCGAGGGCGACCAGATCTACCGGCTGCCGCACGACGGCTCGATCGTGGACGAGCACGGCTCGGTCGCGGTCGGCGGCAACGCCGAGCAGATCAGCAGCTACCTCGACCAGCGCCACCAGGACGGCATGACCCTGGCCGAGGCCCTCAAGCTGGCCGTCCAGGCCCTGTCCCGCGACACGAACGGCACGGAGCGGGAGATCCCCGCCGAGCGCCTGGAGGTCGCGGTCCTGGACCGTACGCGCCCGCAGGCACGCAAGTTCAAGCGCATCGTCGGCCGCCAGCTCTCCCGGCTCCTGGAGAGCGACGGAGCGGCCACCGAGGCCGAGAGCTCCGACGAGGAGTAACCGCGCCTCACCTCACCCCTCCTGTGCCCCGGCCGACGACTCGGCCGGGGCACAGGGCGTTCAGGGGCTGCCGGGCGGCGCCGTGGAGCCCCGTACGACCAACTCGACCGGGATGTCCCCGGCCTCGGGCGTGCGGCCCTCCAGGACGGCCAGCAGCGCCAGCATGCCCTGCTCGCCGAACAGCTCGGCGTCCAGGCGTACGGTCGTCAGCTCGGGGTCGAGGGCGGTGGCCAGGGCGAGGTCGTCCAGGCCGGTGACGGACACGTCGTCGGGGATGCGCAGGCCCAGGCGCCGGGCCGCCTTGTAGGCGCCGGCCGCGAGTTTGTCGTCGTCGCACACCAGCGCCGTCGGCCGGGGGCCGGGCACCGACAGGGCGGCCTCGGCGGCGGTCAGGGCGCCCTCGATGGAGATCGGCGCACGGACCGTCCGTACCGAGGTGCCCGGGACCGCGCCGACCCGGGCGGCCAGCTCATGCGCGCGTACCTCGAAGGTCCAGGACGCCACGTCCGCCGCCAGGTGCAGGAAGCGCCGGTGGCCGAGGCCCAGCAGGTGCTCGGCGACCTGACGGACACCGTCGGCGATGTCCAGGTTCACCGTGGCCGCGCCCAGGCTGCCCTCCGGGTCGCTGTCGAGCATCACCAGGGGCAGCTGGTCGCCGCGGATGGCGGTCAGGGCGTCCGCGGCCATGGAGGAGGCGATGACGCCGTCCAGGGCGGCCTGGGCGGAGGCGAAGGGGTCGCGGGCCGGGCCGATGCCCTCGGGGGAGGGGTACAGGACGACTCCGAAGCCGTGGTCTGCGGCGACGCGGGCGGCGCCCGTGTAGACACCGGCGAAGAACTCGGTGGTCAGGGCCGGCACCACGAGGAGGACGGTACGGGTACGGCCCAGGCGCAGGTTGCGTGCGGCCAGGTTGGGTCGGTAGCCGAGGTCGCGCGCGGCCTCGCGCACCCGTTCCGCGGTGGCCTCGGAGACCCTGCCGCGCCACTTGTCGCCCAGCACGAGCGAGACGGCCGCCTGGGACACCCCTGCCGCCTGCGCGACGTCACGGCTGGTAGGGCGCGTGCTACTGCGTGCCACCGCGGACCCGCTCCTTTGCCTGGACGTGTGAACAGCGCACATGGTACGTATGGAACACGGGGTTATACGTAACACTTGGAGGCGGGACATGGCTGCGGGATACGTGGAGATCCTCAGGGCTCGGCATGCCGCCCGCCTGCTCGCCGGCACGCTGGTGGGCCGGTTGCCGTGTGCCGTCGCCGCCATCGCCATCGTGCTGTTCGTGCGCTCGGAGGGCGGCGCCTACAGCCTCGCCGGCGGGCTCGCGGCCGTGTACGGGGTGGCCAATGCTGTGGGACAGCCGCTGCTGGGCCGCCTCGTGGACAAGTACGGGCAGCCGCGCGTCCAGTTGCCGGCCGCGGTGGTCTCCGCGCTCGCCATGTCCGCCTTCGCCTTCGTCGGCACCGCTCCGCTCGCGCTCGCGTACGCGTGCGTGGCGCTCTCCGGGCTGTTCACGCCGCCCCTGGAGGGCGGTCTGCGGGCGCTGTGGTCCTCGGTCCTGCGCAGCGAGGGTCAGGTGCAGACGGCGTACGCCATGGATGCCGTGGCCCAGGAAGTCATGTTCACCGTCGGCCCGTTGCTGGTGACCCTGTGCGTGTCGCTGTGGTCGGCGCAGGCGGCGCTGGTGCTCGTCAACGTCGTCGGCGTGCTGGGCGCCCTCTCGGTGGTCGTCTCGCCGCCCTCGCGCGCGTGGCGTTCGGCGCCGCGCGAGGCGCACTGGCTCGGCGCGCTGCGCTCGCCCGGACTGCTCGTCCTGCTCGGCGCGTTCCTGGCCGTCGGGATGGCGCTCGGCTCCATCGCGGTCGCGGCCGTCGCGTACGCCGACGGCCACGGCGGGGACGCGGTGTACGGCTGGCTGATGGCGGCCATCGGCCTCGGGGCGCTCGTCGGCGGCACCGCGTACGGCGCGCGGCAGTGGACCGGTGCGCCGGAGCGGCGACTGCGCGTGCTCGTCGCCCTTCTGGCGGTGTGTTACCTGCCGCTCACGCTGACGCCGGGCCCGGTCGCCATGACGGTGCTCACGGCCGTCGCCGGGCTCTTCCTCGCACCCTGCCTCGCCTGTGCGTTCCTCCTCGTGGACCGGCACGCGCCACGCGGGACGGTCACCGAGGCGTTCTCCTGGATCGTGACGACGTTCACGGTCGGTTCCTCGGTCGGAACGGGCCTGGCGGGCCCGGTCGTCGAGTGGGGCGGGGCGGTGTGGGGCTTCGCCGTACCGGGTGCCGCGGGGGCCGTGTCGCTGCTGGTTCTGCTGGCCACCGGGCGGGTCCTCGCAGCTCCCGCAGGGGGCGCGGTGGTTGCGGCTTCATCGGAAAATGATCCAAACCGTGCTGCCGAACCCCGTTTCAGCTCAGGGGATCGGGCGTAATGTTCACTCATGGACCGCCGCATTTTCGGGCTGGAGAACGAGTACGGCGTCACATGTACGTTCAGGGGACAGCGCCGCCTGTCTCCCGACGAGGTGGCGCGGTACCTCTTCCGCCGTGTCGTGTCATGGGGCCGCAGCAGCAATGTCTTTCTGCGAAACGGCGCCCGCCTCTATCTCGACGTGGGCTCACATCCGGAATACGCGACACCCGAATGTGACAACGTGACCGAACTGGTCACCCACGACAAAGCAGGCGAGCGCATTCTCGAAGGACTCCTGGTGGACGCCGAACGACGCCTGCACGAGGAAGGAATCGCGGGCGACGTCTACCTCTTCAAGAACAACACCGACTCGGCGGGCAACTCCTACGGCTGCCACGAGAACTATCTCGTCGCGCGCCACGGGGAGTTCTCCCGGCTCGCGGACATCCTCATCCCCTTCCTGGTCACCCGCCAGCTGCTGTGCGGCGCGGGCAAGGTTCTGCAGACGCCGCGCGGTGCGGTGTACTGCGTCAGTCAGCGGGCCGAGCACATCTGGGAGGGCGTCTCCTCGGCGACCACCCGCTCCAGGCCCATCATCAACACCCGCGACGAACCGCACGCGGACGCCGAGCGCTACCGCCGGCTGCACGTCATCGTGGGCGACTCGAACATGTCCGAGACGACCATGCTGCTCAAGGTCGGCGCCACCGACCTGGTGCTGCGCATGATCGAGGCGGGCACCGTGATGCGCGACCTGACCCTGGAGAACCCGATCCGGGCGATCCGCGAGGTCAGCCACGACATCACCGGCCGGCGCAAGGTGCGCCTGGCCAGCGGCCGCGAGGCCTCCGCCCTCGAGGTGCAGCGCGAGTACTACGAGAAGGCCGTGGACTTCTGCGAGCGCCGCGGCATCCGCACCGGCACCGTCGAGCAGGTCCTGGAGCTGTGGGGCCGCACGCTGGACTCGATCGAGGCAGAGGACCTCGACCGGATCGGCACCGAGATCGACTGGGTCATGAAGTACAAGCTCATCGAGCGGTACCGCGCCAAGCACAACATGACCATGTCCCACCCGAGGGTCGCGCAGATAGACCTCGCCTACCACGACATCCACCGCCGTCGTGGCCTCTACTACCTGCTCGAGAGGAAGGGTCAAGCAGCCCGTATCTGCAACGACTTGAAGATCTTCGAGGGCAAGTCCGTTCCCCCGCAGACCACTCGGGCCCGGCTGCGCGGCGACTTCATCCGCAGGGCCCAGGAACAGCGCCGGGACTTCACCGTCGACTGGGTGCACCTCAAGCTCAACGACCAGGCGCAGCGCACGGTGTTGTGCAAGGACCCGTTCCGTTCCGTGGACGACCGGGTGGAGAAGCTGATCGCCGGAATGTGAGCCACGCGTTCCGGTGAAAGTCCGGAACGCAACACGGGCGCCGTACGTTTCCCGTACGGCGCCCTTCTCACGCCGTAGAGTTGCGCGCACGCCATCCACAAGATCGACCGATACGAGGCTTCAACCGTGCGCCGACGCTCACTACTCATCGCCGTACCCGCAGGACTTGCCACGCTGGCCGCATGCGGTGACGACAAGTCCGACTCGAGCAAGGCCAGCGACAGCGCCTCGCCCTCCGCCTCGGCGACCTCCGCCGCGCCGGCGCCGAAGATCGTCGACGGACCGCTGCCGGCCGTCACGGGGGGTACGAAGTTCGGTACGAAGCCGACGGTGGCCAAGGGCACGGGCGATCCGTCGAAGGACCTCGCGGTGAAGACGCTGATCGCGGGCGGCGGTCAGACGGTCGCGGAGAACGACTACGTCCAGGCCCACTACCTGGGCCAGATCTGGAACACGGCGAAGGTCTTCGACAACTCCTACGACCGCAAGACCCCCCTCGTCATCCAGCTCGCCGAGGGCAGCATCATCGACGGCTGGCGCTATGCCCTCACGGGCAAGAAGGTGGGCAGCCGCGTCCAGTTCTCCGTGCCGCCCACCTGGGGCTACGGCAAGGAGGGCAACGCGCAGGCGGGCATCAAGGGCACCGACACGCTGGTGTTCGTCGTCGACGTGCAGGGCACGTTCAACGCGAACAGCTCCGCCAAGGGCACCAAGGTTCCGCAGAACGACGCGGCCCTGCCCAAGGTCGGCACCAACACCGACGGCAAGGCGCCCTCCATCGACATCCCCAAGAAGGACGCGCCCACCAAGCTGGTGGCGAACTACATCATCGAGGGCGACGGCGACGAGGTCGGCGCGAAGGACACCGTCCTGGTGCAGTACAAGGGCGTGTTCTGGGACAGCGGCAAGGAGTTCGACTCGACGTACGGCCGCAAGGCGCTCACCTCGTTCGGGCTCCAGCAGGTCGTCAAGGGCTGGGGACAGGGCCTGACCGGCAAGAAGGTCGGCAGCCGGGTCCTCATCGTGATCCCCCCGAAGCTGGGCTACGGCGACAACCCGCCGTCCGGCAGCGGCATCAAGAAGGACTCCGTGCTGGTCTTCTCGGTCGACATCCTGGCGAAGATGTGACCCCGCCGAGGTGTAAGACTGTCCGTGTTGCCTTTCCGCAGACAAGCAGGAGCTAGAGACGTGAGCATCGAGAAGCCCGAGATCGACTTCCCGGGCGGCGAGCCCCCGGCGGACCTCGAGATCAAGGACATCTGGGAGGGCGACGGCGCTGTTGCGCAGGCGGGCCAGACCGTCACCGTCCACTACGTGGGCGTTGCCTTCAGCACCGGCGAGGAGTTCGACGCCAGCTGGAACCGCGGCACCCCGTTCCGCTTCCCACTCGGCGGCGGCCGGGTCATCAAGGGATGGGACCTGGGCGTGCAGGGCATGAAGGTCGGCGGCCGTCGCCAGCTGACCATCCCCGCCCACCTCGCCTACGGCAACCAGAGCCCGACCCCGGCGATCAAGCCGGGCGAGACCCTGATCTTCGTGGTCGACCTCGTCGCGGTCTGATCGCGCACGCGACCGGACCCGATCACCTGGGGCCCATGCCTGTCCGGGCATGGGCCCTCGGCTTTTGCCACGCCACTTCGGGGCGGTACGGTCATCGTCGTAAAGCACCATAGGGAGGCGAAGGGCGTCGATGGCCATTGCCAAGGCCGAGCGGCTGATGAACCTGGCGCTGTGTCTGCTCGGGACGCGGCGGCCGCTCAGCAAGCGCGAGCTGCGTGAGTCCATCGAGGCGTATCTGGAAGCCAACTCGGACGACTCCTTCAGCCGGATGTTCGAGCGCGACAAGGACGATCTGCGCGAACTCGGCCTGGTCATCGAGACCGTTGAGAACCTCGACGGCGAGATGGGCTACCTGGCCCGCCGTGACAGCAACCGTCTCCCGCCCATCACGCTCGACGCCGAGGAGGCCGCCGCCCTCGGTCTCGCCGCCAAGGTGTGGCAGCAGGCCCGGCTCGCGGGCGCGGCCAGCGGCGCCCTGCAGAAGCTGCGCGCGGCCGGGATGCCCGAGGACGTCGACCCGTACGAGGCCCATGGCGCCCTGGAGCCCCGTATCCCCGTGCACGAGGCGGCGTTCGAGCCGCTGATGCTGGCCTGCCGCGACCGCCGACCGGTCGTCTTCGACTACCGCAAGGCCACCGCCGCCCACCCCGAGCCCCGGCATGTCGAGCCGTGGGCGCTGGAGTGCTGGCGCGGCCACTGGTACCTGGCCGGCTGGGACCGTGACCGCGGCGCCGAGCGGGTCTTCCGGCTGTCGCGGATCACCGGCAAGGTGCGCAGCCGCAGCGGACAGTTCACCGCCGAGATCCCGGACGTCGTCACCGTGCGCGAGACCGTCGCGAGCTGGGCGGGGGAGACCGCCGACCGCTCCGCGCTGATCCGGCTCCGCTCGGACGCGGGGTACCCCCTTCGGGCGAAAGCCACCTCGGTGCGGGAACTCGGCGACGGCTGGGACGAGTTGGAGATTCCGTACGGACACGGGCTGGATGCCTGGCTGGTGGAGTTCGGGCCGGACGTGGTGGTGCTCGAGCCGGCCGAGCTGCGCGCGGACGTGGTGGACCGGCTGCGTGCCGTGGCCAAGGGCTGAGGGGGAGCGAGCAGGACAGTGGCAGGCAAACCGGTCAGGCCCGTGAACGCCATCGACCAGACCCGGCGGATGCTCTCGCTGGTGACGTATCTCAAGGAGCGCCCCGGAGCCCGGGTCGAGGACGTCGCGCGCGCCTTCGGCATCAGCGAGGACGAGCTGGTCTCCGACCTCGACGTGCTGCCCATGTGCGGCACCAGCTTCCGCGGCGGCGACCTGCTCGACATCGACACCGACGGCGAGCGCATCTGGTGGCACAACCCCGACGATGTGGCGGAGCCCCTGCGGATCGCCGCCGACGAGGCGACCGCGCTGCTCGTGGCCGCCCGCGCGGTGTCCACCCTGCCAGGGCTGCGCGAGAGCGACCGGCAGGCCCTGCTGCGGGCCAACGCCAAGCTGGAGGCCGCGGCCGGCGAGGCGGCGGGCGCCAGCGCCCGGCTGTCGGTGACCTTCGAGTCCGAGGGCGGAGTCTTCGCCGACGTCGACCGCGCGATCTCCGAGCGCCGCCGGCTGTGGATCCGCTACTACTCGCCCGCGCGCGACGAGCTCACCGAGCGCGAGATCGACCCCATCCGGCTCGTCAGCGTCGGGCACACGTACGTGGAGGCCTGGTGCCGCCGCTCCGAGGCGCGCCGCACCTTCCGGCTCGACCGGGTCGCCGAGATCAGGATCCTGGACGAGCCGTCCGCACCGCCCGAGATCGAGCTCAGGGACCTGTCGGAGGCGCTGGTGCAGCCCGCCGCCGAGGACCCCGAGGTCGTCGTGGAGGTCGGCCCCGGCGGCCGCTGGGTCGCCGAGTACTACCCGCACGACAGTGCGGATGAGCTTCCGGACGGCGGGCTGCGTATCACCCTGCGAACCCCGGACCCGACGTCCCTGCGGCGGCTGGCGCTGCGGCTCGGGCGCGACGGCCGGATCGTCTCGCCGCGTGACCTCGCCGACAGCGCCCGCCGGGCGGCCCGCGAGGCCCTGGCGGCGTACGACGGGGTCGAGGCGCAGCAGCCCCGGGCGGGGCATGCGGTTCAGGACGGGCAGTACGGCAGGCAGGAGCAGGGGCTTTGAGCGAGTCGTCGGTGTCTGGTGTGCGGGAGATCTCGGTGGCGTCGGCGTTCGCCGGGATGAGAAGCGTGTCCCCGGTCGTGTTCCGGGCCGGTTGCCCGGACTGCCGGGGCAGCTTCGAACTCGCCGCCGGCGCCCTCCGCCTCGCCATCGGCGCCACCAGCCGCACCACCTTCTACTCCTTCACCTGCCCCGACTGCGGTGCCTCCGTCCGCAAGCCGGCGGGGGAGCGGATCGTCGAGCTGCTCACCGGCGGCGGGGTCAGGACCCTGCGGCTGCACACGCCGTAGCAAGGTCTAGGCTCGGCGTCATGTTCTGGCCGATGTTCGCGGTAGCTGTGGGTTTCCTGGGCCTCGCCGTCCTCGGGGTGTTCGCCGTGCGGGTCTTCCTCGAGGCACAGCGCCTGGGCAGGCAGGTCACGGACTCCGCACGCCGTATCAACCGGGCCGCCGAAGACCTCGAGCGCGCCGCAGTGAGTACGGCCCGGGCTGTGGACTCCCTCTGAGCGGCGCTGTGCAAGGCATGTGAGTCCTGCGCCGGAGGCGGTTTGGGTCACTTCGACCTGTCACCGGGGCCACCCCGGCAGGTACGCTGCTGGTCGCGGACCGGAGAACGAGGCCCGGGCCGCGGACCGGGAGTACGCACGGGGATTGCCTCACGTTTACCCCTGAGCGTTACGATCGCTGCCAGCACGGTCGATCGGACGTATGTCCGACCGGTCGGACAGCACCCCACCCCAGCCGCCTCGGTGAGAAGGTAAAGACTTATGTTCGGAAGGCTCGGCGCCCCCGAGATCATTCTCATCCTCGTCGTCGTCATCCTGCTGTTCGGCGCGAAGAAGCTTCCCGACATGGCGCGCTCGCTCGGCAAGTCCGCCCGCATCCTCAAGAGCGAGGCGAAGGCGATGAAGGAAGAGGGCAGCAGCACGGCCACCCCGGCCGGCCCGCCGAACAACGGCGAGCAGCCCCCTGCCCAGCGCACCATCCAGGCCGCCCCCGGCGACGTGACCAGCTCGCGCCCGGTCACCGAGCCGACGGACACCACCAAGGCCTGATGCAGGGCCGGATTCTTCCGGCCTGCCGCACGAGATGAGGACGTGGGTTGCCCAAGTCTGCCCGCAAGCAGGAGAAGGATCCCGAGGGGCGGATGCCCCTTGCGGACCACCTTCGTGAGCTCCGCAACCGGCTCGCGAAGGCGATGCTGGCCATCGTGATCATCACGGTCGTCGCCGCCTTCTTCTACAACGACATCATCAACTTCCTCACCAAGCCGATCCTCGACTCGGTCGGCTGTGGGAAGACGTTCGAGGAACTGGCGAACGCCGCCAAGAACAGCGACAACGGTCAGCAGTGCGCGCGGATCACGATCAACGGTCTGCTCGCGCCCTTCACGCTCGCCCTGCAGGTCTCGCTGATGGCGGGCGTCGTGTTCGCCTCGCCGATCTGGCTGTACCAGCTGTGGGCCTTCGTCGCCCCCGGCCTGCACCGCAACGAGAAGAAGTACGCCTACGGGTTCGTCTTCACCGGTGTCCCGCTCTTCCTCGGCGGTGCCTTCTTCGCCTACCGGGTGCTGCCCACCACGGCGAAGGTGCTGATCGACTTCACACCGAACGGCGTGGACAACCTGCTGCCGCTGGACGATCTGCTCCAGCTGGTCACCCGCATGGTGATCGTCTTCGGTCTCTCCTTCGAGCTGCCGCTGCTGCTGATCATGCTGAACCTGACCAGGGTGCTCACCGGCAAGCGGATGCTCGGCTGGTGGCGCGGCATGATCATGGGCATCACGGTGTTCGCGGCGATCGCCACGCCCAGCACCGACCCCATCTCGATGCTGGCCCTCGCCGGACCGATCTGGGTGCTGTACTTCGGCGCCGTCGCCTTCTCGCTGATGAACGACAGGCGCAGGCGCCGCCGCGAGGAGGAGGGCCCCGCCGACGACGAGGCCTCCGACCTGGACCTCACCCCCGAGGACATCGGCGAGGTGGAGACCGTCGCCGCGAGCCGGGCACTGCCCGAGCAGGCGAGCACGGACCGGGTCAACGGTTATGACGACGTGACCTGACGAGCGGGCGGCAGCTCGTAGGGTCACTCCCGTGACCAGCGAGATCACCCTCTTCGTCAACCCCACCGCGGGCCGCGGCCGGGGCGCCCACGCGGCGCAGCCGGCCGCTTCCGCTTTGCGCGCGGCGGGCTTCGCGGTACGTACGGTCTCCGGCGAGAACGCCGAGGAGGCCTTCACGCGCGCGCGTGCCGCCGTCGCGGACGGGACCGGTGCCCTGGTCGCCGTGGGCGGCGACGGCATGCTCAACCTCGCCCTCCAGGCCGTCGCCGGCACCGCCACCCCGCTCGGTCTGGTCGCCGTCGGCACCGGCAACGACTTCGCCCGCGCCCTCGGCCTTCCGCTGCGGGACCCGGCCGCCGCGGGCCGCGTGCTCGCCGATGCCCTCAAGGAGGGCCGGCTGCGGGACATCGACCTCGGGCAGGCGGACGGCCACTGGTTCGGTGCCGTTCTCGCCTCCGGCTTCGACTCCCGCGTCAACGACCGCGGCAACCGCATGCGATGGCCCAAGGGCCGACTGCGCTACGACCTCGCGATGCTCGCCGAACTCGCCGCCTTCCGCCCGTTCCCGTACCGGATCACGCTGGACGACGGCGACGTCCAGGAGGTCGAGGCGACGCTGGTGGCCGTCGGCAACGGGCCGTCGTACGGCGGCGGCATGAGGATCTGCCCCGGTGCCGATCTCACCGACGGACTGTTCGACGTGACCGTGGTCGGGGACTGCGGCCGGGCCACGCTGCTCAAGGTGTTCCCGTCGGTGTACCGGGGGACCCACGTCGAGCACCCCAAGGTCACCGTGTTCCGGGCGGCGAAGGTCGAGCTGGCCGCCGAGGGCATCACCGGGTACGCGGACGGGGAGCGGCTCGGGCCGCTGCCGCTGACCGCGCGGTGCGTACCGGGTGCGCTGCGGGTCGTGGGTCCCTGAGACCGCTCGTATGACCGGTCGTAGGCCGTTGAGCTGCGTAAAGCCCAGGTTTCCAATTGGCTGATCCGGATAATGATCGTCCTGTTGTCAGTGGGGCCCGGTACGCTCGAAAGCACGATGACAGAGGACCTCTCACCGGCCGAGCGGTACGCGGCAGCTCGTCTGCGGGCAGCCGAGCAGGCCACCGCGCTCGCGGGCTTCCGCGAGATGTACGACTTCGGCCTCGACCCCTTCCAGATCGAGGCCTGCCAGGCACTCGAAGCGGGCAAGGGCGTCCTGGTCGCGGCACCCACCGGCTCCGGCAAGACGATCGTGGGCGAGTTCGCCGTCCACCTCGCCCTGCAACAGGGCAAGAAGTGCTTCTACACGACACCCATCAAGGCGCTGTCGAACCAGAAGTACGCCGACCTGTGCCGCCGTTACGGCGCGGACAAGGTCGGCCTGCTCACCGGCGACAACAGCGTCAACTCCGAGGCGCCGGTGGTCGTGATGACCACCGAGGTGCTGCGGAACATGCTGTATGCCGGGTCGCAGACGCTTCTCGGGCTCGGTTATGTGGTCATGGACGAGGTGCACTACCTCTCCGACCGCTTCCGGGGCGCCGTATGGGAAGAGGTGATCATTCACCTGCCCGAGTCCGTGACCCTTGTCTCGCTGTCGGCGACCGTCTCCAACGCCGAGGAGTTCGGCGACTGGCTCGACACCGTCCGCGGTGACACCGAGGTGATCGTCTCCGAGCACCGGCCCGTGCCGCTGTTCCAGCACGTGCTCGCCGGGCGGCGGATGTACGACCTGTTCGAGGAGGGCGAGGGCAGCAAGAAGGCCGTCAATCCCGATCTGACGCGGCTTGCCCGGATGGAGGCCAGCCGGCCGTCGTACCAGGACCGGCGGCGCGGGCGTGCGATGCGCGAGGCCGATCGGGAGCGGGAGCGTCGGCAGCGGTCTCGGGTGTGGACGCCCGGGCGGCCCGAGGTCATTGAACGGCTCGACGCCGAGGGGTTGCTGCCCGCGATCACTTTCATCTTCAGCCGGGCTGCTTGTGAGGCCGCCGTTCAGCAGTGCCTGTACGCCGGGCTGCGGCTCAACGACGACGAGGCCCGGGGGAAGGTGCGGGCGCTCGTCGAGGAGCGTACGGCGTCGATTCCGACCGAGGATCTGCATGTCCTCGGGTACTACGAGTGGCTCGAGGGGCTTGAGCGGGGGATCGCGGCCCATCACGCGGGGATGCTGCCGACCTTCAAGGAGGTCGTCGAGGAGCTGTTCGTGCGGGGGCTGGTGAAGGCCGTCTTCGCCACCGAGACGCTGGCTCTGGGCATCAACATGCCTGCGCGGTCCGTGGTGTTGGAGAAGCTCGTCAAGTGGAACGGTGAGCAGCACGCGGATATCACGCCGGGTGAGTACACGCAGTTGACGGGGCGTGCGGGGCGTCGGGGTATCGACGTCGAAGGTCATGCGGTTGTGCTGTGGCAGCGTGGGATCAGTCCTGAGCATCTGGCGGGGCTGGCCGGTACGCGTACTTATCCGCTGCGGTCCAGTTTCAAGCCGTCGTACAACATGGCGGTGAATCTGGTCGAGCAGTTCGGGCGGCATCGGTCGCGGGAGTTGCTGGAGACGTCGTTCGCGCAGTTCCAGGCTGACAAGTCGGTCGTTGGGATTTCGCGGCAGGTGCAGCGCAACGAGGAGGGGCTGGAGGGCTACAAGGCCTCCATGACCTGCCACTTGGGCGACTTCGAGGAGTATGCGCAGCTGCGGCGGGAGCTCAAGGACCGGGAGACCGAGCTGGCGCGGCAGGGGGCGGCGGAGCGGCGGGCCGAAGCGGCGGTTGCGCTGGAGAAGCTCAAGCCGGGGGATGTCATCCATGTGCCGACGGGCAAGTACGCAGGGCTGGCGCTGGTGTTGGACCCGGGGCTGCCTGCCGGGCGGTCCAATGGGCATCGGGGATTCGAGCATCATGACGGGCCGCGGCCGCTGGTGCTGACGGCGGAGCGGCAGGTCAAGCGGCTGGCTTCGATGGACTTTCCGGTGCCGGTCGAGGCGTTGGAGCGGATGCGGATTCCGAAGTCGTTCAATCCGCGGTCGCCTCAGTCGCGTCGGGATCTTGCGTCGGCGTTGCGGACCAAGGCCGGACACATTCCGCCGGAGCGGGCGCGGAAGAGGCGGTCGCAGGCTGCCGATGACCGGGAGATCGCGCGGTTGCGTACGGCGCTTCGGGCGCATCCCTGTCATGGGTGCAGCGATCGGGAGGACCATGCGCGGTGGGCCGAGCGGTATCACCGGCTGCTTCGGGACACCTCGCAGCTGGAGCGGCGTATCGAGGGGCGGACGAACACGATCGCTCGGACGTTTGACCGGATCGTGGCGTTGCTGACCGAGCTGGACTATCTGCGGGGGGACGAGGTCACCGAGCACGGGAAGCGGCTCGCGCGGCTCTACGGGGAGCTCGATCTGCTGGCCAGTGAGTGCTTGCGGGCGGGGGTCTGGGAGGGGCTTGCGCCTGCGGAACTTGCGGCTTGTGTCTCGGCGTTGGTGTACGAGGCGCGGGTCGGGGACGATGCGATGGCGCCGAAGCTGCCGTCCGGGAAGGCCAAGGCTGCGCTGGGGGAGATGGTGCGGATCTGGGGGCGGTTGGATGCCCTCGAGGAGGACTTCCGGATCACTCAGACCGAAGGGGTGGGGCAGCGGGAGCCGGATCTCGGGTTCGCCTGGGCCGCGTATATGTGGGCCTCGGGGAAGGGGCTGGACGAGGTGCTTCGGGAGGCGGAGATGCCGGCCGGGGACTTTGTGCGGTGGTGCAAGCAGGTGATTGATGTGCTGGGGCAGATTTCGGCGGCGGCGCCTGTGTCCGGTGGGGATGGGGCGACGGTGGCGAAGAATGCGCGTAAGGCGGTTGATCTGCTGTTGCGGGGGGTTGTGGCCTACTCGTCGGTGGGGTGAGTTGTTCGGCGGGTGCGGGTGCGGGTGCGGGTGTGTCGTGGCTGGGCGCGCCGTTCCTCGCGCCCCTGGTGCCTGCGGCGCAGCTGCCCGGTCGGTGGGGGTTCGTCCAGCGCCTGCGGTGGGTTGGGGGTCGGGGCCGCGCCGGGGGGTGTCCGTCCTCGGTCGGGCGGGTGCCGTCTGGCTTAGTTGTGCTCGGTGGTGGACGCCCGCCGCTGCGGGCGGACACCCCCCGGCACGTCCCCTTCCCGCCGTACGCGGCTTGCCGGTTCCAACGGCTAGCGGTTCAGATACGCTCGCCAGCCTCCGTACGATGTGATGTCCTCGGCGTTTGTCAGGGCCGACGGCTCGCAGAGGAAGCCGGGGGTTCGCGTGTCGTCGGAGAGTTGCACGCTGCCCAGCGCCATGGGGTGGGGGAGGGTGGCCAGCAGGCGGCCGAGGCCCTCTGTCGGGAGGCGCCAGACCTCCGCCTCGATCTCGGCTCCGCCCTCGCCCACGTACACGAGCCCTGGCTTGGGCGGTTCTGTCGGCAGCGCGTGCAGTCTGTATACCGGCGCCGTTGTGGTCGTCTGGTCCAGGCGGGCACCCAGTGCCAGGAGTTGGGGGTTCAGGGGCTGGCCGGTCAAGTGGGCTCCTACCACCGTCAGTTGGGTCTCCGGGCGGAGCAGTTCGGCGATTCTTGCCAGGCGGTCGTCCGTGAAGGCCGGGCCTATCAGCATGACGCCGAAGGGGAGGGCGTTCACCTCGCCGGCCGGGACTGCGAGTGCTGCCAGGTCGAAGAGGTTCGTGGAGTTGGTGAAGCGGCCCAGGCGGGCGTTGGTGCCCAGGGGGTCGGCGGCTACCTCAGCGAGGGTCGGGTGGCCGGGTGCGGTGGGCAGCAACAGGGCGTCCGCGTCCGCCAGTTCGGCCAGGGCGCGGGTGCGGAGGGTCGCCAGGCGGTCCTGGTCGGCGTAGAGCTGGTGGGCCGGGATGTCGCGGGCTCGGGTGATGATGCCGGTGACTGTGGGGTCCAGGCCGTCGGCTTCTGCTGCGATCGCCTTGTCGATGAAGCTTCCCACTGCCGTGTAGCGCTCGGCTACGAATGCTCCCTCGTAGAGCATGGCCGCCGCCTCGGTGAAGGGGGTCAGGTCGAGGGGACGGATGTCGGCGCCTGCCGAGTGCAGCTGCTCTACCGCCGTCTCGTATGCCTCGGCCCAGCCCTCGTCCAGTTCGCCGAGTTGGTCTCGGGGTGGGACCGCTATGCGCCATGGGCCCGGTGTGCGCTGGGGGAGGGGTGGGAGTTCGCGGGTCGGTGGGGAGGTCATGAAGGACAGTGCCTGTTCGGCCTCCGGGAGGGTGCGGGCGAAGACCGTTACGCAGTCGATCGAGGCGCAGGCCGGGACCACGCCTGTGGTCGGGACCAGGCCTCGGGTCGGTTTGACGCCGACTATGCCGTTGAAGGCTGCCGGGACCCGGCCCGAGCCCGCCGTGTCCGTGCCGAGCGCGAGGTCCACGATGCCCAGGGCCACCGCTACCGCCGAGCCGGAGCTGGAGCCGCCGCTGATCCGGGACGGGTCATGGGCGTTGCGTACTGCGCCGTGGGGGGAGCGGGTGCCCACCAGGCCCGTCGCGAACTGGTCCAGGTTCGTCGTGCCCAGCACGATCGCGCCGGCGCGGCGGAGGCGGGCCACCACCGGTGCGTCGGACTCGGGCTCGTAGGCGTATGCCGGGCAGCCCGCGGTCGTGGGCAGGCCGGCCACGTCGATGTTGCCCTTCGCCGCGAACAGGTGCCCGGCGAGGGGGAGTCGGTCGCCTGCCGCCACGCGGGCGTCGATCGCTCGGGCCTCCGCCTCCACGTCCGGCTGGGGGCGCAGGTCGATCCAGATCTCGGGGCGGTCCACCGCCTCGATACGGGCGTAGGCGGCACGGACACGGGAGAGAGCGGACATTGCTTGTTCCTCTTTCAGTTCGCGGCCGGGGCCAGCACGACCAGTGCCGTTCCCGCCTCCACCTGGTCGCCCGGCCTTGCCAGGATCTCCGTCACCACTCCGTCCATCGGTGCGTGGACTCTCGATTCCATCTTCATCGCCTCCAGGGCCAGGAGCGGCTGTCCTGTCGTCACCTCGTCGCCCGGCGATACGTTCAACTGCCACACAGAGGCTGCGAATTCGGCCTCTATCAGGCGGCCGCCCGGCGGGATGGTCACTGCCGCCGGAGGCGCTGCCGGTGCGGACGCCGCCTCTGCCCGGGTGAACTCGCCCGCCGCCTCCCAGGCGTCCCGCTCGGTCGCGAAGGCCGTCTGCTGGCGGGTCCTGAACTCCGCTATGGAGTCGGCCTGTTCGGTGAGGAAGGTTTGGTACTCGGCCAGCGAGAAGGTGCCCTCTTCGATGTGCGGGACGAAGCGGCCGGATGTGATGTCCGCCCGCAGGTCGAGGAGTTCATCCGCTTCCACCGGGTACCACTTGATGCGGTCGAAGAAGCGGAGCAGCCAGGGAGACCCGGGCTCGAACGCGCCGCGCTGCTGCCAGCCCGACCAGACCTGGGTGGTACGGCCGACGAACTGGTAGCCGCCCGGGCCCTCCATGCCGTAGATGCACAGATAGGCGCCGCCGATGCCGACCGAGTTCTCCGCCGTCCAGGTGCGGGCCGGGTTGTACTTCGTCGTCACCAGGCGGTGGCGGGGGTCCAGGGGTGTGGCCACCGGGGCGCCCAAGTACACGTCTCCCAGGCCCAGTACGAGGTATTCGGCTTCGAAGACCGTGCGGTAGACGTCGTCGACGGAGTCGAGGCCGTTGACTCGGCGGATGAACTCGATGTTCCAGGGGCACCAAGGGGCGTCGTCGCGGACACCGGCCATGTAGCGGGCTATCGCCTCGCGGGTCGCCGGGTCGTCCCAGGAGAGGGGGAGGTGGACCGTGCGGGAGGGGACGACCAATTGGTCGGTGGGTGGGAGTGTGGATGCGATCTCCCGTACGACAGTGAGGAGTTCGTGTTGTGAGAGGCGGTTCGGGTCCGTCTGGATCTGGAGGGAGCGGATGCCCGGGGTGAGGTCCGTGATGCCGTCGGGGCCCTCCTGCGCCACCGCCTCCATCAAGGCGTGGACCCGCATGCGGAGTGCCAGGTCGAGCTGCATCGGGCCGAATTCGACCAGCAGGTTGTCGTCGCCGCTTCGGCGGTACGTGACGTCGCCGTCCCGGGCCAGTACGCCGCCGTCCACGATCTCGGGTCGCGGTGAACCGTCCACCTCCACCGGGGCGAACTTCACGGTGTCGCCCGGTCGCAGCTGGCCCAGTTTCCAGCGCTCGCCGCTCAGGACCGTCGCCGGGCAGACGAAACCGCCGAGGGACGGGCCGTCCGGGCCGAGCAGTACCGGCATGTCGCCGGTGTAGTCGACGGCGCCGACCGAGTACGGGGTGTCGTGGATGTTGGACGGGTGCAGGCCCGCCTCGCCGCCGTCGGTGCGTGCCCAGCGCGGCTTGGGGCCGACCAGACGTACACCGGTGCGGGCCGAGTTGAAGTGGACCTTCCAGTCGGCGGCGTAGAAGTCGTGGATGTCGTCCTCGGTGAAGAACTCCGGTGCGGCGTGCGGGCCTTCGACCGCGCCGATGTGCCAGACCGAGGAGAAATCCGGGCGGTCCTCCAAGGGCACCGGGGTGCCGTCGGCGACCGTGCCGCCGTGCAGTACGTCGCCCGTGCGCAGGGCCCGGCCGCCGTGCCCGCCGAAGCGGCCCAGCGTGAACGTGCTCGCGCTGCCGAGGAAGGCGGGTATGTCGAGGCCGTCGGCGAAGAGTACGTAGGTGCGCAGGCCGTGTTCCGTGGGTGCGCCGATCTCCAGCACGGCACCTGCGGGCACCGTCACCGGCTCCCACTGCGCGGCCGGCACGCCGTCGACCGTGACCTCGGCCGGGGCGCCCGTCACGCATACCGTCGTCGGGTGCGTGAACCTCAACGTCGGCCCCTGGAGGGTGCATTCGAGGCCCGGTGCGCCCTCGGGGTTGCCCAGCGCGCGGTTGCCGAGCCGGAAGGAAAGGTCGTCCATCGGGCCGGACGGGGGTACGCCGACCTGCCAGTAGCCGGTGCGGCCCGGCCAGTCCTGCACGGTGGTCAGGGTGCCACCGGAGACGACCTCGATGCGTGGGGTCGGGTCGGTGACGTGTGCGAGGGTCGCCGTGGAGTGGGTGGCCGTTCGGAAGTCGTGGTCGGTGAGCGCCGCCCGGACCAGGCCCAGGTTCGTCTCGATGCCGTCGACTCGGGTGCGGGCCAGCGCCTCGTCCAGTCGGCGCAGGGCGTGGGCGCGGTCGGGGCCGTACGCGATGACCTTCGCGAGCATGGGGTCGTACGACGTCGTCACCTCCGTGCCGGTCTCCACCCAGCCGTCGACCCGCACTCCCGGCGGGAACTCGACCCGCGTCAACAGGCCGGCGCTGGGCCGGTGTTCGCGTGAGGGGTCCTCGGCGTAGAGGCGCGCCTCGACGGCGTGGCCGCGGGGTGGGCCGGGGTTGCGTACGACGTCGGACTCGCCGCGGGCCAGGCGCAGCATCCAGGCGACGAGGTCGACGCCGTAGATCTCCTCGGTGACCGGATGTTCCACTTGGAGGCGGGTGTTGACCTCCAGGAAGTACGCCTCCTCGCGGGCGGCGTCGTAGACGAACTCGACGGTTCCGGCGGAGCGGTAGTCGACCGAGGCGCACAAGTCGCGGGCGGCTGACGTGAGTTGGTCGCGCACATGGGAGGGGAGCCCGGGTGCCGGTGCCTCCTCCAGGACCTTCTGGTTGCGGCGCTGGAGGGAGCAGTCGCGGTCGCCGAAAGTGACGACCCCGCCCTCGCCGTCACCGAAGACCTGCACCTCGACATGGCGGGCGTGCTCGACCAGGCGCTCCAGGAAGACGCCGGCGGAGGAGAAGGAGGCGGCGGCCACGCGCTGCACGCGGTCCCAGGCGTCGGTCAGTTCGTCGGCCGATCGACATGCCGACATGCCGATGCCGCCGCCACCGCCGGTCGCCTTGAGCATGACGGGATAGCCGATCGCCGATGCGTGTGTGAGGGCCTCGTCCAGCGACGCCAGCAGGTCCGTCCCGGGTGCCAGTGGCACTCCTGCCGTCCGGGCCGCCGCGCGTGCCGTGTGCTTGGCGCCGAACAGCTCCAGCTGCTCCGGCGTCGGGCCCACGAACACGATTCCGGCGTCCTCGCAGCGGCGCGCGAAGGCCGCGTCCTCGGAGAGGAAGCCGTAGCCGGGGTGGATGGCGCCCGCGCCGGTGTCCTTGGCCGCCTTCAGCACCAGGTCGGTGTCGAGGTACGACTCCTTGGCGGGCGCCGGGCCGAGCCGTACCGCCTCGTCGGCGAGCCGGACGTGGGGTGCCGAGCGGTCCGGGTCGGAGTAGACCGCGACCGTGCGCAGGCCGAGTTCGCGGGCGGTGCGGATGATCCGTACGGCGATCTCGCCCCGGTTGGCGACCAGCAGCTTCTCGAAGCTCATGCGTCGTCCCCCGGGGCGGCGGACTCGATCGTCATCTCCACGGCCGTCGGCTCGAAGCCGTTGCAAGGGTTGTTGATCTGCGGGCAGTTGGAGACCAGGACCAGGACGTCGCGCTCGGCGCGCAGGGTCAGTTTCAGGCCCGGGGCCGAGATGCCGTCGACGATGCCGAGGGTGCCGTCCTTCTCGACCGGCACGTTCATGTACCAGTTGATGTTGGAGACCAGGTCGCGCTTGCCCAGGCCGTAACGGGCGCCCTCCGCAAGGAAGTTGTCCACGCACGCGTGCTGCGACCAAGTGTGGTGGCCGTACCGGAGGGTGTTCGACTCCTTGGAGCAGGCGCCGCCGACGGTGTCGTGGCGGCCCACCTCGTCGTCGACGACGGTCATGAGCGGCGTGTGCTCGTTGCTCATCAGCACGCTGCCCGTGGTCAGGAAGATGTTGCCCTGCGCGTGGATGGTGTCGGGCGCGCTGTAGCGGACCGACGTGTCATGGGCGTCGTAGACGAGGAAGTCGACGGCCTGGTTGCCGTGCAGGTCGGTGATGGTCAGCGTCTGGCCGGTGCGGATCACGGACGACCAGGCCGCCCGGGCCGGAACCACGGTCTTCATGCGAGCCCCCTCGCGGCAAGGAATTCGGCGGTGTTCAGGAACGCGCGGCGGCCCTCGGGTGTGGCCTCCCACAGCGGGTCGCCCGGTGCGGTCGGCGCGGCGCGCCAGGCGAGCACCTCCAGCGGGGTGCTGACGTAGTCGGGGCGTGGGTCGGCCGGGTGCGGCACGTTGGCGATCAGGACGGTCAGGTCCTGTTCGGCGCGCAGGGTGACGCTGCCGCCGGGGCCGGACGAGCCGGTGAAGTGCAGGCTTCCGTCCTCGCGCACCTCGACGCCCTGGAAGAAGGAGAGGGACGGCGGCAGGTCGCGCGGCTCAAGGCCGTTCTTCGCGGCCGCCAGCTTCAGCAGCTCGCGCCCGGCGGGCGAGGCGGACTGCGGGGTGCCGTCGCCGTACCGCTCCGTGTTGCGTACGAGGCTGGAGGTGCCGCACAGGGCGTCGTGCCGGCCCGAGGTGTCGGTGACGACGCTCGCGAGCACGCGGCCCTGGTCGGACAGGAGCAGCTGCCCCTCGCCGAGGTAGGCGTTCCACTGGACCTTCACCGTGTCGGCGACGTTCAGCCGCTCCCAGGGCCGGTCCGCCACGTACAGCAGCAGATGGGCGCAGGCGTCGCCGCGCAGGTCGGTGAGGCGCAGCTCCGTGCCGCGGGCCAGCACGCGGTGGGTGTAGTTGCCGCCCGCCACCGTCTCGGCCCACACCAGATGGCCCGCCTCGCAGGGCGGGTCCGGCCAGTCGGCGGACGGCACGACGGGCATGGCCTCGGCGCGCGTGCCCTCCTGGGCGCGTGCGTGGTCGCGGGCTCCGTACGTGGTCTCTGTCGCCATCGCGGGACCTCCGGCTCTGGGTCGTCTCTTCGGGTCGTCGTCTCTTGCGGGGTTATTTCTGTCGCTCGACAGAAATTAAGAGGCGGTCGGGTCGCCGGGATTGCCCGCGTGTTGCCGGTCGGTTACCGCCCCCTCACCGGGTTCACCCTGAGATCGCCATAACCAGGTGATATGCGAGGATCGAACGCATGGGAACGACAGGTGGGCGCCGCGTCGGCAGGCCGCGGGCCGCGCAGCGGCCGGACAGCGGACTCTCGCCGCGCGACGAACTGCTCGCGGCCGCCGCCGAGTTGTTCACCACCCGCGGCTACGCGGCCACCACCACCCGCGCGGTCGCCGAGCGCGCGGGCATGCGGCAGGCCTCCATGTACCACTACGTCTCCGGCAAGGAGGAGCTGCTCGCCGAGCTCCTGGAGTCCACGGTCACGCCCTCGCTGACGTACGCCCGTGAACTCCTCGCCGACGACGCGACCGAGCCCGAGGACCGGCTGTGGGAGCTGTGCCGGACCGACGTGGAGCTGCTGTGCGGCGGCCCGCACAACCTCGGCGGCCTCTATCTGCTGCCCGAGGTGCGCGCCGAACGCTTCGCCGGCTTCCATGCCGTGCGCGCCGAACTCAAGGACGCCTACCGGCAGTTGCTCGCCGCCACCACCGCGGGCGGGGCGCTGGCGAAGAGCGAGCTGGATCTCCGTACGGACCTGCTGTTCGGGTTGATCGAGAGCGTGATCCTCGTGCACCGCTCCGATCCCGAGCGCCCCGTGTCGGTGTTCGCGGAGGCTACGGCGGACGCGGCCCTGCGGATCGCGGGCGTCTGAACTGCCCTTACGGAGGCGTCCGGAGGCCGATCTTCACCCGTCACGGTGAGTGGTATTCGTACGCCCATACGCTGTGACGCGCCGTGTGCGAGTGGGACCTGAGCGTGTAAATGAGGCCGAGCGTACTCCCTGCGGCAGCCCCGTTTCAGGTGCTTGCTGAATATGACACGGCGATGATCCGGTCGGACTAAGCTCGCCCGCAGCGCACCGAGTTGAGGCGTATTCGTGCGCTTGTTCCCAAAAATACCGAAGATCCTGCGCAGTCCCATGCGTACCCCACTTGCAAGCTCCCCAGACACCCAGCCGATCTTTTTCAGAGGGCCCACATGGTGAGTGTTCAATCCCCTCCCCGGCGCGAACTTCCCTACGCGCGCTTGCTGTTGCTGCCCGCCATACTGATGGCCGCGGCGACCGGAGCCGCCGTCGCCACGGTGGCCGGGCCGGCCCGGACGGCCGTCGGCTGGTGCGGCGGCATCGCCACGCTGCTGGTGATCGCGACGGCGGCCGAAGCGGTGCGCCGCGGCCGAGCCCTGCGGGCCCTGCGCGAGAACGGCGCCCGTCACAGCGCGTATCTGGAACGGCGCATCGCCGGCCACGACCAGGAGATGCACCGCCTCGCGTACGAGATCACACCGACCGCCATTCACTGGTTGCGCGGCGGAAATTCGCCCGCAGAGGTGATTCAGCAACTCGGCGACATCGACCCGGCCTGGCGCGGACTGCCCGAGGCGCAGGTGGCGTTGGTCAAGCAGGTGCTCGACATCATCGACACCGAGGAAGCCATGCGGGAGTCCTCGCAGCGCTCCTTCGTCAACGTCGCCCGCCGCGTTCAGGCGCTCGTCAACCAACAGGCAAGCGAACTGCGGGAGATGGAGGAGGACCACGGCCGCAACCCCGAGGTCTTCGACGACCTGCTGCGGATCGACCACGGCACCGCGCTGATCGGCCGCCTCGCCGACTCCATCTCCGTCCTCGGCGGCGGCCGCCCCGGCCGTCAGTGGCCGGCGCCCGTACCGCTGTACAGCGTGCTGCGCGGCGCCATGTCCCGCATCCTGGAGTACCGGCGTATCTCGCTGGACAACATCGCCAAGGTCAACATCCGCGGCATCTCCGTCGAGCCGGTCATTCACGCCTGCGCCGAACTCCTCGACAACGCCACGCGCTACTCGCCGCCGCAGACCAAGGTGCATGTCATCGCGACCGAGGTGCAGACCGGCATCGCCATCGAGATCGAGGACGCCGGCGTCAGCCTCAGCGAGGAGGCTCGTGCCCGGGCCGAGGGCATGCTGGAGCGCGCCAAGGCCGGCGTCGACCTCCAGGACCTCGGCGACTCCCCGCGCCTCGGCCTCGCCGTCGTGGGGCGCCTGTGCAAGGCGTACGACATGCAGATCTCGCTGCGCTCCTCGGCGTACGGCGGTGTCCGTGCCGTCCTCGTCGTGCCGCGCATCATGATGACCGAGGAGCCGGCGCCCGGCCTCGCCCACGGCATCGGCGTGACCTCCGCGCCCAAGCTCGAACTCGGCGGTGTCGAAGGTCCCAAGCGCGCCCCCAAGCGGCGCCGTCCCACCAGCCCGCGCATCCCGGCCGGCGTGTCCATGGAGGACGAGGTCCCCGTCGTCACCGAATGGACCGCGGGCGGCCTGCCGCAGCGGCGCAGCCGGGTGAAGACCCCGCTCAGCGTGCGGCTCGCCGAACAGGCCGCCGCGGAACGGGCCGAGCGGGAGGCGCAGGCGGCCCGGCCCGCCTGGGCGGCCCCCGAGCCCGAGCCGGAGCCCGAGAAGAAGGACGAGCCCGAACCCGGGCTCTGGGTCGAGGCGTTCTGGAACGGACTCAAGGGCACGCCGGACCCGTTCGACATTCAGACGACCAACGAGCCGGCCCGCGTTGAGGCCGACGACGAGAGGGACCACAAGTGATCCAGCAGCGAGCCAACTTCGACTGGATGCTCAAGGACCTCGCCGACGGAGTACCCGGCATCGAGATGATCGTGGTGCTTTCCGCCGACGGCCTGCGCATCGCTCGCTACGGAGGTGATCCGGACGCGGCCGACCGTGTGGCCGCGGCCTGCGCGGGCCTGCAGAGCCTGGCGAGTGCCGTGGCCCACGAGATCCCGGACAGCGACGGCCGGATGAAGCTGGTCATCATCGAGATCAACGGCGGCTACTTCTATCTGATGGCCGCCGGGCCCAACGCCTATCTCGCGGTCCTCTCCGACGTGGTCGCCGAGCCCGGGCTGATGAGCAACCGCATGCGCGATCTCGTCGTACGCATCGGGGCCCATCTCACCAGTCCGCCCCGGCGCAACGGGCAGACCGTATGACTGCTCCGCAACGCCGGCGGCGATATCCCAAGGAAGAGCCACTTCCCAAACCCAGTCCCGGGCAGAGCGACCGGAAGGAGCCGGAGCGGCTGTACGTGGTCGCCGGACCGGACGGCGAGCGCGCGGACATCGACCTGGTCACGTTAATCGTGGCGCGCGCCGACCCGCCGGCCTCCGCCACACCGGAGCAGTCGGCGACGCTCCGGCTGTGCACGGCCCCCCTCTCGGTGGCCGAGCTCTCGGCCTATCTGAACCTGCCGTTCAGTGTGGTGACCGTCCTGCTCACCGAGATGCTGACGGCCGAACTGGTACAGGCGCGCGCCCCGATCGTCCGCCAGGCGCTCCCCGACCGTTCCCTCCTCGAAGCGGTGATGCATGGACTTCAAAGGCTCTGACACCATCCCCGGACCACGGACAGAGGATCATCTGCCGCACACGGCCCAGGCCGCGGTGAAGATCGTGATCGTGGGCGGCTTCGGAGTCGGCAAGACGACGATGGTCGGTTCGGTCAGCGAGATCAGGCCGCTGACCACCGAGGAGACCATGACGCAGGCCGGCGTCGGGGTCGACGACAACTACGGCTCCGACACCAAGACGGCCACCACGGTGGCCATGGACTTCGGCCGCATCAGCATCACCGAACAGCTGGTGCTCTACCTCTTCGGCACCCCCGGCCAGGAACGCTTCTGGTTCCTGTGGAACGGCCTGTTCGAGGGCGCGCTCGGCGCCGTCGTGCTGATCGACACCCGTCGCCTCGAGGTCAGCTTCGACGTCATAGGACGTCTGGAGGAGCGCGGTGTGCCGTTCGTGGTCGCCGTCAACTCCTTCCCGGACGGGCCCCGTTACCCCATCGCCGACCTCCGCACCGCGCTCGACCTGGCCGAGGAGATCCCGATCATCGAGTGCGACGCCCGCCGCCGGGCCTCCAGCCGCGACGTCCTGATGACCCTGATGCGCTTCCTGCACTCGCTCGCCATGACGGGTGCGCTCACCTGACCGTCCTCACCCGTATCCGTCCCAACTCCCCTGACAACGGATCCACTTCGGAGCGACCACTGTGACGCCTGAATCCCACTCCCTCACCGGCGCGGACCCCAAGGCCGGCCCACCGCCCGGCTGCCCCGCCCACGGCCGCGGCCCCGGCGGGCTGCACCGGCTCTACGGTCCCGAGGCGGAGGACCTGGCCTCCCTGTACGAGCAACTCCGCGACGAGCACGGCTCGGTGGCGCCCGTACTGCTCCACGACGACGTGCCGATGTGGGCGGTGCTCGGCCACACCGAGAACCTGCACATGGTGCGCTCGCCCTCGCAGTTCTGCCGGGACAGCCGCCTGTGGACCCCGCTCCTCGAGGGCATGGTCAAGCCCGACCACCCGCTGATGCCGCACATCGCCTGGCAGCCGATCTGCTCCCACGCGGAGGGCGACGAACACCTGCGCCTGAGGGCCGCGGTCACCGGCGCCATGTCGACCATCGACCACCGCGGCATCCGCCGCCACATCAACCGCTACACCCAGCGCCTGGTCAACCGCTTCTGCGAGGAGGGCACGGCCGATCTCGTCGGCCAGTTCGCCGAGCACCTGCCGATGGCCATCATGTGCGAGATCCTCGGCATGCGCGACGAGTACAACGACCGGCTCGTGCAGGCCGCCCGTGACGCGCTCAAGGGCACCGAGACGGCCATCGCCAGCCACGGCTACGTCATGGATGCGCTGAGCCGGCTCACCACCCGCCGCCGGGCCAAGCCCGAGGAGGACTTCACCAGCCACCTCATCACGCACCCGGCGCGGCTGTCCGACGACGAGGTCAGGGAGCACCTGCGCGTCGTGCTCTTCGCCGCCTACGAGGCCACGGTCAACCTCTTGTCGAACGTGCTGCGCACGGTCCTCACCGACCCGCGCTTCCGCGCCCAGCTCAACGGCGGCCAGATGACGGTGCCGGAGGCGGTCGAGCAGTCCCTGTGGGACGAGCCGCCGTTCAGCTCGGTCTTCGCCTACTTCGCCAAGCAGGACACGGAGCTCGGCGGCCAGCACATCCGCAGGGGCGACGGACTGCTCCTGGGGATCGCGCCGGGCAACGTCGACCCGCGGGTCCGCCCCGACCTGGCGGCCAACATGCAGGGCAACCGCTCCCACCTCGCCTTCGGCGGCGGGCCGCACGAGTGCCCCGGTCAGGACATCGGCCGTGCCATCGCCGACACCGGTATCGACGCACTGCTCATGCGACTGCCCGACGTCGAACTCGACTGTGACGAGGACGAGTTGGTGTGGCGGCAGTCGATCTCCTCGCGGCACCTGGTGGCGCTGCCGGTGCGGTTCGCGCCGAAGCCGCCGCAGGACGTGATGCAGAAGCCGACCCATGCGCCCGTCCCGTCACAGCGCACCGACTGGCAGGTCGGCACCCCGCAGCCCGAGCCGGCCGCCGCTGCCGCTGCCGCTGTCGCCGAGCAGGCCCGGACCACCGTGCCCACGCCCGCCGCCGAGCCCCAGCCCCTCGCCCCGCAGCAGCCCGTGCCGGCGCCCGAACCGGTCCGCCCGATGGGCGCCTGGCGGCGTTTCCTGCGCTGGTGGCGCGGTTACTGACCGGCCCAGTCGTGGTACGAGGACCAGGCCTCGAGCGTTCTCGTACTGCGGAACCGGTGCTCCACCCCCGTGACCGGATCGGTGAACTCCAGCGCCCGCGCCAGCAGTTGGAGCGGCCGCCGGAAGTCACCGGCCGGCACGGGGTCCTTCACCACCGGATAGAGCGGGTCGCCGAGGATGGGCACGCCGAGCGTGTTCATGTGGACGCGCAGCTGATGGGTCTGCCCGGTGCTCGGCACCAGCCGGTACCGCCCCGGACCGTCCGCCCGGTGCTCGATCAGTTCCACCCGGCTGACGGCGTTCGGCTCGCCCGCCACCTCGTAGGCCGCGAGCACCCCTCGCTCCTTCACGATCCGGCTGCGCACGGTCCGGGGAAGGGCGAGCCCGGGATCGTACGGGGCCACCGCCTCGTACTCCTTCGCCACCCGCCGGTCGCGGAACAGCGACTGGTACGCGCCGCGCTCCTCGGGACGCACGGTGAACAGCACCAGCCCGGCGGTGAGCCGGTCCAGCCGGTGCGCGGCGCCCAGCGCCGGAATCCCCAACTCCCGGCGCAGCCGCGCGAGCGCGGTCTCGGTGACGTGGCTGCCGCGCGGTGTGGTGGCCAGGAAGTGCGGCTTGTCGGCGACGACGATGTGCTCGTCGCGATACACGACGTCCACCGGGAACGGCACGGGCACCTCGGCGGGCAGATCCCGGTGGAACCACACGAACATGCCGGGTTCGTACGGCGCATCGGACGCGACGGCGCGTCCGTCGGCACCGACGATCTTCCCCGAGTCGAACATCCCGTCGACGACCCCGGCGCGCGCCGGGCCGAGCCGCTCGAGCAGATGCTCACGGACCGTGGCCCACGGACCCTCGACGGGCAGCCGGACCCGTACGGGGTCCACTCCGTGCCGTTGCGGCAGCGGAGAAGGCGGGATCCGTGGCTTGCGTCTCATCACGATCAAGCCTACGGCGCCGGTCAGGGGGAGGCGCCAGCCTGGTCCTGGAAGTGTGCGAGGTTGTTCCGGGTCCGCTGGGTCTGGGGATGGTCCTCGCCAAGGATGCGGATCTCGTCGGTGAGCAGTCGGGTGTACTCCGCGACGGCAGTGGCGACGTCTCCCGCCTGTCCGCGGAAGGCCGCGATGTTGTGGCGCACGACCAGGGTGGCCGGATGCTCATGCCCGGCCACGCGCAACATCGCGTCTAAGACGTCTTCCAGTTCTTCCGCGGCGCCGGACGGGTCGTCGGCGACACCCCGCCAGGCGGCGATCTTGTTCCGGGTGGTGAGGGTGGCCGGGTGGTCCGGGCCGGCGGCGGAGCGCAGCTCCACAACGAGCTGTTCCAGCACCTGAATCGCGCTTGCCAGGTCTTCTGATTCCGCCAAGACGTCGGCGCGCTCGTGGGCGGCGGCGAACAGGGCGTGCACAGGGTCCGGCTCGTCGGGCTCATCAGGAGACTCGTAGCGGGAGCCGAGCACGGCGGAGGCACTGTCACTCCGTTCTCGCACGGCGGCCAGGGCGCGGGCGGTGAGGAGCACGTCGACATGGTCCGGCCCGAGGACGCGTTGCCGATCGACGAGAACCTGCTCCAGCTCACGTTCGGCGATGTCTGCCTGCCCCGTGTTGATGCGCAGGCAGGCCAGGTCGTGGCGGATGTTGAGAAGATCGGGATGGCCGGGGCCCAACGCCCCCGTCATGGTCGGCAGCAGGGCTTCGAGATTCGCTACCGCTCCTTCGTGGTCGCCCGTCGCACTTCGCCACAGGGCGAGGTTCTGCCGAGTGTGGAACGACAGAGGATGGCCAGCAGACAGAATGCGGTCCTGGTCAGCCACCAGTGCCTCGAGAACTTCGACCGCCGCCTCCGGATCCCCGGCCTGGCCGAGCCAGCTCGCGAGATTGCTGCGAACGAGCAGAGTGTCGGGATGATCAGGTCCGAACACCCGCAGCATGTCGTCGAGCAGTGCCTGGAATGCCGGCACTGCTTCGCCCGCTCCGTCGGCCTCCCCCCGCCAGCCCGCGAGATTGTGTCGTGTGGCCAGGGAGTCCGGGTGACTGCGGCCCAGCGTCCGCTCACGCAGCACCAGCACTTCTTCGAGGTCGGAGATCGCGGATCGCAGGTCGCCGGCCTCTGCGCGCAGGGTGGCCAGATCATGACGGGCGTCCAGGGTGGAGAAGTGCTCCGGCCCCAGCACCCGCTGCATATCGTCCACCACACGTACAAGTTCGGCCACCGCCTGGTCGGGCCGTCCTGCGGCTCCTCTCCAGCCGGCCAGGTTGTGGCGGGCGGAGAGCGAGTCGGGATGGTCCCGGCCTCGAATCCGTTCCTGCTCGGCCACGAGCCGCTCGAGCAGTGACACCGCCCCGGCCGGGTCGCCGGCCCGGCCGCGCCAGGTCGCCAGCATGTGCCGGGTCTTGAGGACGTCGGGGTGGTCTGGCCCCAATACGCGTTCCCGGTCGGCCACCACCTGTGCGAAGGCCTTTGCCGCACCGATGGCGTCGCCCGCCATTCCGCGCCAGGCGGCCAGATTGTGGCGGACGTTGAGGGTGAGGGGATCGTCGTGGCCCAAGACCTCTTCGTGCAGGGGCACGAGCTCCTCGAAGTTCCTCGCGGCGCCGACGGCATCTCCGGCTTCCCCTCGCCAGCCGGCGATGTTCGTGCGCAAGGCCAGGGGAACGGCATGCCGTTCCCCATAGACCTTCTCCTGCTCGGGGAGCAACGCTTCGAGAGCCGCGGCCGCTCCTGCCGCGTCACCCGCGCGCCCGCGCCAATGCGCTTGAGCTGTCAGCGCGTTGAGCGTCTCCGGGTGCCGTTCTCCCAGGAAGCGACTGGCTTCCCCGACCAGAGCGGCGTAGAACTCGACTGCCGCGCCGCTGGCGCCGGACTCACCGAGGCTCATGCCGTACGTGCTCAGGATGGGGTGCGGCTCAGGACGCCACAATGCCTCCGACCCGTGCAAGCGCAGTGGTGGTACGTTCGCACGCAGCCGCTGGCACAGACTCTGGTCACGCTCGATCTCGGGCCACGCGTCCTCCAGCGCGTCGGCGGCCGACCGCACGGTCTCGGCGAGATTCCGGGTGGACTCCCGTACAGAACGCTGGACGAGCTGGTGCACTTGTACGCGGCCGGGCCGGTCCCGACCCACGTCACTCGCGGTGTGGTCCAGGAGGTTGAGTCGGTCCAGTACACGCAGTGCCTCACGGACGTCCCGGACTTCCGATGCCCGTGTGCCGGATTCGGAACGCCGAACGGCCACATACCGCAGCGCGGCTTTCGTGGCGAAGAGGCTGTCAGGAATGTCGGCGCCGTTGAGCACACCGGCCAGCTCCAACAGGGGCCGGGCCATTCCCACCGGACGCAACGCCTGGGCCCGCCGGACGGAGATCTCCCAGACCGCTGGGACGGGATCACGGTGGTCGTCGGGCAGCGCGTCCTCCTGAGGCAGCGCTTCCGCAAGAGACCGCGTTTGATCGGCCAACAGTTTGAGGTAGCAGGGCACATCCAAGTCGGCGTCTACCAGATAGGCGGCCGCCTGTGCCAATGCGATCGGGAGCTGCCCCATCGCATCGGAGAGCGCGGCCAGTTGGGCGTCCGTGTCCTGGTGGTTGCTTCGTTCGGAGCGTCCGAGCGCCCGTCGCAGATACGCCGACGACTGCTCGGGGGTGAACACGCCCACGTGGATCACCGCCCGCGTCTCGGTGGTCCACGCCGCGTCGCGCGAGCGGGTAGTGACCAGGGTGCGTCCGGCCGGAGTGCGGGGTGGCCACAGTCCGTTGAGGTCGCGCCGTGCCCTGACGTCGTCCAGAACCACGAGCCAGGTTCGCTCGGTGGTGCCGAGCCAGCGCAGGAACTCCTGTGCCGCCGACTCCTCGTCCTTGTCCACCTCACGATCGGTGACGACAGTGCGCGCTGCCCGAGCGTAGGCGTCAGTGACGGCCTGCTTGTCACCGGCCGCCACCCAGACCACGAGGTCCACGCCGGAATCGGCCTCCCAAGCGGAGTGGGCCAGATCGGCGGCTAGTTGAGTCTTTCCGACGCCGCCCATCCCGGACAGCACCTGCTCGCTACCGGTGAGCACCGCCGTGCCGCGGTCCGCCAACCGGCTACGCAGCACGTCCTGTTCGGAACGGTGCTGGTAGAAGCTGGCCCGCGCAGGCAACGTGCCCATGCGCACCGGCCATTGGACGAGTGGCCGCGGCGCCTCGTGGTGGTGCTCGTGGTGTTGAACCGAGCTGCCCGGTCCAAAGGCGTTGTACCGAATGTCCCCGCCCGCAGCGATTCCTCTTCTGCCCGCGTCCACATGGACGGGGGGAGGAACCGTCGGAGTTGGGTCGTCGGCGCTCGTCATGCGCTGCTGTCGTCACCGAAGGCGTTGCGGGAGATGTCGCCGCCCGCACTCAGCGCGCCCGGGCCGTGGGCCTGTACGTCCATGTCGCCGGTCGCCGCAGGAGAGGCCGGTGGCGTTCCAGATGGTGTCGGACGGACCTCAGACCGAGGGCCGAAGGCGTTCCCCTCGATGTTCCCGCCCGCGGCCATGGCACCCCGGCCGTGGGACTGCACGCGACGTGTCCGGCCCGCTCCCAGAGAGGGCCGGAAGAGAGTGAAGACGGAGACGAAGAGGCCCACGGCCCCAAGAGCGGCGCCCACCACGCTGGCCGTACGGTCCGCCGTATCCAGATTCACCGCCACGGCGACGACCACCAGCCCGACCAGCACAGCAGCGCACATCCCTGCCGCCGCCCAGACGGCGGCCCGCGCTGCACCCGAAAGACCAGCCATTGCGAACTCCCCCGTGCCGTATCGCACTTGACCTACCGAGAGTAGCGCTGTGGTACGTCCGACAACACCTGAAGCGTCCACATTCCGTGCGGAGAGTCGCGTCCGTACCGTGTCGCACGGCGCCGGAAAACCCGTTGGACCGGCCGCGCCCCACGGGCAGGATGCCGATCATGCCCTACGTCACCAGCCCCGTCCTGCCCGCCGGAACCCTCTCCCGCACCCCGCAGCCCGTCCTCCCCACCGGCGACGGGCTGGTCCAGCGCCCGTGGCGGGCCGAGGACGCGCCGGCCGTCCACGAAGCCTTCCAGGACCCGCTCATGCACCAGTGGCACATCCGGCGCAGCGACTCGGTGGAGGAGGCCGCCGGCTGGATCGAGGAGTGGCTGAAGGAGTGGGAGGGGGAGCGCACCGCTCAGTGGGCGGTCGCCGACGCGGACACCGACCGGCTGCTGGGCCGGGTGGCACTGCGCGCCGTCGAGCTCGGCGAGGGCATGGCCGAGGTCGCGTACTGGACCGCGGCCGCGGCGCGTGGCCGGGGCGTCGCCGCCCGGGCGGCCTCCGCCCTGACCCGCTGGGCCTTCGACGAGATCGGCTTCCACCGCCTCGAGCTGATGCACGCCACGGCCAACGAGGCCTCCTGCCGGGTCGCCACCAAGAGCGGCTTCGCCCTGGAGGGCACCAAACGCAGTGCCCTCCTGCACCCTGACGGCTGGCACGACATGCACTTGCACGCGCGCGTACGGGGCGACTGAGCTAGGCGGAAGTCTCCGGAACCGCCGTATCCGACACGGCAGTCGGGGCCGCCGTCTGCTTCCGGTACGTCCGGTAGGCACCACCGGCCACGAGTGTCGCGGCCAGGAACAGCACCGTGAACTACTGGAAGTACCAGTGCCGGGGCACCTCCGGTGACCTGGGGTGATCGCCTGACAGAGGAGATGACCTGCGGAAACGTGTTCTGGTTGGTTGTCGATGGTTCTGGGTGTTTCTCGTCCTCATGTGCCCTCGATGTGCCCTGGACAGAGGCGGGCCAAGCGTGCGTCACCAAAAGGGGCCCGGCTGACCTGCTGGGCCCGAGTCCTAGGCAGCAGTACGACCAGCACTATTCAGTGTCCCGGCTACCTGCGGCGATGCAGCGACATGGCCTCTGAGTTGAACAGAAGCTAATCACTGATTCCGGTCGCTTCCCGTCCTCACTCGGTGTCCACTGGCCTGTGCGTGTGCTGGAACGAAGCGACGGCGCCGGTGCTGAAGACGATCGACCTCGGCTTCTGCTTCCCGTCCTGCGGGCCCGCGATCGACGCCGACACCTACCCGGAACGGGTACACGTGGCCTGGGAGACCTCACCCGATCCGGGCACAGGCCGCGAGGGCACGGCGCGACCTCAGGGCCGTCAGGCGCCCGAAGCCGGCCGCCTGGATACGCTGCGCGGCCGGACTTCGACGTCCGTGTCACGATGCAGCAATCCGTTCACGAAGCTGCGGCTGCGCCCCAGTTCGTCGGCGATCGCCTGGATGGAAGCACCGGCGGCGTACCGTTCGGCGGCGATCTTCGCGTACCGTTCGCGCTCGGCTCCGAGGACGTACCGGCTGTTGTTCGGGTACAGGATGTTCTCCATCGGGGCTCCAGGGGCTCGTGTTCGGCTGGTCCAGCCATGGTCACAGAATGCGTTGCGTTATGAAACAGTGATCACGCGGCGCAGCGGTGCAGGGTGCCTTCTGCCGCGATTTGCCTGATTGGAAGATCGGTCATGACGCAAACCCAGCTGGTGCCACCCGTGTCCCATCGATAGCGTTGGCACACTCGTGAGAACCCTCGCCCCACCGGGAGCCATCCGTGAAGCGCCGCACCACCCTGCTCGCAGCCGTCGCGCTGACCGCTGTCGCGGCCTTGTCGCTGTCCGCCTGCGGGAGCGGCGATGACAGTTCCAAGGGCAACGACAAGATCGCGGGCGCCGACGCAGGCGACGCCGACGCCTCGGCTTCGCCGAGCTCGTCAGCAGCCAACGCCAACCGTCCTGACATGACGCTCCCGAGCGATGTCAAGGAAACCTTCGAGGGCTGGCAGACCGGGGACGCCACAAAGGACGCGATCCTGGCGGATGCCGGGAGGGCGCAGACTGCGGTCACCTACTCGGTCACTCAGGGCGACCCCGAATCCTCAGCTCTGTCGTTCTATCAGTCCGGCACTGCACTCGCGGGCAGCAGGGACTGGGTCAAGTCGATCGTCGATGCAGGCTTCACGTACTCGGGTTCGGTCCGCTACTACGCGGCCAAAATCAGCGTCTTCGACAAGGAGTCGGCCGGCGTCTCCTACTGCTCCGATGAGAGCAAGGCGTTCAACAAGAACCGGAAGACGAAGAAGGTCGAAAAGTCCAGGGCGACCAACGACTCCTATGTGCTCTACAGCACGCGTCTGATGTTGAACAGCAAGGGCGTGTGGCAAACCGCGAAGATCGAATCGGAACGAGGGAACAAGGCGTGCACGCCGTGAGGGCTCAGCGCCGCTGGCTCGCGATAGGAGTCGCCGCTGGTGTGCTTGCTCTGCTACCCGGCACGGCATTCGCAGCATGGGGCACTCCCGGCAAGTCGAATGGGGAGAAGACCAAGACCAGCGGAGGGCAAGACGGCAGCAGCATCGTCTCCATGGTCACCTACAGCGGTTCGACATCAGGAACCAAGGGTGGCAGCAAAGGCAACGTTACGCCTGTCAATGACTGGACCCCGCCCGCCTGCTGGTACGAACCGCGCTCTGCGGCGGACTTTTCGAAGTACGTCGAGGGCATGTACAACGAGACGATCAATACGCCGGGCCAGGCCAACTATGCGAAGCAATCCGTCGGAGAGTTTCGCAACACGTACAAGGATGGAACGTACAAGAACTACAACCTAGACAAGAAGGACGAGGGCAACTGGTGGGTGGCCGTTCGTGACGAGAGTCGCTGGATGGAGCCCGAAGCGCAGGCCTGCGACAAAGCGCCCTTTTGGGTCGAGGACGGCGGCACTCCGCCCGTCAAGAACGCTGTCACTCCGCAGGTTCTCGCCGAACTCGCCTACAACCGCCTCCAGCTGCCCACCACTGAAGTGACTCTCGCTCCAACCGACACCACGAAGGTCAACCTCCCTACCTGGGCCTGGCTGGACAAGGCCAAGTTCAAGGAGGTCTCCGTGACTGCCGCCATCAATGTGGGCGGGCTCAACATCCAGTCAACTACCACCGCCAAGCCGGTCTCTCTCAAGCTCGAACCAGGTACGACCGATGCTGAGACGTACCCTGTCTCGGGCGAGTGCACGATCAACGCCGACGGGTCCGTCGGAGAGCCCTATGCCAAGGGGAAGTCCAGCGAGACCCCGCCCTGCGGCATCAAGTATCTGCGCTCCTCTGGCAACGGCACCTTCAAGCTCCGGGCCACCGTCACCTGGGAGATCGCCTGGACCGGCACCGGCGGCGCCGGCGGTGACCTGCCCGACGGCACCTTCGGCAACGACCAGGCCGTCACCGTCCAGGAGATCCAGGCAGTCAACCGCTGACGTCGATCGGTCAGGAGCAGGCATGTCGAAGGGATCGGACCTCCAGGTCGACTACGACCTGCTGGCCACGAGCGCCAAGCAACTCGCCCAGATCCGCCGCGAGTTCAAGGGCCTGGAGGACTGGAAGCAGGACATCAAGTCCCTGCTGGGTGACAGCGGCGTCCAGAGCGCCATGGGTGACTTTGTGGACAACTGGGACAAGAACCGCAAGCGGCTGGTCAAGGAGATCGAGGAGGTCGGGCAGATGGTCAAGACGACCAGCGACGCCTTCAAGGGCCTCGAAGACGACCTGGCCAACGCCACCAAGGGCAAGAAGAAATAGCGCCTTGGGCGCGCACGGATCTATGGCATTTCACAGGGGGAGCATCCATGGCGCGGCCTGCTGACTGGGCGCCGCTCGCAGAGGCCGATCCCGTTCCGGGTGATCCGGAAGGGATTCGGCGCGAGGTCACGCACATGAAGAAGGTGGCCGAAAAGCTGCGCACGCAGGCCGCCGCCATGCAGGCGATCGCGGACTGCGACGGGCTCAAAGGCAAGTACGCGGACGAGCTCGGCGACAAGGCGCGTGGCCTGGGGCGCAGGCTAGACCTTGCCGAGGACCGCTACCGCAAGGTGAAAGGACACCTGGGCGGCTGGGCGGACGACATGGAGACCGCCCAGAAGAAGGCCGACCGGGCGCTGGACGACGCCAAGGACGCCCAACGGATCCTGGACGCCCACAAGCCGGACGACGGCGCCAAGAAGAGCTCCGACAGGACCGCCAAGGACACCGCGGCCGAGGATCCGGCCGTCACTCGGGCCAAAGAGGATCTGGAGACGGCCCGCCAGAAGCTGAACTCGGCGGTGTCCTTCTACGGCGAGCGCGCGGACCATTACGCAGGCAAGATCCGGTGGTCGATCGACGACGACATAGAAGACAGCTGGTGGAACAACCTCAAGGCGTGGGTGAGCGATGCCGACTGGCTGGCGATCGTTGCCGACTGGCTGAGCAACGCCTGCACCCTGCTCTCGATCGCCGCGATCTTTTTCCCGGCCCTCGGAGTGGTGGTCGGGATCCTGACAGGAATCGTCTTCGGCATCCACCTCTTGATGGCGGCGACGGGCAACGGCTCCTGGTTCGATGTGATCACCGACATCGCGGCGTTCAAGATGGCCAAGAACGGCGTCAAGGCGGCCAAGGCGATCAAGTCGCTGCAGAAGGAAGGGCGAGCCCTCGCGGAGGACCTCGCGAAACAGCAGGCGAAGCGGGCGGCCAGAATGAACCGCGCCGCCACTGGACGAGGCGGTGGACCGCTGGGGCGGCTGCGTCGGGTCGCGGACAACCAGCAAGGGCGGGCGGCCGGCGTACGGACCCGGGATGAAGCCATGCCGGTCGCGACGCGGACGGAGGTGTACAAGGCCTTGGGTGACAAGCGCATGGCTCAGCAGGTCAAGGACATCGAGCGCATGAGCGGCAGGTACCCTGACAGCCAGCGGCTGGGTGACATGGCCTCGGAGGCGGCACGCCAAAAGGGGATCGCGCAGTCCTACTGGATCGCGAGCACGGCCCTCGACCTCGGTGGGCGGGCCGGAGACGAGTGGTCCAGCACCTACGTCAATGCCAAGGGACACATGACAGCGCCGGGAGCGGGGATCGGATCGCAATGGTGAGGCCCGAACCGGAGAGGCGAAGGACGGGTCTCACTAGAAGCGTGCGCACCCGGCAGGCACGTCGGGCTCAGGAGCGGGGCCGGGCCGCCGCCGTTCAGGACTCGCATCCCGGCGCGGAGGGTGGTCCCCGATTCGGTGCGGCCGGCTCCCTGGCCCCCACACCTGATCCGGAAGACGAGAGGTTCCGCAGGCTGGCGACCCGTGTGCGCTATGTGCTGCTCGCCATCGCCCTCGTCATGACCCTTTGGTTCATGGTCGCATTGCAGGACCGAAGGACAGCAGGACTTGATCTGCCCGTGCCCACCTGGGCGTTGGACGTCACCGCGCTCAGTCCTCTTCTGGTGCTGGTCCGGTTCTGGAAACCGGAGATCAGGAAGAAGGGCGACACGCTGGAATTCGATCTGAGAGTCTTCAGCGGCCTCTACTTCCTCATGGCCTTCCTCGGAGCCGCGCTGGGCGGCTACTGGCAGCTGTGGCCCGGAGTCGCGATCAGCGCCGCGGTGCATGTGGGCATCTGGTCCACCAACCGGCGGGCCAGTGGCCATGGTTGACAACACAATCGAACCCACATCTCCCCCCACGGGCTACCACCTCCTCTTGCCAGAGGACTGGGTGCAGATCCCGCTGCGGCAGGGGGACGCAGAAGCTGCCGTACGTTCCATCGTCACCTCCGCCTTCGCACGCCTGCCGGCCGACGTGCCACGTGACAAGCTGACCCCGCTCCGCCTGGAACTGGAACGCAGACTGCTGGCGGCAGTTGCGGGGGCACGCAAGGCCGAGGCACTGGAGCTGTACCTGCCCATGAAGCTGGCGGGCGAGGTGAATCTCGGGGCATCGTTCACCGTTTCGCAAGCGCGCCTTCCGGTGCGCTCCCAGGCCGCCGGCGGCGCGACCCGGGCGTCCGACACGACCGAGGTCGCCGTTCAACTGCTCGTCGGCGAAAGCCCGACGAATACCTCGGAGGTCGACCTGAGCAGTGGCGAGGTCGACGGAGCCGTGGCGGTCCGCCGGGAGCGGGTCGTTCCGGCGGATCCGGCGCGCGGTATCGAACTTGCCAGCCGCAGGGTGGAATACCTCGTGGCGGTGCCCGCCGATCCCAGCCAGTGGCTCCTGGTCGCTTTTTCCACGATCGGCGCCGGGAACCCCCAGGACGACCTGTCTCAAGCGATGGTCGAGTGGTTCGACGCGTTGATGACGACCTTCCGGTGGAGCTGAACATGACTGAGCCACGGGTCGAGCTCGAGCACGAGTTCAGCCTCGACATCGACTACAACCCGAGCCGATGGCTAGAGCTCCCTCCGCGCTGGGACACCGAAGAGTGGCAGGACATCGGTGTCTGGGCGCGCACGTGCGCCGAACTGTTTTGGCGGTCATACGGGCAGGATCCGGGAGAGCCTGGGATCTCCTTCCTCGCAGGCAGGCTCCGGCACTTCGCGGAAGCCTTCGCGCCAGAACCCTTCGACACGCGAGTGCTGCTGCGCATGTGGGAACCGACGCACATGCCGCTGCAGCTCTTCACCATGGTCAAGCCCGCGCAGGGTCATCGAGAGGAGACGCTGCGCTTCCTCGTCGCAGTGGAGGACCCGGACGCCGTGGAGCCACCGGTGGTCGAGACCTTCCGCACGGAGCTGCTCGGCGAGGGACTGCGGGCATTCCGCTATCTACGGCAGGACGACACACCCGAGGTGCTCGCCGCACTCCGCTACGCCTGGCGCGACGAGGAAGTCGGCGCCGATGTGGTGCTGTGGACTGCCAGCGAAAACACCGCGCAAATCATCCGGGCCGCCCAGGACATCGAAGAACTGGCGCACAAGGTGAGCGTGGCGGTATGGGATCTCGAACCAGAGGATGAGGCTTCGCCGGACGTGAAGCCGTAGAGCCGTGGCGTGGATGCCACTGGCGCGATCAGTGTGAAGGATGTCGGTTCGTGCCTGCTCGGGCGCTGGGGTGGCGCCAGGCCTTCGGCTCCGCCGGTGTCGACACCGAACCGGTTCCAGATGACGTCAGACGACCGCTCGCGCACAATTGCCGGGGACGGTGACGACGTGAGCGACTTCGTGGCATCGGGCCGATGTGCACCGTTGCTTGCCCCCCACTTGCCAGCTGGCCGCACGCAGCTCGTCCAAGCCGTCGAGAACCTCGGTAGGGCACGACACCCCGGCCGCGATGTCGGTGCGGTACGCGCGCCACAACTCTGCACGTCCCTGCACCCGGCGGAGTTCCCGCCCGTTCCCGAGGCGATCGAAGACCGGACGAACTCACTCGCCCCCAAGACCCGCGCGGCACGGCTGGTGTTCACCGACGACAAAGGCAGGCCGATCCGTCGGTCCACCTGGTCGCGCGTCTGGAACGCCCTCAAGGATGACGCGAACAAGATGCTCGACGCGCAGTTCATCGAGGCGCACGAGAAGTGGGAGCGACTCGGGAAACCCGAGGGCGCCGAGCCGGAACGTGTGCGCGTCCCGGAGACGTGCACCCTGCACAGCCTCCGGGACTTCTACGCCTCGTGCCTGATCAAGAAGAACGAGAACGTCAAGACCGTTCAAGTGCGCCTCAGCCACTCGAAGCCGAGTATCACGCTCGACAAGTACACCGGCCTCTGGCCGACTGGCGAGGACACCACGGCGGACGCTATTGAGTCGGTTCTGGGAGAGGTGCCGCAGGGGTCGGTGTCTGAGCCGAGTGCCCTCGATGTGCCCTCACAGCCCGGTACACAGCTCCGATCCCTACCGTGACCAGCAAAAACAGCACCGTGAACCACTGGAAGTACCAGTGCCCGCCCGCCGGGTCGTACACCGCTGCCCTCGGCCAGGCCAGGTTGACGGTCATCAGGAGGCCGTAGAGGAGGGCGAGGGCGTTGACCGGGATGCCCCAGCGGCCCAGGGAGAAGAGCTTGGTGCCCGTCTCGTCGGTGCCCTCCGAGGTGAACTCGCCGCGCAGGCGCCGTAGCAGAAGCGGGCCGGTGACCATCGCGTACGCCAGGTACAGCATCACGATGCAGGTCGTGCCGATGGCCAGGAAGGCGTCCGGGGAGGCGAAGTTGAGCAGGAGCAGGGCCGCTGCCAGGACGCCTACGACCAGGGCCGGGGCGTTCGGCATTCCGGTGCGCGGGTTGACGTGTGCGAGCTGCTTGGAGAACGGGAGTTGGCCGTCGCGGGCCATCGAGAACAGCATCCGGCAGGCCGCCGTCTGGATGGCCAGGGTGGCCACCGCGATCGCCACCACCACGTCCGCCAGCAGGGCCTTGCCGACGCCGTCGCCCAGGCGGCTGGTCAGGACGTAGCTCAGGCCGTCGACGCCCAGGTGGCCGTCGGTCAGGCTGGGCGCGGCCAGCAGGCCGCCGAGGATGACCAGGCCGCCGAGCAGGCCCGCGGCGCCGAGCGCGGTGAGGATCGTGCGGGGCGCCGTACGCCTCGGGTTGTGCGTCTCCTCGCTCATCTCGCCCGCGCTGTCGAAGCCGATCATCACGTACGCCGCGGTGAACGAGCCCACCAGCAGTGCCCCCAACAGGCCGGAACTCGCCGCGCCTTCGGTGTGGAAGGTGATGCCGGGGGAGCGTTTGGAGTGGGTCAGCAGGAGTACGACGATCAGGACCGCGCCGATGATCTCCGCGGTCACGCCGACCCGGTTGATCACGGACAGCACGCGGTTGTCCACGATGTTCACCAGCGTGGTGAGGACCAGCAGGATCACGCCGAGCACCGCCGCGTTCGCCGCGCCGTCCTGCGAGGTCACCGCCGGGTCGGTGCCCACCAGTTGGAAGCCCGACCAGATCGCCGGCAGCACCATCTGCAGTGCCAGCGCCGCCGCCGCGACCACCACGATCTGCCCGATCACCATGATCCAGCCGGCGAACCAGCCGAAGGTGAGGTTCGAAAGGCGCGACGACCACTGGTAGATGGCGCCCGAGATCGGATACCGCGCCGCCAGCTCCGCGAAGCACGCGGCCACCAGCAACTGCCCGACCAGCACCGCCGGCCAGGCCCAGAAGAAGACGGGGCCGCCGAACGCGTACCCGAAGGCGAAGAACTGGAAGACCGTCGTCAGGACGGAGATGAAGGAGAAACCGGCCGCGAAGGAGGCGTACCGGCCCAGGCTGCGGTGCAGCTCCTGGCGGTAGCCGAACTCGGCGAGGGAGCCGTCATCGGGAGAGTGCGGCGGGTCGGGGCGTACGTCGGAGGGGGTGGTTGTTGTCACGGCGGCACCTGCCTTCGGCGCGGATTCCTGTCTACGGATTCCTGTCAGGCGACAGAAATTAGGGACGGGGTGTTTCGCCTGCGTCACGCCGTCGTGTCCGCGGCGGGCCCAAGTCCTCACGTCCTTGCCATGCGCATCAATACGCGATACATCGTGTGTATTGACGACCGTCCGAGGGTCGCGATATGTTCGGCCACGGATATTCGTAAGCGAGGTGGTCGTCATGGCAATGAAGCGCCGCAAGCTCAGCAACCCGCTGGCGCTCGCCGTGATGGTCACGCTCTGGCAGAAGCCGATGCATCCGTACGAGATCGCCCAGACCCTGCGCCGACAGGGCAAGGACGTCAGCACGAAGATCAAGTACGGCTCGCTCTACACGGTCGTGCAGAACCTTGAGAAGCACGGCTTCGTCGAGGTCGCCGATGTCGAGCGGCAGGGCAACCGGCCCGAGCGCACGGTCTACGGGCTCACCGAGGCGGGGCGGGAGGAGATGGCCGACTGGCTGTCCGATCTGCTGGCCGTTCCGGCCAAGGAGTTCCCGATCTTCGAGACGGCTCTGTCGTTGCTCGGTGCCCTGCCTCCCGACGAGGTGGTGCGGCTGCTCCAGGAGCGGTTGCAGAACCTCGAGGTGGAGGTGGCGAGCGGGCGCGCGGCGCTGGAGAAGCTCTGCGAGACGCTCCCGCGGCTCTTCCTCGTCGAGGTCGAGTACCAGTTGCACATGGTCGAGGCACAGGCGCAGTGGGTCCGCGGTTTTCTCGAGGAGATCGAGAAGGGCTCGCTGCCGGGCGTCGACGGGTGGCGCCACTTCCATGAAACGGGGGAGCTGCCACCGGAGTTCACCTGACGAAACAGACCCCGGCCGGGCTGTTGCAGCAGCTCTGCCGGGGTCTCGAACCCCGAGCTGAATCCGCCGTGAGGCAGTCCAGGCGATCGAGGTGCGGCACACCCAGGATAGCCCGGCGCTCTTCATGCGGATCAGACGTATCGCTGTACATCCGCTCAATCATGGAGAGCTGTCGTCATGAGTACTACCCGTGCGCCCGCAGTGGAGGCGCGCCAGCTGATCAAGACCTACCCCGGTGAGGTCACCGCCCTGCGCGGCATGGACGTCACCGTCGAACCGGGCACCGTCTTCGGGCTCCTCGGGCCCAACGGCGCCGGCAAGTCCACCACCGTCAAGATCCTCACCACCCTGGCCAAGCCCGACTCGGGCGCGGCCACCGTCGCCGGGCACGACGTGCTGCGCCACCCCGACCGGGTGCGCCGCGCCATCGGCGTGGTCGCCCAGAGCTCCGGCGCCGACCCGGTGGCCACGGGCCAGGAGAACCTCCAACTCCAGGGCAGGCTCTATGGGTTGAAGGGCGCCGCCCTCACCACGCGCGTGGACGAGCTGCTCGACCGGTTCAGCCTGACCGACGCCGCCCGGCGCCAGGTCAAGGGCTACTCCGGCGGCATGCGACGCCGTCTCGACGTCGCCCTCGGTCTGGTGCACCGGCCCGAGGTGCTCTTCCTCGACGAGCCCACCACCGGCCTGGACCCCGAGGCCCGCACGGCGATGTGGGACGAGATCGACCGGCTCGCGGGAGAAGAGGGGCTGACGATCCTGCTCACCACGCACTACCTCGAAGAGGCCGACCGGCTCGCCGAGCGCATCGCCATCGTCGACCGTGGGCGGGTCGTCGTACAGGGCACGCCCGACGCCCTCAAGGGCGAACTCCGCGGTGACGCCGTCCACTTGGAACTCAGGGAAGCGGTGGGCGAAGCCGGCCGTACGCTGCTCAAGGGCGCCCTCGGCGGGCTGCCCGGCATGCACGAGGTGCTGGTCGACGGGCGCCGCGTCAGTGTCCGCGCCGACGACGGGGCGGCCGCCGTACCCGCACTGCTCGGGGCGTTGGAGCGGGCCGGGGTCGGGGTCGCCGCCGCGACCGTCGCGCGCCCCTCCCTCGACGACGTCTACCTCCGTTACGCGGGCCGCCGTTACTCCGAGGCGGACGCCGAAGCCACCGAGAACCTCGTCCTCGCCGGAGGTGCGCGATGAGCACGGCCGTCTCCCAGACCTGGTACATGACGCAGCGTCAACTCATGGTGTTCACACGGCAGCCGGCGTACGCGATCATCACGCTGATCCAGCCGGTGATCTGGCTGTTCCTGTTCGGCAACCTCTTCAAGAAGGTCGTCGAGCTCGGCGGCTTCGGGACGACCACCTACCTCGACTACCTCGTCCCGGGCGTCGTCGTGATGAGTGCGCTGAGCTCCAACATGTGGGCCGGCATGGGCACGTTGGAGGAGATCCAGCGCGGCACGCTCAACCGGTTCTTGACCACGCCGGTCAGCCGGGCCGCGCTGATGAACGGCAACGTCGTCAACAACGGCCTGGTGACCGCGTTCCAGTCGGTCGTCATCGTGCTGCTCGCGCTGGCGGGTGGCGCCGACTACCCCGGCGGTGTCGGCGGCATCGCGATCCTGGTCCTCGCCGCCGTGCTGCTCGGCACGATCTTCGGGGCGCTGTCCAACGCGCTGGGCATGCTGGTGCAGGAGCGGGAGTCGATCATCGGCATCAACACCTTCCTGCTGCTGCCGCTGACGTTCCTGTCCTCCGCCTTCATGGCGCCCTCCCAGATGCCCTCCTGGATGCGGCACATCGCCGACTTCAACCCGCTCAACTGGGCGATGGTCGCGGGCCGTTCGGCACTGTCCGAGCACCCCGACTGGGGCGATGTGCTCAGCAGGGGAGGGGCACTGCTCGCCCTCGCGGTGGCGGCGGTGTGGCTGTCGATCCGGACGTTCCGGTCGTACCAGCGGTCTGTGTGAGCTCCGATCCGTGTGAGCACGGCGAAGGGGCGGCACCTCGGTGAGGTGCCGCCCCTTCGGACGTGTCACGCGGCCGACGCCGCGCCCTCCTGCTCCGCCTCGATGCGCGCGTTCCACTCCCGCTTGGAGGCCTGCCAGCCGTCCTCGTTGTGGCCGAGGCGCCAGTAGCCGGAGATCGACAGGTCCTCGCGCGGGATCTCCAGGTCGCAGCGCAGCAGTTGGCGCAGCTGCTTCACGAAGTGGGCCTCGCCGTGCACGAACGCGTGCGGGCGGCCCTCCGGGAACTCCAGCGCCCGTACGGCCTCCACCAGCAGCTCGCCGACGGGCCGGTCACCGCGGTGCAGCCAGACGACCTCCACGTCGGAGTCGATCTTCTGCTCCTCCTCGGGGCCGGAGACCTCGACGAAGGCATGCGCCATGGCGCCGTCGGGCAGCGACTCGAGGGAGCGGGCGATCGCCGGCAGTGCGCTCTCGTCGCCGACGAGCAGATGCCAGTCGGCGGTCGTGTCGGGGGCGTAGGCGCCGCCCGGGCCCATGAAGTGCACGGTCTCGCCCGGCTGGACGCGCGCCGCCCACGGTCCGGCCAGGCCCTCGTCGCCGTGGACCACGAAGTCCAGGGCCAGTTCGCGGTGGACCGGGTCCCAGGCCCGCACGGTGTAGGTCCGGGTCACCGGCCACTGCTCGCGCGGGAACTCCGCCCGGATCCGCTCCACGTCGAAGGGCTCCGGATAGACGGCACCCCCGGCCGGGAACAGCAGCTTCACATAGTGGTCGGTGCAGGTGTCCGCCTCGAACCCGGCCAGACCGTCACCACCGAGCACCACCCGCTGCATGTGCGGGGTCAGCCGTTCGGTGCGGACGACCTGCGCGGAGTGGGGCTTGCGCGGCTTCCGAGCCGGGCGTTCTGGCATGGCGGCCTCCCTGTTCCCAAGCTTAGGTTTACCTAAGTTAGCACCTTCCCCCAGTTAACACCTCTCCCATGAAGACTTGATGAGTGTGCGTCGCCGGAATCGTCACGTCCCCAACGTCGTCAGCAGACGCTGCAGTGACCCGCCCAGGCCCCAGCGGACCGCCAGTTCGTCCAGCGCGGCCGGGTCGCGCGGGGCGTGCGGCAGGGTCGTGTCGACGTCCGGCAGCGGGACGTCGTCCGCCACCTTGACGACCTTCGGCGCGACCGCGACATACGGCCGGGCCTCGTCGAGCCGCTTGCGCTGCGACGGCGTGAGCTTCGCCTTCGGGTCCTCGACCGCGGCCATGATCCCGGCCAGGTCCCCGAACTCGGCGAGCAGCTTCGCGGCCGTCTTCTCGCCGATGCCCGGCACCCCGGGCAGACCGTCGCTCGGGTCGCCGCGCAGCAGCGCCAGATCCGCGTACCCCGGACCGGCCACCCCATACTTCTCGCGCAGCCAGGCCTCGTCGGTGAGCTGCAGCGTGCCGACGCCCTTGAGCGGGTAGAGCACGCGCACCCCGCGGGCGTCGTCGACGAGCTGGTACAGGTCGCGGTCGCCGGTGACGATGTCGACCGGGCCCTTCGCGCGCGCAGTGAACGTGCCGATCACGTCGTCCGCCTCGTACGGCTCGACGCCCACGCGCGCGATGCCGAGCGCGTCCAGGACGGCCTCGATGATCGGCACCTGCGGCGACAGCGTGTCCGGCACCTCCTCCTCGTCCGGCCCCGCCTCGCGCTCCTCGGCGACGCGGTGCGCCTTGTAGGAGGGGATGAGGTCGACCCGCCACTGCGGCCGCCAGTCGGCGTCCATGCACGCCACCAGCTCGCTGGGGCGGTGGTCCTTGACCAGGCGGTCGATGAATTCGAGGAGCCCGCGCACGGCGTTCACCGGTGTGCCGTCCGGGGCCTTCACGGAGTCGGGGACGCCGAAGTAGGCGCGGAAGTAGAGCGAGGCGGTGTCGAGGAGCATCAGTCGTCCGGTCACGCCTCGCATCATGCCGTACGGCACCGACAGTCACCCGCCGGCGAGCAGCAGGCGCCACCGCGGGCGTTCCGTGACAAGGGTGGCGGCCGCCAGGAGGGAGACCGGGACGGCCGCCCAGACGGACCAGATCCACCAGGCCGAGACCACGGCCGCGACGAGCTGGAGCAGCACGAGCACGATCGTGACCCACCCCGGAACCGCGACGATCACGTTCGCCTTGTCCCCCGGAGTCGAGAAGACGGTCGGAAGACCGATCAGCACCACCAGCGAGAGCACCGCGAGCACCCAGGAGTAAGACCACAGCGCCCAGGGCGTGGCGACCCAAGCCACCAGCTCCGTCGCGAAGCGCAGCGCCGACGCGTGTCTGTCGTCCGGTCGTTCCACAGTCGTCCCCCCAACACCGATGTGAAGCACCGGCGGCGATCCTACGCACCGGTTGTGAACTGAACCACTCCCGCGTTTGCCCTGGTCGGCCGGGGGCAGGCGCGGCCCCGTCCCCCCGACCCCCACAGACGAGAGGCGCGCGTGTCAGCCAGACTTGAGGCCGAACAGCTCTACAAGGTGTTCGGCAGGCGACCGGACCAGGCAGTCGAGAAGCTCCGGCAGGGAGCCGACCGCGAGGAGCTGCGCGCCGACGGCGCCACCGCCGCCGTGATCGATGCCTCCTTCACCGTGGAACCGGGCCAGATCTTCGTCGTCATGGGCCTGTCCGGCTCCGGCAAGTCCACCCTGCTGCGGATGCTCAACGGCCTGCTCGAACCGACCGCCGGACACGTCCGCTTCGACGGCCAGGACCTGACCGCCCTCGGCGCCCGCGAGCTGCGCCAGGTCCGCGCCAACAAGATCAGCATGGTCTTCCAGCACTTCGCGCTGTTCCCGCACCGCAGCGTCCTGGAGAACGCCGCCTACGGCCTGGCCGTGCAGGGCGTGCCCCGCGCCGAGCGCGAGCAGCGCGCCGGCGAGGCGCTCGCCCTGTGCGGACTGGCCGGCTGGGAGAAGTCCTGGCCCGACGAGCTCTCCGGCGGTATGCAGCAGCGCGTGGGCCTCGCCCGCGCCCTCGCCACCGACGCCGACCTGCTCCTCATGGACGAGTCCTTCAGCGCGCTGGACCCGCTGATCCGCCGCGACATGCAGGACCAACTGCTGCAGCTGCAGCAGACATTGAAGAAGACCATCGTCTTCATCACCCACGACCTCAACGAGGCCATGCGCCTGGGCGACCGCATCGCCGTCATGCGCGACGGCCGCATCGTGCAGATCGGCAGCGCCGAGGACATCCTCATCCGGCCCGCCGACGACTACGTGGCCTCCTTCACCAAGGACGTCGACCGCTCCCGGGTGCTGACAACGTCCGCCGTCATGGACCGGGACGTCCGCGGCGACGAGGCCGACTGCGGTTGCGAGAGCGACTGCGAGACCGTGACGCCCGACACACCGTTCACCGAACTCTGCGCGATCAGCGCCCGGTTGACGCATCCGGTGGCCGTCCTGGACGACAAACGCAGACTCGTCGGAGTCGTCCCACAGGCGCGCCTGGTCGGCTTCCTCGGCAACGGGGAGGTCACCCATGCCTAGGATCCCGCTCGGCGACTGGGTCAACGACACGGTGGACTGGCTGCTCAGCCACGTGTCCTGGCTCTTCAACTTCTTCAAGACCGTCTTCACCGGGACCTACGACGGCATCAACGCCGTCCTCCAGGCCCCCGCACCCCTGCTGCTCGCGGGCATCTTCGCCGTGCTCGCGTTCTGGCTGCGCGGCACGACCGCCGGTGTCCTCACCTTCGTGGGCTTCGCCTTCATCGACTCCCTCGAACTGTGGGAGGACGCGATGATCACCCTGTCGCTGGTCCTCGTGGCCACGATCATCGCGCTGGTGATCTCGGTGCCGGTGGGCATCTGGGCCGCCCGCTCCAACCGGGTCAGCGGACTCGTCCGGCCCGTCCTGGACTTCATGCAGACGCTGCCCGCGATGATCTACCTCATCCCGGCCATCCTGTTCTTCGGCACCGGCGCCTCCGCGGGCATCGTCGCCACCCTGATCTTCGCGCTCGCCCCCGGCGTGCGCATGACGGAGCTGGGCATCCGCCAGGTCGACAAGGAACTGGTCGAGGCCGCCGAGGCGTTCGGCACCTCGCCCCGCGACACCCTCCTGCGCGTCCAGCTGCCGCTCGCCCTGCCGACCGTCATGGCGGGCGTCAACCAGGTCATCATGCTCGGCCTGTCCATGGCCGCGATCGCCGGCATGGTCGGCACCGGCGGCCTCGGCGGCGACGTCAACGAGGCCATCGGCCAGCTCAACGTCGGCCTCGGCTCCGAGGCCGGCGTCGCCATCGTGATCCTCGCGATCTACCTCGACCGCATGACCAGCGCCCTGGGCACCCATGTCTCCCCGCTGGGCCGCCGAGCCGCCGCCAAGGCCCGCGCGGCCCAGGGGGGCCTGAAGATCTGGTCGTACCGCCCCCGCCCGCAGGTCGCCGTGATCGGCATCGTGATCCTCGCCCTCGTCGCCGGCGGCATGGGCGTCTTCGGCGGCAACAGCGGCGGCTCCACCCCCGTCGCCGACGCCAAGAACGTCGGCCAGGGCAAGAAGATCAGCATCGGCTACATCCCGTGGGACGAGGGCGTCGCCTCCACGTACCTCTGGAAGGAGATCCTCGAGGAGCGCGGCTTCCAGGTCGACGCCAAGCAGTTCGAGGCCGGCCCGCTGTACACGGCCCTTTCCGCGGGCAACGTCGACTTCCAGACCGACGCCTGGCTGCCCACCACCCACGAGCAGTACTGGAAGAAGTACGGCAGCAAGCTCGACGACCTCGGCGCCTGGTACGGCAAGACGTCCCTGGAGCTGAGCGTCCCGTCGTACATGAAGGGCATCGACTCCCTGGACGACCTCAAGGGCAAGGCGTCGACCTTCGGCGGGAAGATCACCGGCATCGAGTCCAGCGCCGGTGAGATGGCCCTGCTCAAGAGCAAGGTCCTCAAGGAGTACGGCCTCGACAAGGAGTACAAGGTCGTCGACAGCTCCACCCCGGCGATGCTGGCGGAGCTGAAGCGGGCGTACAGCCAGAAGGACCCGATCGTCGTCACGCTGTGGTCGCCGCACTGGGCGTACAACGACTACAAGCTGAAGAAGCTCAAGGACCCCAAGGGCGCCTGGGGCAAGGGCGACGGCGTGCACACCGTCGCGCGCAAGGGTTTCGCGGACGACAATCCCGTCGTCGGCAAGTGGCTGAAGAACTTCAGGATGAGCGAGAAGCAGCTCACCAGCCTCGAGGCCGAGATCAACAAGGCGGGCAAGGGCAAGCAGCAGGACGCCGTGCGCGCCTGGCTGAGGAAGAACCCGGGAGTCGTCGACAAGCTGGCCCCGGTCGCGAGCAGCGCCGCCCCGGCCGAGGCCGAGCGGACCGTCAACGTGGCCTGGTTCCCCTGGGACGAGGACATCGCCGTCACCTACCTCTGGAAGAACGTCCTGGAGCGGCGCGGCTACCAGCTGAACCTCAAGCAGATGGACGTCGGCCCGGTCTACACCGGCCTCGCCTCCGGCGACCTCGACGTCAACTTCGACGCCTGGCTGCCGTACGCGCAGAAGAACTACTGGGACAAGAGCAAGGACAGACTCAAGGACCTCGGCACCTGGTACCAGCCGACCTCGCTGGAGGTCGCCGTGCCCTCGTACGTCAAGGGCGTGAAGTCCTACGAGGACCTCAAGGGCAAGGCCTCCACCTTCGGCGGGAAGATCATCGGCATCGAGCCCGGTACCGGCGAGATGAACCTGCTGAAGACCAAGGTTCTGCCGGGCTACGGCCTGGACAAGGAGTACAAGGTCGTCGACGGCTCCACCCCGGCGATGCTGGCCGAGCTCAAGCGCGCCTACGCCAAGAAGGAGCCCGTCGCGGTCGTGCTGTGGTCGCCGCACTGGGCGTACAGCCGCTACGACCTCACCAAGCTGAAGGACGACAAGAAGCTCTTCGGCGAGGGCAACACGATCCGCACGATCTCGAACGAGAAGTTCCCCGAGCAGTACCCGCAGCTCACCAAGTGGATCAAGAACTTCCGGATGAGCGAGGCCGAGCTCGGCAGCCTGGAGGGCGAGATCAACAAGCGCGGTCAGGGCCATGAGGAGGAAGCGGTCGCCGCCTGGCTGAAGGAGCACCCGGACATGGTGAGCCGGATGACCCCGCAGTAGGACCACGCGTGCGTGGGCGATCCGTCTCGAAACCGACCGCCCACGCACGCGTGAGAAGGCCTCAGCGTGTGGCGAAGGCCACCGTTCCTGGGCAGTGAGCAAGGCCCGCCGGCGCCCCCCGAACGGTCTTGGGTGCGCTGGTCCTCCGCTTTCGCATCCCGGGCGGCGACGTACGTCGTGCGTGCGGTCCGTGCCAGGCGGGCGGATTCCCTCACGACCTGGCCGAGTGGGCGTGACCAGAGGCGACGGGGAGGCCCCGAACCATCTCGCTGGTGGAGCGGGGGCCCCGACTGCTGACGCCACGCCCGGCGTCCCAGATCGCACCGCCTAAGGTACACACGGCCGCCGACCAGATGCACGGATCATCTGACGGTTCACTCGATCGTGGCGATAAGCACCAAGCGGCTTGCTCTCGCTGTGCCGATCTGCGCACCTGGACCCGCCGTCACGACTTCGGCGCGGGTACCAGCCAGCCCGCGCTCGCCGCCGACGACACCGGCGGATACGTCCTCGCGTACGAAAAGGATCCGGCCAACCACATAGCGCTACGCCATTACCCAAGCCTCGCCGCCCTCCTGACCGGAAATGCCGCCCGCACATTCGAGGCGCCGCGCACCCTCTCCCGCTGCGCCGAAGGCACCCCGGACATCACCTCGGTGCACGGCGAGAGAGTCGAACTGACCGGCCACTACCGGGCCGACTGCGACACCGACCGCCAACTCCGCGCCGTACTGCGGGACTTCACCACCTGGCAGGCAACGCCTGATCACAGGCTTGATCGCGCCCTGCTGGCATGGGGCACGGGCGGGAACATCGGGGACCGCTCGCGCATTGAACTGAAGGGCGAGAGCCTCGTGCTGATCGAGGCGCAGCGGCGGCGCGGGGACTTCGGGAGCTGGCGGACGTACGCCTACGATCCCGCCTCCGGACGGGCCGGCCAGGTGGCGATCCGCACCCCCGGAGGCAGCCGCGCCTTCGCCAACCCGTCGGCCGGCCTCGTCACCGACCCGGAGGGCCGTCCGGCCCTGCTGGTCAGCCTCTTCGTCCCGAAGGAGGAATCCGCACCCGGCGAGTCCGGGGAGCTCATCTACTGGCGAGAGTTGGCGAATTGACCGCACGCGGTGTTTACGGGGATGTGACGGGCGCATGAAACGGTTTGCCGAACCTGCGTAAGGTGCAGAGAACTCATCAGAAGTAAAGGGACCGACGGAGCGAAGGAGGGAGCCGGAGCGATGGGCGACCACAAAGACGACCACAAGGAGCAGTCGCTGCGAGTGGGCGCGGCCGTGCGGCGGCGGCGCCGGGCGCTGGAGCTCACCCTCGCCGTTGTGGCCGAGCGCAGCGGCCTGTCGGTGCCCTTCCTGAGCCAGGTCGAGAACGACCGCGCGCGGCCCAGCAGAACGTCCCTCGAAAAGGTCGCCGACGCCCTGCGGACGACCGCCGTGGAACTCCTCGCGGCGGCGGACCCGGCGTGCAGCGTGGACGTGGTGCGGGCCGAGACGCCCGACCCGGCCGCCGAGCCACGGGTGCGGTCCCTGGTGCGCGGTCACCACCAGATGCATGCCTCGGAGTTCACCGGCGACCATGACGCGGGCCGCGAATTCCAGTACCGCAACGACCAGTTGATGTACGTCGCCGACGGCGCGGTGGAGATCGAGGCGGAGGGCCGCGCCTACCGGCTCGGCCGCGGCGACACCCTGTACCTGACCGGCGGGGTGCGCCACCGCTGGCGGGCGACCGTGTCGGACACGCGCGTGGTCGTCGTCGCGGTGGCCGAGCACATCGAGGCGGTCCGGGACCGCTCGCGGTAGGGCCTGTCTTTCGGATCAGGTCGGTCTCGGGAGACGGTGCTTCTTGGCTGCCCCGAGCGGGGTCTGGTGCGTGCAGCTGCAAGGCGGAGGAGGGAGTCGACGCGATGGGGGTCCCCCCGCTCGAGCGAAGTCGAGAGTGGGGGAGTCGGCGAGTGACGACAACGCGGCTGGGGGTCCCCCCACGCCTTTAGGGCAGTGGGGGAGTGCGTGCCAGGGCCCGCGACGCCGAGCTGATCCGAAAGAGAGGTCCTAATGGGCGTGCGGGTCGTCTCTCTGGTCCCGTCGCTGACGGAGGCGGTGGCGGTGTCGCTGCCGGGCTCCCTGGTCGGCGCGACGGACTGGTGCACCCACCCCGCGGACCTGGACGTGCCCCGCATCGGCGGCACCAAGAACCCGAAGATCGAGCGCATCCTCGCGCTCGCCCCCGATCTGGTGGTCGCGAACGAGGAGGAGAACCGGGAGCCCGACCTGGCGGCGCTGCGCGCGGCGGGCGTCGAGGTCCTGGTGACGGTGGTATGTGACATACCACAGGCGTTCGCGGAGCTGGAGCGGATGCTGACCGCATGCGGCGCGAAGTCCCGCCCCGGCTGGCTGGACGAGGCACAGACGGCCTGGTCGGACCTCCCGCCACCACAGCGCCGTACGACGGCCGTGGTCCCGATCTGGCGCCGTCCCTGGATGGTGCTGGGCCGGGACACCTTCGCCGGCGACGTACTGTCCCGGCTCGGCGTCGACCACCTGTACACGACCCACCCCGACCGCTATCCCCGCATCCCGGTGGAGGAGCTGCGCGCGGCGGCCCCGGACGTCGTCGTCCTCCCGGACGAGCCGTACCGCTTCACGGCCGAGGACGGCCCGGAGGCGTTCCCCGGGCTGCCCTGCGCACTCGTCAGCGGACGGCATCTGACGTGGTACGGACCGTCGTTGGCCGAGGCACCACGGGTGCTGGGCGAGGCCCTGCGAGCAGCTCACCGCTGAGCAGACCGCGCACGGTGTGGACGGCCGCGGTGCCCCAGGCGGCGACGAGCACGACGTACAGTCCGACCGCGAGCCAGTCGTACACGACGAGCCCGGTGTGCCGCGCGAGCGCCTCGGCACCCGTGACGCAGGTCCCCACGGGAAACGTGAACGCCCACCAGGTCATCGCGAAGCCCATGCCGTGCCGGCGCGCCCGCACCACATGGGCGGCGGCAAGCCCGAACCACAGCAGCGCGAACCCCATGACGGGCACGCCGTACAGCACGGCGAGGATGCCGAATCCCTCGCTGTACGGCGCCGGTACGACACCGGGGGCGACGTCCGCGAACTTGCCGACGGCGGTGGTGGACTGCCCGAGCGGCCCCAGCACCAGGAACAGGGTCGGCGTGAGGGCCAGCGGCAGCGGGCCGCCGGTGACCAGCCGGGCGAAGATCACCGGCAGCATGAGCAGGGTCGCGAGCAGACTGAGCCCGAACATCGCGAAGCAGGCGAGCAGCAGGGTCTCCCGTGGCTGCCCGGCCGGCAGATGCGGCACGAGCAGCGGACCGAGCGCCGCCGACACCATGGGCGCGACCACGGGCAGCAGCCACACGGGCGTGGCCTGCCCCGGCTCGACCTTGTGTCGTACGGCCATGAGGTACGGCACGGCGACGGCGGCCGCCAGCCCCACCACCGTCCCGGCGGTGAACAGCACGGCGTCGAGAGCGACCGCGGGCCCGGTGCCGATCCAGTCCGCGCCGACGGTGAGCGCACCGCCGCCGACGGCCAGCAGGGCCATGGCGAGACAGCCGTAGAAGGGCGCCGTCGCCGGGTCGAGGAGGTGGGCGCGGGCCTGGTCGCGGTGGTGCGCCCAGTGCAGTGCGCGGGCGGCGAGCAGGGCGAGGAGGAGGGCGAGGGAGAACGCCCACACGGCGGCGCAGACGGGGCGCAGGCCGGGGATGCCGAGGGCGGCTCCCGCGGTGGCGACGATGGTGGTGCCCATGACGGTGGCGTACCAGTTCGGCCCGAGGTGACGGACGGCGGTGGCGCGCGGCGGGCGTGCGGTGGCACGCGGGAGGGGCTGGGCTGCGGTGACCATGGTTCCACCGTCCCGCCCGGGTACGTCTGCCACCAGGGAGTATGTGTCTATGGGGGCATAAGCTGGGGTTATGAGCAGTGACGAAGAGGCGAGGGACGCCCGGACCGCCGTCGGTGGCACGCTGTCCCATCGCGTGCCCGACCTCGGGGCGCTGGAGCTGCTGCTGGCGGTGGCGCGGCGCGGGAGTCTCGGCGCGGCGGCGCGGGAGCTGGGCATCACACAGCCGGCGGCCAGCAGCCGGATCCGGTCCATGGAACGGCAGTTGGGCGTGGCACTGGTGGACCGCTCGCCGCGTGGCTCCCGGCTGACGGACGCGGGCGCGCTGGTGACGGACTGGGCCCGGCGGGTCGTGGAGGCGGCGGAGGCGTTCGACGCGGGGGCGCAGGCGCTGCGGGACCGGCGTGACTCGCGGCTGCGGGTGGCGGCGAGCATGACGATCGCCGAGTATCTGCTCCCTGGCTGGCTGCTCGCGCTGCGCGCCCAGCGCCCGGACACGGCGGTGTCGCTGCTCGCGGGCAACTCGACGGTGGTGGCGGAGCGGTTGCTGTCGGGCGAGGCGGATCTGGGGTTCGTGGAGGGGGTCAGTGTGCCCTCCGGCCTGGACTCTGCGGTCATCGCGCACGACCACCTGATCGTGGTGACCGCACCGGGGCATGCGTGGGCGCGGCGGCGACGCCCGCTGGAGGCCTCGGAGCTGGCGGCGACGCCGCTGATCCTCCGCGAGAAGGGCTCGGGAACGCGGCAGGTTCTGGACGCGGCACTGGGCGGGCTGGCGCGGCCGCTGATCGAGCTGTCGTCGACGACCGCGGTCAAGGCGGCGGCGGTGAGCGGGGCGGGTCCGGCGGTGCTCAGTGAACTGGCGGTGGGGGAGGAGCTGGCGATGCGGCGGCTGGTGCGGGTGCCGCTGGACGGCGTCGCGCTGGCCAGGGACCTGCGGGCGGTGTGGCCGACGGGTCATCGGCCGGTGGGGCCGGCGCGGGACCTGTTGTCGTTGACGCGGACGTAAGGCCTGTTCGGCCGGAAGCGGCCGGAAGCCCTCTCGTCCGGCTCAGGAGGCGGCTGCAGACGCCGTGGCGGCCTCGACCAGTGCCTGCATCACCCGCAGGTCGTCGCCCATCTCCGGATGCCACTGAACGCCCAGCACCCAGCCCGCGGCGGACGGCAGTTCCACCGCCTCCACCGTCCCGTCCGCCGCGTGCGCGGAGGGGGCCAGGCCGGTGCCGAGGCGGTCCACGGCCTGGTGGTGGTAGGTCGGTACGGACGTCTCGTCCGGGACGGCGGCGGCGTACAGCGTGCCGGGCACCGGCTTGACCGGGTGGTGGCCGAAGACGCCGACGACCTCCGCATGACCGTCGATGTGCTGGACGAGCGTTCCGCCCAGGGCGACGTTCAGCAACTGCATGCCCCGGCAGATGCCCAGGAGGGGGATGCGAGCCGCCAAGGCCGCCTCGATCAGTGCCAGTTCCCAGGCGTCCCGGGCACGGGCCGGCGGGCCCGTCCGGGGGTGGGGCTCGGCGCCGTAACGGACCGGTTCTACGTCCGGGCCGCCCGCGATCACCAGGCCGTCGAGACGCGCGACCGTCGCCGTGGCGTGCTCGGGCGCGTCCGGCGGCAGCATCGCGGCGAGTCCGCCCGCCCGCTGCACGAGACGCGGATAGCCGGCCGGCAGCAGCGCGGCCTCCAGCTCCCACACGCCCCAGCGCGCGCCGGCCTCCAGATACGTGCTGATGCCGATCAGCGGCCTGCCCGCCATGCGTCCTCCCGCCCGGAACAATGGGTCACGTTCATACCTTTGACGAGTTGCCCCGGAAAGGCAAGGTCACGCCAGAAACCCCCTGAGCAGCGCCGCCGTCCCACCGCAGTGCTCGCGCATCATCTCCCGCGCCCCGTCCGCATCCCCGTCGAGCACCGCCTCCACCAGGGCGATGTGCTGACGCTGCGAGTGCTCCAGGTTGCGTACGAGAAGGGGGATGCAGTCGAGCAGGTCGTTCACCGACGCCCGTACCGCCGCGTACTGGGCCGTGAGCGTGGGTGAGCCGCACAGTTCCGCCAGCGTCAGGTGCAGCAGCGTGTCCAGGCGGCGGTAGTCCGACAGCGGCGCGTCGTGCGTGCGGGCCAGAGCCTCCCGCAATCGGTCCGCCTGCTCGTCCGTGAGGCCGTGCGCCGCGCACAGACCCGCCGCGCCCACCTCCAGGACCTCCCGGAAGCGCAGCACGTCCTCGATGTCGACCGCGGCGATCCGGCGCCGCAGTTCGTCCTCGCCGCCCGCGTCCGCGCGGGGCAGGACGAACGTCCCGCCGTACCGTCCGCGCCGGGACTCCACCAGGCCCTGGTCCTGCAGCACCTTGAGCACCTCGCGCAGCGTCACCCGGCTGATCCCGAGCCGCTCCGCCAGCTCCCGCTCGGCCGGCAGCCGCTCGCCCCCCGGCACCAGGCCCAGCCGTACGACCTGCAGAATCTGCTCCAGTGCCTCCTCGAAGCCGTTGCCCGCGCGCACCGGCCGGAGCACCGGTGTCAACCGGTCCTCCAGGCTGCCGTCCGGATCCAGCGACATCCCGCCGCACCCCCTTCCCAAGCAATGGTTCTCCGAAATACCTTATGGCTTCAGGCCCGGCCGAAAAAACGCGCAGAAGCTGAAGGAGCGCTCTCGTGGCAGACCGCACACCCCCGCTGAGCGTCGAGGAGCTCCACGCCCTCGTCGCCAGCGGTGAGATCGACACTGTCGTCCTGGCCTTCCCCGACATGCAAGGGCGGCTCCAGGGCAAGCGGTTCGCCGCACGTTTCTTCCTCGACGAGGTCCTCCACCACGGCACCGAGGGCTGCAACTACCTCCTCGCCGTCGACACCGAGATGAACACCGTCGACGGCTACGCCATGTCGTCCTGGGACCGCGGCTACGGCGACTTCGCCATGCACCCGGACCTGCGCACCCTGCGCCGCGTGCCCTGGAACGCCGGTACGGCCATGCTCATCGCCGACCTCGCCTGGAACGACGGAACGCCCGTGGTCGCCGCCCCGCGGCAGATCCTGCGCCGCCAGCTGGACCGCCTCGCCGAGCACGGCTTCACCGCCAAGGTGGGCACGGAGCTGGAGTTCATCGTCTTCAAGGACACCTACGAGCAGGCTTGGGACGCCAACTACAGAGGGCTGACGCCGGCCAACCAGTACAACATCGACTACTCGGTGCTCGGGACCGGGCGGATCGAGCCCCTGCTGCGCCGCATCCGCAACGAGATGGCGGGCGCGGGGCTGACCGTGGAGTCCGCCAAGGGCGAGTGCAACCCCGGCCAGCACGAGATCGCCTTCCGGTACGACGACGCCCTGGTCACCTGCGACCAGCACGCGATCTACAAGACCGGCACCAAGGAGATCGCCGCCCAGGAGGGCGTGTCGATCACCTTCATGGCCAAGTACAACGAGCGCGAGGGCAACTCCTGCCACATCCACCTCTCCCTCGCGGACGCGGCCGGCAACAACGCCATGCCGGGGGACGGCGAGGGCGGTATGTCGGACGTCATGCGCCACTTCCTCGCCGGACAGCTCGCCGCCCTGCGGGACTTCTCGCTGCTCTACGCCCCCAACATCAACTCCTACAAGCGGTTCCAACCGGGTTCGTTCGCGCCGACCGCCGTCGCCTGGGGCTACGACAACCGCACCTGCGCGCTGCGGGTCGTCGGCCACGGCCGCTCGCTGCGCTTCGAGAACCGGCTGCCCGGCGGTGACGTCAACCCGCACCTCGCCGTGGCCGGGCTGGTCGCGGCCGGGCTGCACGGCATCGAGCAGAAGCTGGAGCTGCCCGAGCCCTGTGCGGGGAACGCGTACACCGCCGAGTACGAGCACGTCCCGACCACTCTGCGCGAGGCCGCCGAGCTCTGGGAGAACAGCCCGATCGCCAAGGCCGCCTTCGGCGACGAGGTCGTCGCGCACTACCGCAACATGGCGCGCGTCGAGCTCGAGGCCTTCGACGCCGCGGTCACCGACTGGGAGCTGCGCCGCTCCTTCGAACGCATGTGAGGCCCCTGTTGTCTGCCGAGTACGCGCTGGAAGTACTGAACCCCGCCACCGAGGAGGTCGTCGCCACCGTCCCCGCCGCCACCGAGGCCGACGTCGACACCGCCGTCGTACGAGCCGCGGCGGCACAGGCGAAGTGGGCCGCACTCCCGCCCGCCGACCGAGCCCGGCTGCTGCGCCGGTTCGCGGCGAAGGTCGACGAACACCTGGAAGAACTGGCCCGGTTGGAGGTCCGCGAGGCCGGCCACACCATCGGCAACGCCCGCTGGGAGGCCGGCAATGTGCGCGACCTGCTGGACTACGCGGCCGGGGGAGTGGAGCGGCTGACGGGACGGCAGATCCCGGTGGCCGGCGGCCTCGACGTCACGATCCTCGAACCGCTGGGCGTGGTCGGCGTCATCGCGCCCTGGAACTTCCCGATGCCGATCGCCGCCTGGGGCACGGCTCCCGCGCTCGCGGCCGGCAACGCCGTCCTCCTCAAGCCCGCCGAGACGACCCCGCTGACCGCACTGCGGCTGGCCGAACTCGCCCTGGAGGCGGGCCTGCCCGAAGGCCTGTTCCAGGTGCTCCCCGGTCACGGCCCCGTCGCGGGCAACGCGCTCGTCGAGCACCCGGGCGTCGCGAAGATCGTGTTCACGGGGTCAACGGCCGTGGGCAAACAGGTGTTGGCGAAGGGCTCGGCGCTGCTCAAGCGCGTCACCCTCGAACTCGGCGGCAAGAGCCCCAACATCGTCTTCGCGGACGCCGACCTCGAAGCGGCCGCGGCCGCCGCCCCGATGTCCTTCCTCGACAACTCCGGCCAGGACTGCTGCGCCCGCACCCGTATCCTCGTCCAGCGCGGCGCCCACGACCGGTTCCTGGAGCTGCTGAGCCCCGCGATCGAGGCGGTGACGGTCGGCGACCCGGCCGACGAGCAGACGGACATGGGCCCGCTGATCTCCAAGGTCCAGCTGGACCGCGTGCGTTCGTACGTCGACGCCGACGCGCCCGGCATCCGCGGCAAGGCCCCCGAGGGCCCCGGCTTCTGGTTCCCGCCCACCGTCCTCACCGGCGTCGAGGCGCACGCGCGCGTGGCCGTCGAGGAGGTCTTCGGCCCGGTCGCCGTGGTCCTTCCCTTCGAGGACGAGGCGGAGGCCGTGGCGCTCGCCAACGCCACCGACTACGGCCTCTCCGGCTCCATCTGGACCCGGGACGTCGGCCGCGCCCTGCGCGTCTCGCAGGCCGTCCGCGCGGGCAACCTGTCCGTCAACTCCCACTCCAGCGTCCGCTACTGGACTCCATTCGGCGGCTTCAAGCAGTCCGGCATCGGCCGCGAGCTCGGCCCGGACGCCCTGACCGCCTTCACCGAAACCAAGAACGTCTTCATCAGCACGGAAGGCCCCGCACAGTGACCGCATCGTCCGCAGAGAACATTTGCCGGCGGCTCGTCGGCCGCACCGCCGTCATCACCGGAGCCGGCAGCGGCATCGGCCTCGCCACCGCGCGCCGGCTCGCCTCCGAGGGCGCGCACGTCGTCTGCGGCGACGTCGACGAGGCCCGTGGCAAGGCCGCCGCCGACGAGGTCGGCGGGATCTTCGTCAAGGTCGACGTCACCGACCCCGAGCAGGTCGAGGCCCTCTTCAAGACGGCCTTCGACACCTACGGCAGCGTCGACATCGCCTTCAACAACGCGGGCATCTCGCCGCCCGACGACGACTCCATCCTGGAGACCGGCCTGGAGGCCTGGAAGCGCGTCCAGGAGGTCAACCTCACCTCCGTCTACCTGTGCTGCAAGGCCGCGATCCCCTACATGCGGCAGCAGGGCAAGGGTTCCATCATCAACACGGCGTCCTTCGTGGCGAGGATGGGTGCGGCCACGTCCCAGATCTCGTATACGGCGTCCAAGGGCGGCGTCCTCGCCATGTCCCGCGAACTGGGCGTGCAGTTCGCCCGCGAGGGCATCCGCGTGAACGCCCTCTGCCCCGGGCCGGTCAACACCCCGCTCCTGCAGGAGCTGTTCGCGAAGGACCCGGAGCGGGCCGCCCGCCGCCTGGTCCACATCCCGGTCGGCCGCTTCGCCGAGGCCGAGGAGATCGCCGCCGCCGTCGCCTTCCTGGCCAGCGACGACTCCTCCTTCGTCAACGCCACCGACTTCCTGGTGGACGGCGGAATCGCGGGCGCGTACGTCACACCCCTGTAGGCGCGAAGCGGACCACGAGCTTCGGGGACCGCCCTAGAGTGCCGGAATGAGCATGTCGCCCCCGCCCGGTTGGTACCCCGATCCGTCGGCCCCCCACCTGCAGCGATGGTGGGACGGCACCGCCTGGACCGAGCACTGGAGCGCGCCGGAGGCCCCCGGACCGCCGCCTTCCGGGGGCGGCGGTTCCGGTCGTGCCAAGGTCGTCGCGCTCACCACCGCCGGGGTCGTGCTCGTCGCCGCGATCGTCACCGGAGCGGTCTATCTCGGCAAGGACGACGACGGGGGCGCGGACGTCCAGACCGTGCCGAACCCGGTCACCGCCACCGCCGCACCGACGACCGACAGCCCCTCGCCTTCGGCGTCCACCTCAGAACCGTCCGCCGACGACCCGTCCGTCGTCGTGGACCAACTCAACGGCATCACACTGCCGTTGCTCGACGGCTGGGTCCGGCCGAAGTACGTCAGCGAGCACGACGTCGTCATGACCACGGACGGCACCTACGACTGCCCGGGCGACTCCGGCGTCTGCCGGCACGGCCTCGTCATCACGCGCACGGCGACCGAGAACGACGAGAGCTCCCCGAGGAAGCTCGCCGAGCAGGACATCCCGGACGCGGCCGACGCGGCCTACGACCGCGACCGCGTCGGCCGCCGACCGTTCGGCGGGATCGAGTCCCACCAGCAGGTCGAGTCCGGCCAGATCGCGGTGGCGGGCCGCGCCGGGTACTTCGTCCGCTGGCGGGTCAAGACGGCCAAGGGGCCCGGCGGTTACGTCGAGTCGCTCGCCTTCCCCTCCAGCGTCGGCACCGAGGCGCCGGTGGTCGTCCGCTTCGTCTTCGACGTGGGCGAGGACGGCCCGCCGCTCGCCGACATGGACCGGATCACCAGGGGCATCCGATCCGTCGACGACGCGTCCACGGGCGGCGGCGTGGGCAGCAGCATCGGCCCGACGGACCAGCCCTAGAGGAACGTGTGGCCCTCGCCGCGGTACGTCGGGACGGTCGCCGTCACGGCGTCCCCCTCGACCAGCTGCAGCACGTCGAACCGCTCGCACAGCTCACCGGCCTTGGCGTGCCGGAACCACACCTTGTCGCCGATCAGCAGGTCGTCCGCGGGCGAGCCGAGCAGCGGCGTCTGCACCTCGCCGGGCCCCTCCTGGGGGTCGTAGCGCAGCCCCTCGGGCAGGTACGGGACGGGCAGCCGGTCGCGCCCGGGCGCACCGGAGGCGGGGTATCCGCCGCCGAGGACCGTCACGACCCCGACGCCCGGCCGCCGTACGACGGGCTGGGCGAAGAGGGCCGCCGGACGGCCGCTGAACGACGTGTAGTTGTCGAACAGCCGCGGCACGTACAGCCCGGACCCGGCGCCGATCTCGGTGACGGCGTCCTCGGCGGCGGTGTGCTGCACACTGCCGGTGCCGCCGCCGTTGACGAACTCCAGATCCGGTACGACGGCCCGCACCGCACGCACGACCTCGCCGCGCCGCTCGGCGAGCTCCCGGCGCGCGGTGGCCTGCATCAGCCGTACCGCACGCGACCGGAGGGGCTGGCCCGCGACGGAGTCGCCGACGCCGGCGATGTGACCCTCGTACGCCATGATCCCCACGACCTTGAACCCCGGCCGCCGCGCCACGGCCCGGGCCAGGTCGGCGACCTGGGCGGGGGAGTGCAGCGGCGAGCGCCGCGCGCCGACGCGCACGCGTCCGCCGAGCAGCTTCAGCGAGGTGTCCAACTCCAGGCAGACACGGATGACTTCACGACCGCCCTCGCGGGCCTCGTCGATCAGCCGCAGCTGCGCCGGGTCGTCGATCATGACGGTGACCGCGGCGGCGAGCTTGGGGTCGGAGGCCAGCTCGGCGAACGCGGCGCGGTCCGCGGACGGATAGGCGAGCAGGACGTCGTCGAAGCCGCCGCGCGCCAGCCACAGGGACTCGGCGAGGGTGAAGGACATGATGCCCGCGAAGCCGTCCTTCGCGAGCACCCGCTCCAGCAGGGCCCGGCAGCGTACGGACTTGCTGGCGACACGGATCGGCTTGCCCGCCGCGCGGCGGACGAGATCGTCCGCGTTGGCGTCGAAGGCATCCAGGTCCACGATCGCGAGAGGGGCTTCGAGATGGGCGGTGGCCCGGTCGTAACGGGCCCGGTCGGCGGCGCGCGCAGTCATGAACGAAGCCTGCCAGACTGGATTACCGCAGGGTAGGGGGACGTTCCGGGCAGATGCCCCGGGCTCGTGGACTGGTTCCCGTTCCGACAGGGGCAACCCGTAGAGTGACGCGCACGTACGGCGGAACGACGTCGGCGGCAGCCCGTGCACCGGATGCCGGACCGTTCGTACGGGTATGCGTGTCCGGGACGGGAAGGGCCCGGCGTCGACCGATTGAGCACAAGGACGACGGCCCGCGTACAGGTAGACGGCCCGGGCGCGAGGAAACGGGGGGTGCATGAGCACGGAAGCGCAGCATGCCTCCACCCCTCCGCGCCCGACGCACCCACCACGGCCACCTCACCCGCCGGCGACGGGCGAGGACGGCGCGGACAGACCCGGCACGACGGGTACGACCACGGAGGCCTCGACGCACGGCGACACCACCGCGGACCACGCAGCTTCGGCGGGGAGCGTTTCGACGGACACGGGGCGCCCGGCTGCGACGAACGGCACGACCACCGACCGTGCGGCGACCGCGGACCCTTCCGCCCCCGCCTGGTCGCCCTGGCGCGAGACCGAACGCTTCGAGGCCTTCGGGCACCGCCCGGCGTCCAAGGGCGTCGGCGGAGGCGCCGAGGACGGGGTCGACGCGGACTCGTCGCCTCGCGGCGGTCCCCGGTCCGAGGGGCGTTCGTCTTCGGGACGCGGCGGCGTGACGGACGCGAACTCCTCGCTCCACCGGCAGGAATCGGGCGCCTCCTCCACGCATGGCGCCAAGCCCGAGGCCGACCGTTCCCCTTCCGGCTCCCCGGACACCCCGCCCCGCTTCCCGCGGCTGCGCGCGCCCTTCGCCGGGGACACCTCCCCGCTGACGCCGCCCCCGCCGCAGGCCTCGGCCCGCTTCCCCGACGCTCCTCCGGCGGCCGGCAATGGGGGTGCGAACCGGTCGGGCACCGGCGTGCCGCCCCGCCCGAGCCACCGCCCGGACGCCCCGGCCGAGACCGTGCAGGAAACCACCACCCGGCTGCGCCCGGTCCCCGCGGACAGCCCGGCCTCCGATCCGGTACGGCGTCCTGGGACGACCACGCCACCCCGGGCCCCCTCGTCCGCCGAACCCGTCCGCCGCCCCGGCTCGGCCGTTCCGCCGATGCCCGAGGCCCGTCCGGGTCCCGCCACGCCTCCCGCGGCACCCCCGCGCCCGACCTCCCCGCCCGCCGATCCGCCGCGTCGCCCCGCCCCGGCGGACGCGCCCGCCAGGCCGGACGGCCCCCCGGACGCCCCCCTCGGCTCCGGAGTCGTCGTACCGGACCCGGCGCTCTCCTGGAGTGCCCCGACCCTGTCCGGTGGGACGCTCGGGGCCGGGCGGCCCGTCGTGTCGTTCGGGGAGCCCGAGGGGTACGACGAGCAGGCCCGGCCCCGGCCGCTCGGCGGGCGGGTGCGGTCGCGCACCGCTGCCGTCGCCGCGTGCATCGTGCTCGGGCTGGGGCTCATCGGCGGGGCCGTGACCGGGAGTTGGCTGGTCGGGGACTCGGAGGACGGCGGTACCCGCGACAAGTTCGCCACGGCCGGGAGCCTGTGGCACAGCGTGCCCGTGGACCGGCTGTTCCCGCAGACCGTGGAGGGCAGCGGTGCCGGACCCGGCGGCGCCGACCGGACCTGGACGCGCGTCGCCGTCGCACCGGACAGCGGCTGCAAGGACGCCTTCGACCCGCTGCTGAAGAAGGCCCTCGCCCCCGTCGGCTGCCGGCGGCTGCTCCGCGCCACCTACACCGACGCCACCCAGAGCTTCGTCACGACCGTCGGACTGCTCTTCACCAAGGCCGACGCCACCACGATGAAAGCCCTCGCCAAACGCTTCCGGAGCGAGGACCTCGGCGACCGCACCGACCTCATGCCCCGCACGTACGCAGCGAAGGACACCGTCGCCGCCCGCTTCGGCACCAAGCAGCGCGCCTCGTGGACCGTCTCCGTCCTCACCGACGCCCCCGTCGTCGTCTACTCCGTCTCCGGCTGGGCCGACGGCCGGACCGTCGACACCCCGCAACCCGCCGAACAGGCCATGCAGTCCGGCGCCACCACGGCCCCCGCCCAGGCGGGCCTCGGCAACGAGGCCCAGGGCCTCGCCGACCGCATCGAGCGGGCCCTCAGGAAAGACGTCACCTCGTCGCCCACGGAGCAGCCCTCGTGAAGCGCCGCAGCCACAGCCGTCGTCGGATCGGAACGCTGGGCGTCCTGCTCGCCGCCTCCGTCGCCCTCGTCCCGCCCACCGCCGCGCACGCCGACGGCATCCGCGCCCAGCAGTGGGCCCTGGACGCCATGCACACCCAGCAGGCCTGGCAGACCACCAAGGGCAAGGGCATCACCGTCGCCGTCCTGGACACCGGCGTCGAGGCCGACCACCCCGACCTCGACGGCAACGTGCTGCCCGCCAAGGACATGATCGGCTTCGGGGCGAAGCAGGGGCAGCGGGCCTGGGCCCGGCACGGCACCGCCATGGCCGGCATCATCGCCGGCCACGGACATGGCCCCGGCAACGCCGACGGCGTCATGGGCATCGCCCCCGAGGCGAAGATCCTGCCCGTCCGCGTGATCCTCGAGGACGGCGACTCGGCCCGCGGCAAGGCCCGCTCCACCCGCGGCAACGCCCTCGCCGAGGGCATCCGCTGGGCCGCCGACCACGGCGCCGACGTCATCAACCTCTCCCTCGGCGACGACTCCGCCTCCGCCCACCCCGAACCCGCCGAGGACGAGGCCGTCCAGTACGCCCTGAAGAAGAACGTGGTCGTCGTCGCCTCGGCCGGCAACGGCGGCGACAAGGGCGACCACGTCTCCTATCCGGCCGCCTACCCGGGCGTCATCGCCGCGACCGCCGTCGACCGCTACGGCACCCGCGCCTCGTTCTCCACCCGGCGCTGGTACTCCACGGTCAGTGCCCCCGGCGACAAGATCGTCATCGCCGACCCCGACCACAAGTACTACGAGGGCTGGGGGACCAGCGCGGCCTCGGCGTTCGTCTCGGGCGCGGTCGCCCTCATCAAGGCCGCCCACTCCGGGCTGACCCCCGCCCAGATCAAGCAGCTCCTCGAGGACACCGCCCGCAACGCCCCCGTCGGCGGCCGCGACGACTCCCGCGGCTTCGGCTTCATCGACCCGGCGGCCGCCATCAAGGCGGCCGGCCGCCTCAAGCCGGAGGGCCTGCAGGTGGCGTCGTACGGCGAGAAGTACTTCGGCTCCGGCCCGGACACCGCCAAGTCCGACGACGACACCAGCAGTTGGGCCGCGCCGCTCGCGGGCGGCTTCGGCGGGGTGCTGCTCGTCGTGGCGGTCGTCCTGTGGCGCGGCCGACGACCGCGCTACGACGACTTCTGACGCCTTCCGCACCCCGCAGCGCCCGCGTGGATCGGCGCATCGGGGGAAGGCCGAGGAGACGGCCGCGCGCCCGGCGGCCGGGCCCGGGGACGGGCGCTACGTTGGGGCGCCATGGCGGAACCCATCTTCTACGTCGACCGCTCGGACATCCGCGAGGGCAGGCTCGCGGACGTCCGTACCGGGATGCGCGACCTGGCCGAGTTCGTCGAGAACCGCGAACCTCGGCTCATCTCCTACCACTTCTACATCGACCGGGCGGGGTCCACGATGACCACGGTGGCCGTCCACCCCGACGCCGCGTCGCTGGAGCTGCACCTGCAACTCGGCGGACCGAAGTTCCGCGCGTTCGGCGCGCTCGTCCGCATGAGATCCATCGACGTGTACGGCGACCCGGGCCCCGCCGTCGTGGACCGGCTCCGTGAGAAGGCCGAGTACCTCGGCGGAGGCACCGTCACGCAGCACACCCTGCAGGCGGGATTCAGCAGGCTGCTACGAGGCTGAGGAGGACGGGGTCGCGGATGCGGACGTCGAGGACGAGGCGTCCCCGGCGAATACCGAAACCGCCGCCTTCGCCGCCTTCTCGACCAGCGAAATCCCCTTCGCCTGCGTCGAGTTGCCCTTCGACAGCACCGCCACCAGACAGTCGCGCCCGTCGGCCGTCACCCGCCCGATGCTGTTGATGTCCCACAGACCCGTGGTGCTGCGGTCCAGCCAGCCGTTCTTCAGCGCCCACTTCGAGCCGTCGGCCGCCGCCGACACCCCCCAGTGCTGGTCGGCCTCGATCTGCTTCATCAGCCCCTGCAGATACGTCCGCGAGGCCTCGCTCAGCTCCGAGTCGTCCCCGAACACCTGCTGCAGCAGGGTCAGTTGATCGGCGGCGGTGGTCTGGGTCAGCCCCCACAGCATGTCGTCGCCGCCCTCGGTGTCGGTGAGTCCGAACCGCTTGTTCGCGGCCTCGAGCCCCTCCGCCTTGCCGATGGTCCGCCACAGCGCGGACGCGGCTGTGTTGTCGCTGTTCTCGATCATCGTGGTGGCGTACGACTTCTCGGTCGCCGTCAGACGCCGGCCGTCGTCCTGCGCCTGCAGCAGCAGCGTCGCCAGGATGTCGACCTTGACGATGCTCGCGGTGTCGAAGGCACCGTCTCCGTAAGAGGCGCTGTCGCCGGAGTCCAGGTCCAGCACCGCCACCGACACCTCCGCCTTGCCCGCGACGGACACCGACTCCATCGCCTCGGCCAGCAGCGCGTCGTAGTCCACCGTCGGCTCCGCCACGGGTTCCACCGATTCCTCCCCGTCGGCCGTGGCCGAGGTGGAGGCCGACGCCGACGACGATACGGGGCTCGCACCCGAGTGCGCCTGGGCCTTCACATACACGGTCCCGGCCGCCGTACCGCCCACGACGGCGATCACCGCAAGTGCGGTGTAGAGCAGGTGGCGCGTCCGGGAGGGACGAGAGCGGCGGCTTCGGCGGGCTCTGGAGGACTCCATGCCCGCGATGCTCGGGGCGCCGACTGTGTGCGCCGTTAGAGGGAAGTTAGATGTGTGTCAGGGAAATCTGAGAAAGCCGTGAAGCCCGTGAACAAGCGGTTTCCGGGGCCGCACAAGCCCAGCAGCATCCCCCCTATAGGGTCGGTGACCGTGGCGAACAAGAACATTCCCGACTCCGGCTTCTCCGACGACGACGGCTCCGCCGACCCCCGGCTGAGCGCCGCGCTCACCGCCTGGGCCGAGGACCGCACCGCCGTGGGCCCCGTCCTGGAGGCGCTCACGGGCGCCCGGCTGCTCGTCCCCGTGGTGGCCGTGCTCGGCGAGGTCGAGGAGGACGAGAACGGACTGCGCCGCGAGAAGACCAGCGACATGGCCGTCCCGACCCTCAGGGCCGGATCCCGCACCGCCCTGCCGGCCTTCACGTCCACCGACTCGCTGGCCCGCTGGGACCCGGCGGCCCGCCCCGTCGCCGTACCCCTGCACCAGGCCCTGCAGGCCGCCGCGCACGAGAAGGCGGACACGGTGGTGCTGGACATGGCCGGGCCGGTGCCCTTCGAGCTGACGGGACCCGCGCTGCTCGCGCTCGCCGAGGGCCGTACGACGACCGACCCGCTCGCCGACCCTGCGGTACGGGAGGCGGTGCGCACCGCCGTCGCCGCCGAGCCCGCCGTGCTGAGCGCCCACCTCGGGCCGGGGCAGGCCGACGGCACCCTCGCCCTCGTACTCGATCCGGCGGCCGCTCCCGCCGAGGCCGCCCGCGCGGTCGCCGAGCGGCTCGCCGCCGACGAAACGCTGAGGGCCCGCCTGCTGCGCGGCCTCGACCTGGCACTGCTGCCGGCCGGGGCGACGCCGCCGGGCGAGCCCTTGTACGTACGGGGATGAACCCGTCGTAGGAACGAAACGAGTGGGGACTAGCCGTAGATCGGGCCGGTGTACTTCTCGCCGGGGCCCTGGCCCGGTTCGTCCGGGACGATCGACGCCTCGCGGAACGCCAGCTGCAGCGACTTCAGGCCGTCGCGCAGCGGGGCCGCGTGGAAGGAGCTGATCTCGGTCGCGGACGCGTCCAGCAGGCCCGCGAGGGCGTGCACCAGCTTGCGGGCCTCGTCCAGGTCCTTGTACTTGTCGCCCTCCTCGGTCAGACCGAGCTTCACGGCGGCGGCGCTCATCAGATTGACGGCGACCGTCACGATCACCTCGACCGCGGGGACCTCCGCGATGTCGCGGGTCATCTCGTCGAAGTCGGGAGCCTCGGACGATTCGGTGGACTCAGGAGGGGTGTCACTCATGCCCCACACGATAGGCCCCGGTGCACGACGGTTCGCACCACCCCCGGGCAGCTGCTAACCTTGTGTGACGACCGGCTGGACACGCCCAAAGCAAGATCGGTGTGACCGGCCCACAAGTGGAGGCTCCGATCTCCCACCCGACTGTCCTCCGGGACGGCGGGTCACCCCGGTCAGGCGGCCACCATCGTTCCGTACGGACGATGGAGTCGCCCGAAAGCGCGCCCCGCGAGATCGCGGCGGTGCTCCGGCAGTGTTTTGGAGCCCCGCCTGTGATCGTCCGGGGCATTTTTTGTGCTTCGGCGCGGTTAGGTCTGTCGAAAAGAGACAAACGCGGCTGTCCGCCAGACCGCCGTGTGGTGCTAACCGAGGAGGATCCATCAGCGCCGAGCCCCGCATCAACGACCGGATTCGCGTTCCCGAGGTGCGACTTGTCGGTCCCAGTGGCGAGCAGGTGGGCATCGTCCCGCTGGCCAAGGCACTGGAGCTTGCGCAGGAGTACGACCTGGACCTGGTCGAGGTCGCGGCGAACGCCCGTCCGCCCGTGTGCAAGCTCATGGACTACGGGAAGTTCAAGTACGAGTCGGCCATGAAGGCCCGTGAGGCGCGCAAGAACCAGGCGCACACGGTCATCAAGGAGATGAAGCTCCGGCCGAAGATCGACCCGCACGACTATGACACCAAGAAGGGTCACGTCGTCCGGTTCCTCAAGCAGGGCGACAAGGTCAAGATCACGATCATGTTCCGTGGTCGCGAGCAGTCCCGGCCCGAGCTGGGCTACCGACTGCTGCAGCGGCTCGCGGAGGACGTCCAGGACCTCGGTTTCGTGGAGTCGAACCCGAAGCAGGACGGCCGAAACATGATCATGGTTCTCGGTCCGCACAAGAAGAAGACCGAGGCGATGGCCGAGGCCCGCCAGGCGCAGGAGGCCCGCAAGGCGTCCGCGAAGGCGAACCCCGGCAAGTCGCAGAACGCCGCGGACGCCGACAGCGTCGTGGAGGAGTCCGAGGCGCCTGCCGAGGCTTCCGCCGAGGCGTGATCCACGGGGGCGCAAGTCCCCAAGGACGTACCCGATACAACAGCGACGTTCCACCGTGCCCGGTTTCACGACCGGGCACCGGAACGCCACCGACGAGGAGAGAACGGCGCTATGCCGAAGAACAAGTCGCACAGCGGTGCCAGCAAGCGCTTCAAGATCACCGGCTCCGGCAAGGTGCTCCGTGAGCGCGCCGGCAAGCGCCACCTGCTCGAGCACAAGTCGTCCCGCCGCACGCGTCGCCTCACCGGCAACGCCGAGATGGCCCCGGGCGACGCCGCGAAGATCAAGAAGCTTCTCGGCAAGTGACGTACGCGGCGCCCTGACTGAGCGCCGTACGTCTGGACCGGGACCCAATCGATTCCGGGCCGTGTGAGTCCAACCACGGCCCCGCTACAAGGAGTTAAACAAGTGGCACGCGTCAAGCGGGCAGTCAACGCCCACAAGAAGCGCCGGGCGATCCTCGAGCAGGCCTCCGGCTACCGCGGTCAGCGTTCGCGCCTGTACCGCAAGGCCAAGGAGCAGGTCACCCACTCGCTGGTCTACAACTACAACGACCGCAAGAAGCGCAAGGGTGACTTCCGCCAGCTGTGGATCCAGCGCATCAACGCCGCTGCCCGCGCCAACGGCATCACGTACAACCGCTTCATCCAGGGTCTGAAGGCCGCGAACGTCGAGGTCGACCGCAAGATCCTGGCCGAGCTGGCCGTCAACGACGCCACGGCGTTCGCCGCGCTGGTCGAGGTCGCGCAGAAGGCCCTTCCGGCCGACGTCAACGCCCCGAAGGCGGCGTGACGTCGACGCTGGCCCAGAGCCGACGTGACATGAGGGACCCGCAGGCTGACGAAGCCTGCGGGTCCGCTGTTTCCTGAGCTTCCGAAGGTGAACCCCATGCCCTCCGCCAGCCCCGAGCTGATCTCTCCCCGGTCCCCCCGCGTCTCCGCCGCCCGGCGGCTCGCCCGGCGGAACTTCCGGGGCAAGGAGCGGCTGTTCCTGGCCGAGGGGCCGCAGGCCGTGCGGGAGGCGGCGGCGTACGAGGACACACTGGTCGAGCTGTTCGCCACCGTCGAGGCCGCGGAGCGGTACGCCGACATCATCGGGGAGGCGCGAGCCGTCGGCGCCCGGATTCATCTCGCCGCTGACGACGTGATCGCCGACATCTCGACGACCGTCACGCCGCAGGGGCTCGTCGGGATCTGCCGGTTCCTCGACACGCCCTTCGAGGAGATCCTCGCCGCCCGGCCCAAGCTCGTCGCCGTACTCGCGAACGTCCGGGACCCCGGGAACGCCGGGACCGTGCTGCGGTGCGCCGATGCCGCCGGCGCCGAGGCCGTCGTACTCACCGACGCGTCCGTCGATCTCTACAACCCCAAGGCCGTACGGGCCTCCGTGGGTTCGCTGTTCCATCTGCCCGTCGCCGTCGGCGTGCCCGTCGAGCAGGCGGTGGCAGGGCTCAAGGGTGCCGGTGTCCGGATCCTCGCCGCCGACGGGGCCGGGACCGACGACCTCGACGACGAGCTCGACAAGGGGACCATGGGCGGGCCGACCGCCTGGGTGTTCGGGAACGAGGCGTGGGGGCTTCCGGAGGAGACCCGCGCGCTGGCGGACGCCGTCGTGCGCGTGCCGATCCACGGGAAGGCCGAGAGCCTGAACCTCGCCACCGCGGCCGCCGTATGTCTCTATGCGTCGGCCCGTGCACAGCGCGCCTCCGGAGGGTGCCGCTCCGTCACCGAGAGCTAGTAGGGTGACCAGCTCGGGGGCCACCTGCGCCGTCTGAGAGGTGGGGTACGGGGATGAGTGTCGGCACGAGCAGGGCACGGGGCGCACGGGACGTGCACCGGACGCCCGCGCCCCGGCACGGCGATCTCGCCGAGCTCGGCATCGACCCCGACGAGCTGCCCGACGGTCTCGTCGTCGCCGACGAGCACGGCCACGTCATCTGCTTCAACGCCGCCGCCGAGCGCATCACCGCCGTCTCCGCCCAGGACGCCCTCGGGCAGCGGCTGGAGAAGGCGCTGCCGTTAGAGGACCTGGAGGGGCGGCGCTGGTGGCAGCTGACCGACCCCTACGGCGGGCTGGCCATTCGTGTGCGTCAGCCCGAGCGGAACCTCCTGCTGCCCGGCGGCCGGGAGGTTCTCGTGTCCGCGAGGTATGTGCGCGGCGAGCCCACCGGGCCCGTCCGCCGCGTCGTCGTGTCCCTCCGCGACACCGAGGCCCGGCGCCGCACCGAGCGCAGCCATGCCGAGCTGATAGCGACGGTGGCCCACGAACTGCGCTCGCCGCTGACCTCCGTCAAGGGCTTCACCGCCACGCTGCTCGCCAAGTGGGAACGGTTCACCGACGACCAGAAGCGGCTGATGCTGGAGACGGTCGACGCCGACGCCGACCGGGTCACCCGGCTCATCGCCGAGCTGCTGGACATCTCACGGATCGACAGCGGGCGGCTGGAGGTCAGGCGCCAGCCCGTCGACATCGGCGCGGCCGTCGGACGGCACATCCAGGCGTACGTCGCCGCCGGGCAGCCCGCCGACCGGTTCCTGCTGCGCATCGAGCAGCCGCTGCCGGACCTGTGGGCCGACCCCGACAAGGTCGACCAGGTGCTCAGCAACCTGCTGGAAAATGCGGTGCGGCACGGCGAGGGAACCGTCACGATTGACGTCACGGCCACGGCGTCCCCGCGCGAAGACGAGGACGCCGGTACGTCGGTCACGGTGAGCGACGAGGGGCCAGGCATCCCGGAGGAGTCCATGAACCGCGTCTTCACCCGCTTCTGGCGGGGCAGCAAGCGCGGCGGCACGGGCCTCGGGCTCTACATCGTCAAGGGCATCGTCGAGGCCCACGGCGGCACCATCACGGTCGGCCGCGCCCCCCAGGGCGGCGCCGAGTTCCGATTTACGTTGCCCGTGGCGGCGCCGGCGTATCTCGCCTGACGGGCCACGGGCGCATTCGTATACCTCCACCCCGTTAGACTCGGCCTTTGGCACCTTTGTGTCCCATGGACGGCCCTCTGACCTCTGCGTGAGTCGGTGACGGGGACCTTCAGCCAGCCAATCGGAAGCACGGGAAGAGATGTCGGCACCGAATAAGTCGTACGACCCGGTAGAGGTCGAGGCCTTGAAACCGGAAGAGATCGAGCGCATGCGGGACGAGGCGCTCGCCGCCTTTGCCGCAGCGAGCTCCCTCGACGCGCTCCAGGAGGCCAAGGTCGCCCACACCGGGGGCACCTCCCCGCTGGCCCTCGCCAACCGCGAGATCGGCGCCCTGCCCCCGCACGCCAAGGCAGCCGCCGGAAAGCTCGTCGGCCAGGCCCGCGGCGCCGTGAACAAGGCGCTTGCAGCCCGCCAGACCGAGCTCGAGGCCGAGCGCGACGCGCGCGTGCTGGTCGAGGAGTCGGTGGACGTCACGCTGCCGTACGACCGCGTACCGGCCGGCGCCCGCCACCCCCTGACCACGCTCTCCGAGCGCATCGAGGACGTCTTCGTCGCCATGGGCTACGAGGTCGCCGAGGGTCCGCAGGTCGAGGCCGAGTGGTTCAACTTCGACGCCCTGAACATCGGCCCGGACCACCCGGCCCGTGGTGAGGCCGACACCTTCTTCATCGAGGGCCCGGACGGCGGCACCGAGTCCGGCGTCGTGCTGCGCACCCACACCTCGCCCGTGCAGATCCGCTCCCTGCTCGACCGCGAGCTGCCGGTGTACGTGATCTGTCCCGGCGTCGTCTACCGCACCGACGAGCTGGACGCCACGCACACCCCGGTCTTCCGCCAGGTCGAGCTGCTGGCCGTCGACGAGGGCCTGACCATGGCCGACCTCAAGGGCACCCTCGACCACATGGTCCAGTCCCTGTTCGGCGCGGACATGAAGACCCGGCTCAGGCCGAACTTCTTCCCGTTCACCGAGCCGTCCGCCGAGATGGACATGGTCTGCTACGTCTGCCGCGGCGAGTCCGTCGGCAACCCCGACCGCCCCTGCCGCACCTGCTCCTCCGAGGGCTGGATCGAGCTCGGCGGCTGCGGCATGGTCAACCCGCGGGTGCTCACCGCCTGTGGCGTGGACCCCGAGAAGTACAGCGGATTCGCCTTCGGGTTCGGCATCGAACGGATGCTGATGTTCCGCCACAACGTCGAAGACATGCGAGACATGGTCGAGGGTGACGTCCGGTTCACCCGGCCGTTCGGGATGGAGATCTGATGCGGGTCCCGCTTTCCTGGCTGCGGGAGTACGTCGACCTGCCGGCGACTCAGACCGGTCGTGACGTCCAGGCCAAGCTCATCTCGGCGGGCCTCGAGGTCGAGACCGTCGAGCACCTCGGTGCCGACCTGAAGGGGCCGCTCGTCGTCGGCCAGGTGCTGACGATCGAGGAGCTGACGGAGTTCAAGAAGCCGATCCGCTTCTGCACCGTCGACGTCGGTCAGGCCAACGGCACGGGTGAGCCGCAGGAGATCGTCTGCGGCGCCCGGAACTTCGCCGTCGGCGACAAGGTCGTCGTGGTCCTGCCCGGCGCCACCCTGCCGGGCGGCTTCTCGATCTCCGCGCGCAAGACGTACGGCAAGACGTCCCACGGCATGATCTGCTCCAGCGACGAGCTGGGCATGGGCGACGACGGCACCAAGGGCATCATCGTGCTGCCGCCGGAGTCCGAGGTCGGCAAGGACGCCATCGAGCTGCTCGAACTGGTCGACGAGGTCCTCGACATCGCCGTCACCGCCAACCGCGGCGACTGCCTGTCCATCCGCGGCGTCGCCCGCGAGACCGCCATCGCCTACGGCCTGCCGCTGCGCGACCCGGCGCTCCTCGACGTCCCCGGCCCGAACGCGTACGGCTACCCGGTCCAGGTCTCCGACCCGCTCGGCTGCGACCGCTTCACCGCGCGTACGGTCACCGGTCTGAGCCCCGAGGCGCGCTCCCCGCTCTGGCTGCAGCGCCGGCTGCAGAAGGTCGGCATGCGCCCGATCTCGCTCGCCGTCGACGTCACCAACTACGTGATGATGGAGCTCGGCCAGCCGCTGCACGCCTACGACCGCAACCTGGTCCAGGGCACGATCGGCGTCCGCCGCGCGGCCGAGGGCGAGAAGATCGTCACCCTCGACGGCGTCGAGCGGAAGCTGCACGCCGAGGACCTGGTGATCACGGACGACCGCGGCCCGATCGGGCTCGCGGGCGTCATGGGCGGCGCCAACACGGAGATCGCCGACCACGACGACGTGGACAACGCCTCGACCGACGTGGTCATCGAGGCCGCGCACTTCGACCAGATCTCCATCGCGCGTACGGCCCGCCGGCACAAGCTGTCCTCCGAGGCGTCCCGCCGCTTCGAGCGCGGCGTCGACCCGCAGGCCGCCTCCGCCGCCGCCCAGCGCACCGTCGACCTGCTGGTGCTGCTCGCCGGCGGCACCGCCGAGGCCGGTGTCACCGAGGTGATCGCACCGTCCGCGCCGCACACCATCACCGTCCCGGCCAACCACCCGGACAAGGTGGCGGGTGTCGACTACGGCCGCGAGATCGTCGTACGGCGGCTGCAGGAGGTCGGCTGCGACGTGTACGGGCAGGACGAGCTGATCGTCACCGTGCCGTCCTGGCGGCCCGACCTGGACGACGTCAACGACCTGGCCGAAGAGGTCATCCGCCTCGAGGGCTACGAGAACCTGCCCTCCACGCTGCCCAAGCTGCCCTCCGGCCGCGGCCTGACCCACCGGCAGCGGCTGCACCGCCGCGTCGGGCGGGCGCTGGCCGGTGCCGGGTACGTCGAGGCGCCGAACTACCCCTTCATCGGCGAGCAGGTCTTCGACCAGCTGCTGCTGGAGGCCGACGACCCCAAGCGCCGCGTCGTCAAGCTCACCAACCCGCTCAACGACGAGGAGCCCGCGCTCCGTACGTCGCTGCTGCCGGGTCTGCTCGCCGCCCTGCGGCGCAACGACGGCCGGGGCACGCACGAGCTGGCGCTGTTCGAGACCGGCCTGGTCTTCCTCCCGCGCGAGGAGCAGAAGGCCGCCGTCTCGCTGCCCGTCGACCGGCGTCCCACCGACGAGGAGATCGCCGAGCTGGACGCTGCGCTGCCCGAGCAGCCGCGCCATGTCGCCGTCGTCCTCGCGGGCGCCCGCGAGCGGGCCGGCTGGTGGGGCAAGGGCCGTCCGGCCGACTGGGCCGACGCGGTCGAGGCGGCGCGGACGGTTGCCCGGGAGGCCGGTGCCGAACTGGTCGTCCGCAAGGGGCAGTACGGGCCCTGGCACCCCGGTCGGACCGCCGAGCTGGTGGTCGTGGCCGACGGGGCGGAGACGGTCGTCGGCCATGCCGGCGAGCTGCACCCGCGGGTGGTGAAGGCCCTCGGGCTGCCCGAGCGGACCAGTGCGATGGAGATCGACCTGGACGTGCTGGAGGCGGTCGGCAACGACACCCCGCAGGCGCCGAGCATCTCGACGTTCCCGGTGGCCACGCAGGATGTCGCGCTGGTCGTCGACGCGTTCGTGCCGCATGCCGACGTGGAGGCCGCCCTGCGCGAGGGTGCCGGTGAACTGCTCGAGGGGATCCGCCTGTTCGACGTGTACGACAACGCCGAGCAGCTGGGTGAGGGCAAGAAGTCGCTGGCCTATGCGCTGCGGTTCCGGGCCGGGGACCGGACGCTGACCGTTGACGAGGCGTCTGCGGCTCGGGATGCGGCCGTTGCCCTGGCGGGTGAGCGTACGGGGGCCGTTCTGCGCGGTTAGAGCTCCCCGCATATGCCCCCACCTGCATAAATGCAGATGTCCGGAGCGTGCTCACTCATTCGGGTGACAAGTCCGGGTGATCTGGCCCAATCCGGCCATGCGGTCGACAGAATCGGACCGGCCTTTCGAGGTCGGTCCGATTGCGCTTTCGGGGCCTAATTGGGGGGCCATCGGCATGATCCGCATCAAGGCTGGGGTTCCCCGCAGTGCGGGGAGGCGGCCGTTGCGCCGGGTGCTCGCGCTGGGGCTGCCCACCGTGTGGGGCGCCATGGCGATCACGTACAAACTGGCCTGTCCGCTCGCCCGGCAGAACGGGCTGGAGGCGCGCATCGTCACCAGCGCCGTCTTCTTCGCCGTGGGCACCGGGCTGATACTCCACGTCCGGCATGCGCTGCTGCGTGAACTCAGGGAGGCCCGGCAGGTCGCGGGTGCCGCCCAGAGCGTGCTGCTGCGACCGCTGCCTCCCCGTATCGACGGGCTGAACACCGCCGCCGCCCAGCTCTCCGCGGACCGGGGCGCCACCGTCGGCGGTGACCTGTACGAGGTGATCGCCACCGAGCACGGCGTGCGGGTCGTGATGGGTGACGTGCGCGGGCACGGACTGGCCGCCATCAGCACCGTCGCCGCAGTGCTCGGCAGCTTCCGCGAGGCCGTGCACGACGAGCCCGAACTCGGCCATGTGCTACGGCGGCTGGAGCGCGCCCTGGCCCGCCATCTGCGCGAGCGGGCCCGCAGCGAACACCCCTCGGCCGGACTCGAACCGGACAGCCCGGTCGCCGAGGAGTTCGTCACCGTACTGCTGCTGGAGATCCGGTCGGACGGCGAGATGCGCGCCCTCAACTGCGGGCACCCCTGGCCGTATCTGTTGGGGCCGGCCCGGGCCGAACTGCTGGCCCGGGCCGAACCGCTGCCTCCCCTCGGGCCGTTCCCGTTGCCCGCCGAGCTGACCGCCGTCCGCTGCGGTCAACTGCTGCCCGGCGAGGCGCTGTTCCTGCACACGGACGGTGTCGAGGACGCCCGTGACGGACGTGGCCGGTTCTTTCCCCTGGCCGCCATGCTGGCCGAGGCCGTCGCCGGCGGGCCGGTGTGTCCGCAGTCGGTGCTGCGCGCCGTCTTCGCCGGGCTGCTGCGGCACTCCGGGGGAAGGCCCGCCGACGACGTCGCACTGCTCGTCCTGCGCAACGACCGCCGCCATGTCGTACCGGCCCATGGCGAGCCGGTCGGACACCGGGCGCACCGCCTCACGTGACGTCGAGGCCGCGATGCGCCACGCTCCCCCGCGGTGCGCCCGGCGCTCCCGCGTGGTCTGGGCGGGGTTCCCCTCGGGTGTGGTGTCTTTGCGCGGCGCGCCGTCCGCCCCGCCACGGAGTGTCGGGCAGGCAGCTGGGCGGACGGCGCGGATTCGGGCCGCCGCACTGTACGAGGGGGAGCCGGCGGCCCGGCCGGCCTCTTGCGAGGCATTTCAGTCAACCGGCTGGAAACTCTCCGCGACAGTGCGCGCACGCTGCGGATTCGAGCACTCCGTTCACACCCCGTGTGAAGGCGTTCGCACTACTCTGACGGCACCGAGCCATCCGGGGGGCATATATGCAGCCCAACACTCTGCTCGACGCGATCCTGGACGAGGCCGGGATCTCGCATGCGGGGCTGGCAGCACACGTCAATCAGGCGGGGCGGGCGCGCGGCCTCGCGCTCCGGTACGAACACACCGCCGTAGCGCGGTGGTTGAAGGGACAGCGGCCGCGCGGTCAGGTGCCCGACCTGATCTGCGAGGTGCTTGCGGGGCGGCTGCACCGGCCGGTCACGCTCGACGACATCGGCCTCGGTGTGCCCGGCGAGCCGTCCACCCCGCACGGAACGTCCCTGTCCGGCTTCGTCGAGCGGGCCACCGCGCTGTGGCGCTCCGACGAGCAGCAGCGCCCGCACATCCTGGGTGCGCCCGCGGTGACGGGCACGCCCGCGGTCATGCCCGTGTGGGAGTGGGAGAACCCGCCCGAGGACGTGGACGTCTCCCGCGGCGGCCGGCACCGGGTCACCCACGGTGACCTCGAGATGCTGCGCGCCGCCCGTACCCACTACGAGCAGATGTACCGGAAGGCGGGTGGGATTGCGACGCGTACGCGGATCGTGGGGTTCCTGAACGCCGAGGCCGCCCCGCTGCTGCGCGGCAGCTACACCGACGCCACCGGCCGCCAACTGCACCGCGCCACGGGCGGGTTGGTGGCGATCGCCGGCATCTGCGCGTACGACTCCGACGCGCACGGGCTCGCCCAGCGCTACTTCCACCAGGCCCTGCGGCTCGCGAAGGCCAGCGGGGACCGGGGTCTTGGCGCGTATGTGATCGCCCTGCTGGTCAACCAGTCGCTGTTCATGCGGGAGTACCGGCAGGCGGTCGCCTTCGCGGAGGCCGCGCTGCGCGCCGCCGGCAAGCACATCACCCCCGCGCTCGCCTCGGACCTGTACGCGATGCAGGCCAAGGCGTACGCACACCTCGGCGACGGCACGAGTGCCCTGTCCTGCATCCGGCGTGCCGAGCAGGCCGCCGAACGCATCCGGCGCGGATACGAACCCGACGAAACCGGCTATGTCCAGCCGGGGTTGGTCAACGTCCAGGTGGCGGAGGCACTGCTCAGCCTCGGCGAACTCGTGGCGGCGGGGGAGCACGCCGCGGCCGCCGTCGGAAATCCCGCCCACGACCGCGGCCGGGTGCACCGGCTCGCCATGCTCAGCACGATCGAACTGCGCCAGGGCAACGCCGACAAGGCCGTGGCCACCGCCGTGCAGATGGCCGAACAGGCCCGCGGAATGGAGTCCCAGCGGCTGCGCGACAGACTCCGGGCGGTGCGCGAGCACCTGGTGCGCAACGGCTGCGCGGGCACCGCCGAGGCGGCCGAACTCATCGACGGGGCACTGCGCGTACCGCTGTAGACCGGTTTCCGAGCGCCGACGCCCCACAGTCCCTGCTGCGATATTGCCACTTACTCGACGGAAGGTGGCAGAACCGTGCAGTGGACGAAACAGAACGAACAAACGGTGTATGCAAACCGCTGGTTCACCGTCAACCTGGCAGATGTGGAACTGCCGGACGGGCGGCACCTGGACCACTTTCTGATACGGCTGCGGCCCGTCGCCGTGGCCACGGTGGTGAACGAGGCCAATGAAGTCCTCCTCCTGTGGCGCCACCGTTTCATCACCGACAGCTGGGGGTGGGAACTGGCCGCGGGTGTGGTCGAGGACGGCGAGGACATCGCCGTGGCGGCCGCCAGGGAACTCGAGGAAGAGACCGGCTGGCGACCGGGACCCCTGCAGCACCTGATGAGCGTCGAGCCGTCCAACGGGCTCACCGACGCCCGGCACCACATCTACTGGGCCGACGAGGGCGAGTACGTCGGACACCCCGTGGACGACTTCGAGTCGGACCGCCGGGAATGGGTCCCCCTCAAACTCGTCCCCGACATGGTCGCCCGCGGCGAGGTCCCGGCCGCCAACATGGCGGCCGCGTTACTGCTCCTGCACCACCTGAGGCTCGGGCAGGACGCGTAGGCGCTCCGCTGGTGGAGCCGCGACCTGTCGCGAGTCCCCTGCGGCGCCGTCGTGGCTGGTCGCGCAGTTCCCCGCGCCCCTTCGGGCGCTGCCGAACCGGTCCTTGGCCTAGTGGCCCAGGGCCTGCCATATCGTTGCCACGAGCGCGCCCACCGCGGTCAGTGTCGCTATCGCGGGCAATGGCCAACGGGCGTGCTCCAGGGCGACGATGCGTGCGCTCAGGTCGTCGACTTCCTTGTCGGTCTCCTCCGTGCGATGGGTGAGCAGAGCCAGCCCTCCCTCGACGCGCGTGTAGGCGACATCGAGGCGGCGGCGTAACTCTGCGAGTTCTCCTTGGACCACGGGATGCTCCGGGTCGGCGGTCACGGGTCCGCTCCTTTCCGTAGTCGTCACATCCGTTGCATGCGCATGAAGAGTCAACTCGCCTGGTGGACGCATGGGGAGCGTGTGCGAGCGGCATATGCGTGCCCGGCGCGCACACGGTGTGTGAATGACGCGGGCCCGGCACTCCTGGGAGTACCGGGCCCGCGTTGGTCGCACTGTGTAACCAGCACCCTGGAACGGGCACTGTGCACCGACCTGTTGAAGCGTCAGCTGTAGGTGTAGAAGCCCGAGCCGGACTTCCGGCCGAGCCGGCCCGCGTCGACCATCCGCTGCAGCAGCGGGGGAGCGGCGTACAGGGGCTCCTTGTACTCCTCGTACATCGAGTTGGCGATCGAGACGATGGTGTCGAGGCCGATCAGGTCGGACAGCCTCAGCGGGCCCATCGGGTGGGCGCAGCCCATCTCCATGCCGTTGTCGATGTCCTCGCGGCCCGCGATGCCCGACTCGAACATGCGGATCGCGGACAGCAGATACGGCACCAGCAGCGCGTTGACCACGAAGCCGGAGCGGTCCTGGGCGCGGATCGCGTGCTTGCCGAGCACCTTCTCGGCGAAGACCTGGGCGCGGCTGAGGGTGCCCTCGGAGGTGGTGAGCGCCGGGATCAGCTCGACCAGCTTCTGCACGGGGGCCGGGTTGAAGAAGTGGATGCCGACGATGTGGTCCGGGCGCGAGGTGGCGACCGCGAGCTTCACCAGCGGAATGGAGGAGGTGTTGGAGGCCAGGATGGCGTCGGGGCGGGTCACCACCTGGTCGAGCACCTGGAAGATCTCCGTCTTCACCTGCTCGTTCTCCACGACGGCCTCGATCACCAGGTCGCGGTCGGCGAACTCGCCGAGGTCGGTGGTGAAGCTCAGCCGCGCCTGCGTCGCGTCCCGCTCCTCGTCGCTGATCTTGCCGCGCTCGGCCGCCTTGGTCAGGGAGTTGAGCAGCCTGGTCCGGCCGATCTCCAGGGCCTCGCCGGTGGTCTCGGCGACCTTCACGTCCAGTCCGGCACGGGCGCACACCTCGGCGATGCCCGCTCCCATCTGGCCGCAGCCGACCACTCCGACGCGCTCGATGTCGGTCACATCGTCCCCTTCGCAGATCTACGAATGCGGCAGGACGCCCGTGGTTCGGTGCCTGCTCCAAACCTGCACGTTACCTCCGGCGATCGTTGATCGATCGTTCGGGTACCGCGTGGCAGTCTGACGCCGGAGGTCGTCCCGGTCGAGAATCGCGACCGGACTCTGCGTATCGGCTCATGGAGGTAGGGGAATGCTGCACCGGAGGTCTCGGCTGTCGCGGCGGGCGTTCGCGGTGACGGCCCTGTCGGCTCTCGCGGCGGGGGGCGGTGCGGTGGCGGCGAGTGCGGCGATGGCGGGCGGCGAACCGGGACGCCGACGGGCGATCACCGAGATGCGGGGCATGTGGCTGGCGACGGTGGCCAACCGGGACTGGCCCTCCCGCCCGGCCCTGAGCGCGGCCGAGCAGCGTACGGAACTGATCGGCCACCTCGACGTGGCGGTGCGCAACCGCCTCAACGCCGTGTTCTTCCAGGTGCGCCCGACCGCCGACGCGCTGTGGCCCTCGCCGTACGAGCCGTGGTCGCAGTACCTCACCGGCACGCAGGGCAGGAACCCCGGCTGGGATCCGCTGAAGACGGCGGTCGAGGAAGCACACGCCCGAGGTCTGGAACTGCACGCCTGGTTCAACCCGTACCGCATCGCCAACCAGCCGGACCCGACGAAACTCGCCGCCTCGCACCCCGCGCGCCTGCACCCCGACTGGGTGGTGCCCTACGGCGGGAAGCTCTACTACAACCCGGGGCTGCCCGAGGTCCGCGCCTTCGTCCAGGAAGCGATGCTCGACGCGGTGCGCAGGTACCCCATGGACGGCGTGCACTTCGACGACTACTTCTACCCCTACCCGGTGGCCGGCCAGACCTTCGACGACGACGCGGCCTACGACCGCCACGGCGGCGGCTTCCCGAACCGGGCCGCCTGGCGCCGCGACAACATCGACCGGCTGGTGTGCGAGATGGGCGCCCGCATCAAGAAGATCCGGCCGACCGCGCGCTTCGGCATCAGCCCCTTCGGGGTCTGGCGCAACGCCGCGACCGACCCGCGCGGCTCCGACACACGGGCGGGTGTGCAGACGTACGACGACCTGTACGCGGACACCCGCAAGTGGGTGCGCGAGCACTGGATCGACTACATCTGCCCGCAGATCTACTGGAACATCGGCCTCGCCGCCGCCGACTACGCCAAGCTGCTGCCCTGGTGGGCGGAGGCGGCGCGGGGCACCGCGACGCAGGTGTACGCGGGGGAGGCGCTGTACAAGGCGGGCGACCCGGCGCAGCCCGCGGCCTGGCAGGACCCGGCCGAACTCTCCCGGCACCTCACCCTGGCCAAGCAGTACCCGCAGGTGCGCGGGCATGTCTTCTTCGCCGCCAAGGATGTGGCGACGGACCGGATCGGGGCCATGGCGAGGGTGGTCGCCGACCACTACCGGCAGCCGGCGAAGCCCCCGCGCTGATCCTCCGGCTGGTCTACTGCTGCGTTTCCTTGTGCCTGATCTCGGTGTCGGGGCCGGGGGAGCAGATCCCCGTGTGCCCGTCCTCGAAGCGGACGCGGTAGGGAGGATTGCCCCCCTGGCCCATCACTTCGACGATCTCGCCGACCTTGTCGTGCTGTCCGACCACCCTGCCGTGCTGGACAAGCTGGTCGCCCACGGTTGCACGCATCTGTAGGGCCTCCTCACCATGTACGGGAGCAGCGGTCCGTGGCCTTGAGTTTACGGCGCCGGGCCGGGGTTGGAACCGGCGCGTGCGTGCCGCTCAGCCCCGCGCCCGCTGGGTGACGGCGATGCACACCAGCACCGCCGCGGCCGTCAGCGGAGCAGCCACCGTCAGGTGCTCGCCGAGCAGCAGCACCGACCACACCAGTGTGAGCAGCGGCTGGGCCAACTGCAACTGGCTGGCCTTGGGGATGCCGATCGCCGCCATGCCCCGGTACCAGACGACGAGGCCGAGGAACTGCGAGCCCGCCGCGACCCACAGCAGTCCGGCCACACTGTGCGCGGTCAGCTGCACGGGTTCGTACGACAGCGCCAGCGCGGCGGCCGGCACGCTCAGCGGCAGACACAGCACCAGCGCCCAGCCGATCACCTGCCAGCCCGGCATGATCCGCGCCAGCCGGCCGCCCTCGGTGTAGCCGGCCGCGCACACCAGCAGCGCGGCGAACAGATACAGGTCGGCGGTCGTCAGCGCGCCGCCGCTCTGCTGCACGGTGAAGGCCACGACCGCGGCCGCGCCCGCGAGGGCCGCCGTCCAGAAGGTGCGGGAGGGCCGGGTGCCCATGCGCAGGGCGGACAGCAGCGCGGTGGTGAGCGGGAGCAGGCCGACCACGACGGCCGCGTGCGCGGTGGTCGACGTCTGCAGGGCGAGCGTGGTCAGCAGCGGGAAGCCGACGACGACACCGGCGGCGACGACCGCGAGGCCGGTCCAGTGCCGACGGTCCGGCACCGGGATGCGCAGTGCGAGCAGACAGACGCCGGCGATCAGCGCCGCGAGCACACTGCGTACGGCGACCAGCGCCCAGGGCCCGAAGCCCTCCAGTCCCCAGGCGGTGGCGGGGAAGGTGAGGGAGAAGGCGGTGACGCCGAGGGCGGCCAGCAGGGTGCCCGTGGTGCCGGTCCTCCCCGGGACGTTCACCGCTATCGAGGTCGGGGCAGTAGCGCTACTCTGTGCTCTCATGCAAGAGCGTAGCAGTGCCGGTGAACTGGCGAATCAGTTGAGGCGGGAGCTCGACCGCTACTCGCCCGGTGGAAAACTCCCGTCGAGCCGGGCTCTCGTCGAACGGTTCCGTGTCAGCCCGGTGACCGTCTCGCGTGCGCTGGGCCAGCTGGCCGCCGAGGGGCTGGTGGTAACCCGGCCGGGAGCCGGTGCCTTCCGTGCAGAGCCGCGCGGCGCGACGACCGCTCCCGCCGGTGACACCTCCTGGCAGGAGGTCGCCCTCAGCGCGGACGGCGCCGCCGACCTCGTGCCGCGCTCCGTGGACGCCTCCGGGGTCACCGTCTCGCTCGCCGCCCCGCCGCCCGGGGTCGTCGAGTTCAACGGCGGCTATCTGCATCCGTCGTTGCAGCCGGAGCGGGCGATGGCGGCGGCGCTGTCCCGGGCGGGCCGCCGGCCCGGTGCCTGGGGGCGGCCGCCGATGGAGGGGCTGCCGGAGCTGCGGGAGTGGTTCGCGCGCAGCATCGGCGGCGGGGTCACGGCCGCCGGGGTGCTCGTGGCCGCCGGAGGCCAGTCCGCGTTGACCACCGCCCTGCGTGCGCTGGCTCCGCCCGGGGCGCCGGTGCTCGTCGAATCGCCCACGTATCCGGGCATGCTGGCGATCGCCCGGGCGGCGGGCCTGCGGCCGGTGCCGGTCCCGGTGGACGCGGACGGCGTGAGACCCGCTCTGCTCGCCGACGCGTTCCGGGCGACCGGCGCCCGGGTCTTCGTCTGCCAGCCGCTCTTCCAGAACCCGACCGGCGCCGTGCTCGCCCCCGAGCGGCGCGGCGAAGTGCTCCGCATCGCCCGCGAGGCCGGCGCGTTCGTCGTCGAGGACGACTTCGTGCGACGGCTCGTGCACGAGGACGCCGGGCCGCTGCCGAGCCCGCTCGCCGCCGACGATCCCGACGGAGTCGTGGTCCACGTCTGCTCGCTGACCAAGGCGACCTCGCCCAGCTTCCGGGTGAGCGCCCTGGCCGCCCACGGCCCGGTCCTGGAACGGCTGCGCGCGATCCAGGTCGTCGACACCTTCTTCGTCCCCCGCCCGCTGCAGGAAGCGGCCCTGGAACTGGTCGGCTCACCGGCCTGGCCGCGCCACCTCCGCACCATCTCGACGGAGTTGAAGCTCCGCCGGGACACGATGACGGCGGCTCTGCGCCTGGACCTCCCCGAACTCTCCCTCCCGCACATCCCGTCGGGCGGCTACCACCTGTGGCTCCGCCTCCCCGACGGCACGGACGAAGGGGCCCTGACGGCGGCCGCCCTCCGCGCGGGCGTCGCCATCACCCCCGGCCGCCCGTACTTCAGCGCGGAGTCCCCGGCACCGCACGTCCGGTTGAGCTTCGCGGCGGTGGCGGGGACGGGGGAGATCGGCGAGGGGATAAGGCGGCTTCGTACGGCATGCGACGAGGTGCTCTAGCGTCTGTCCGGCGGATCAGGTCTGCTGCAAGGAACTGCGCCTACCCGCTGCCCCGAGCGGGGTCTGGTGCAGCAGCCGAAAACCCGTCGACAAGGCAGCACCGACCTGCGAATCTCCCGCCATGACCGACACCCCGAGCCTCCCCGACGGCTACGAGCTCTCCACCGACCCCGACCGCCTCGACGTCGATCGCGTGCACCGGTGGCTGTCCGGCGACGCCTACTGGGCGGTCGGGCGGGCAAGGGAGAAGCAGGAGCGGGCGATCGCCGGGTCGCTCAACTTCGGGGTGTATGAGGCGGTTTCGGGGGATCAGGTCGCGTATGCGCGCGTGATCACCGACAAGGCCACCTTCGCCTGGCTCTGCGACGTCTACGTCGACCCGTCCGTGCGCGGCAAGGGCGTCGGTACGGCGATGGTCGCCGCCGTACGCGAGCACCTGCGGCCGTACGGAATGCGTCGCATCCTGCTCGCCACGCTCGACGCGCACGGGGTCTACGAGAAGCTCGGGTTCCGGGAGCTGGCGCAGCCCGACATCTGGATGGCGCTCGAGTTCGAGTGAGGCGGTTCGGGCGACTTGTCCGCCAAGGTCCTGACCCCGAAGTAAGGTTCCGACAACCCTTGGTGACTTGCGGACAACACACCTTGACCTGCGAACCTTCACGGCACACCATCACCGCATGCAACTTCGGGTCACATTCGTCGCCGCCGCGCGCAGCTCCCCGCTGCTCGCCGAACGCTTCGAGGACGACCGGCCGCTGGACCAGGCCGGCTGGGACGAGGTGCAGCGCGTCGCCCACGACCTGATCCCGCTGGCGGCGGCCGAGCTGCGCTACTGCTCGCCCACGCCGCGCAGCCGCGCCACCGGTGACGCCCTCGGCTACGCACCCCTGGTGCAACTCGCCCTGCGGGACTGCGACATGGGCCGCTGGCGCGGGCTGACCCTCGGCGAGGCGATGGCCCGCGAGCCGGAGGCCGTGGACGCCTGGCTCGCCGACCCGCGGGCCACCCCGCACGGTGGTGAGTCGCTGCTCGCCTTCGTCGCCCGGGTCGGCGGCTGGCTCGACACCCGGCCCGTCGACGACGGCGGCCGTATCGTCGCCGTGGCCGAGCCGTCCGTCATCCGCGCGGCCCTGGTGTACGCCCTGAAGGCGCCGCCGTCGACGTACTGGAACATCGACGTGCGCCCCCTCTCGACGACCACCGTGACGGGCCACGCCGGCCGCTGGAACCTCCGTTTCGACGGGGTGCCGACTCAGCCCTCGCGCACGTAGTCCGTGGTGAGCACGAGGTCCTTGGCGGGGCCGCCCACCCGCCACACCGTCCGCCAGTGGTCCGCGTCCAGCACGGTGAACTCGCCGCGGTAGAGGTCCGCCGCGCACGGGTGGTCCGCGATGTGGTGTCCGCAGGTCAGGTCCAGGTCGTGGAAGGGGCGGCCGTCGGCGAAGCGGACGTCGGCCGTGCCCGGTGAACTGCCCGGCAGGAAGCGCAGGGTGCGTTCGGCGGGGCGCGCGACGCCCTGCCAGACGAACGTGCCGGACTCCTCGTGGAGCAGCCCGCCTTCCGGGAGAGCGCTGAAGAGTGTCGTGCCCTCGAAACGCCCTTCGTCGCCGCCCGCGAGATCCCGCACGGTCCGCTCCACGCGCCAGCGCCCGGCAAGGTGCGCCAGCACATCGGGCACGGGCCACAACTCGCCCATGATCACGCCCTCTTCCGCGACCGGCGCCGCCGCCGGTCCGGGGACTCGAGGGGGTCCTTGCGGTCGGCCTGTGCCCGGATCTCGTAGTGCGATGCGTGACTGGTGGCGCGGAAGGCCTCCTCGTACGCCGCCAGTGCCGCGCCCAGTCCGCCGCCCGTGCCGCCGCGGCGGCGGATCAGCCGTGCACACCAGGTCAGACACCCCATGACGAGGCCCAGGCAGCCGAGCGCGACGAGGTACGGCAGCAGCGCTTCCATGCGTTCGACCTTACGTCGTCCACGTCCGCCCCATTGACGTGCTCATACCCCTTCCCTATCTTGCCGTTCGAAGTGCTGACCGCTGTCTGATATTTCGAACGATCGAGCCGTTCAGAACGATCCCCAAGAGCCGCGGAGCATCCATGTCACGCACCATCCGGAACCGGCTGAGACTTGGCCTCGGAGCAAGCGCTTTCCTACTGGCCGCCGGCCTTGTCCCGGCCCCCGCCCATGCCGATGACGTCACCGACTACTCGATCACCGTCGACCCTGCCACCAAGGGCGCGAAGATCGACGACACGATGTACGGCGTCTTCTTCGAGGACATCAACCGCGCCGCCGACGGCGGCCTGTACGCCGAGCTCGTGCAGAACCGGTCCTTCGAGTACTCCACCGACGACAACAAGTCGTACACCCCGCTGACCGCCTGGACGGTCGACGGCACGGCCCAGGTCGTCGACGACGACGGGCGGCTCAACGCCCACAACCGCAACTACCTCTCCCTGGGCGCCGGTTCGTCCGTCACGAACGCCGGCTACAACACCGGTGTCCGGGTCGAGGAGGGCAAGAAGTACGACTTCTCGGTCTGGGCCCGGGCCGAGAGCGGCACCACGCTGACCGTGTCCTTGCAGGACGGCGACGGCACGCTGGCCACCGCCCGTCAGGTGGCCGTGCGCAAGGGCGGCTGGGCCCGGTACAGGGCGACCTTCACCGCCACCCGCACCAGCTCCAACGGCCGTCTCACCGTGGGCTCTTCCGCCGCGGCCGCGCTCGACATGGTGTCCCTCTTCCCGCGCGACACCTACAAGCACGAGCCGAACGGTCTGCGCAAGGACCTCGCCGAGAAGGTCGCCGCCCTGCATCCGGGCTTCGTGCGCTTCCCCGGCGGCTGCCTGGTCAACACCGGTTCCATGGAGGACTACAGCGAGGCCTCCGGCTACCAGCGCAAGCGCTCGTACCAGTGGAAGGACACCATCGGGCCGGTCGAGACGCGCGCCACCAACTCCAACTTCTGGGGCTACAACCAGAGTTACGGCCTCGGCTACTACGAGTACTTCCGCTTCGCCGAGGACATCGGCGCCATGCCGCTGCCCGTCGTGCCCGCCCTGGTGACCGGCTGCGGCCAGAACAAGGCGGTCGACAACGACGCGCTGCTCAAGCGGCACATCCAGGACACCCTCGACCTCGTCGAGTTCGCCAACGGGCCGGTGACCAGCGAGTGGGGCAAGAAGCGTGCGCAGATGGGCCACCCGAAGCCCTTCCACCTCACGCACATCGAGGTGGGCAACGAGGAGAACCTCCCGAACGAGTTCTTCGCCCGCTTCAAGCAGTTCCGGGCCGCCATCCAGGCCAAGTACCCGTACATGAAGGTGATCTCCAACTCCGGCCCGGACGACGCCGGTTTGACCTTCGACACGGCCTGGCAGCTGAACAAGGACGCCAAGGTCGACATGGTCGACGAGCACTACTACAACAGCCCGCAGTGGTTCCTGCCGAACAACGACCGCTACGACTCCTACGACAGGAGCGGTCCGAAGGTCTTCCTCGGGGAGTACGCCTCCTGGGGCAACGCCTTCAAGAACGGGCTCGCCGAGGCGGCGTACATGACCGGTCTCGAGCGCAACGCCGACGTCGTCAAACTCGCCTCCTACGCACCGCTGTTCGCCAACGAGGACTACGTCCAGTGGAGCCCGGACATGGTGTGGTTCAACAACCACGCCTCCTGGGGCTCGGCCAACTACGAGGTCCAGAAGCTGTTCATGAACAACGTCGGCGACCGGGTGGTGCCTTCGAGCGCCACGGGGACGCCTTCGTTGCTCGGTCCGATCACCGGGGCCGTCGGTCTGTCGACGTGGAACACGAGCGCCGCGTACGACGACGTGAAGGTGACGGACGCCGACGGGAAGACGCTGCTGAGCGACGACTTCTCCGGTGACGCCTCCCAGTGGACGCACACGGGCGGCGGAAGCTGGTCGGTGCAGGACGGGCAGTACGTCGAGACCTCCGACACCGCCGAGAACACCATGGTCCAGGCCGGTGACACATCCTGGCACGACTACGACCTGCAGGTGAGGGCCACCAAGAAGTCCGGCAAGGAGGGCTTCCTCGTCGCCTTCGGCGTCAAGGACACGGGGAACTACTACTGGTGGAACCTGGGCGGCTGGAACAACACCCAGTCCGCCGTCGAACAGGCCGTGGACGGCGGCAAGTCGACGCTGATCTCCAAGGCGGGGTCGGTCGAGACGGGCCGTACCTACGACATCGACGTCAAGGTGCGCGGCCGTCAGGTGACCCTGTACCTCGACGGTCAGGAGTGGGGCAGCTTCACCGACGACAAGCCGGCCGAGCCGTTTCGTCAGGTCGTCACGAAGGACGCGAAGACCGGTGACCTGATCGTCAAGGTCGTCAACGCCCAGTCCTCGGCGGCCCGTACGGCGATCGACCTGGGTGGGGCGAAGGTGGCGGCCAAGGCGCGGGTGACCACGCTGGCCGCCGCGCCGGACGCGGTGAACACCGAGACGAAGACGGCCGTCGCTCCGGTGACGTCCACCTTCGACGGGGTTGCCGACAAGTTCTCGTACACCTTCCCGGCGAACTCGATCACGTTCCTGCGGATCAAGCAGAGGTAGGTGTTTCCTCTCCCGCGGGCTGCTGTCCGAGTGGCAGCAGCCCGCGCTCGGCGAAGACCTTCTTCGCGGCGAAGGTCGCGTTCAGGGCCTTCGGCATGCCGCAGTACACCGCCGAGTGGGTCAGGGCCTCGACGATCTGCTCGGGGGTGAGGCCCACGTTCAGTGCAGCGTTGACGTGCACGTCGAGCTGGGCCTCGCAGCCGCCGAGCGCGGTGAGCATGCCCAGCGTCACCAACTGGCGGTCGCGCGGGGCGAGTCCGGGCCGGTCGTAGATCTCACCGAAGGCCCAGGCGACAACCTGGTGGCCGAGCTCGGGGTTGATGTCGGCGAGCGAGTCGACGACCCGCTGTCCGGCCTCGCCGTCGACCTTCGTCAGGACCTCGAGGCCGTGGGCGAATCGCTCTTCGCGGGTGGTGCTCTCGCTCATGTCGGGTCTTCCGATCCCGGCTGCGTCTCGGCGAGCAGCCGTTCGTAGTAGTCGATCTTGTCGTCCAGCGCGCGGGCGCTGCGGCGCAATGCCCGGATCCGGTCGGTCAGTTCGGCGCGGTGCTCGCGGAGCATCGCCAGCCGGTCGGCCACCGAGACGTCCCCCCGCGCCCGCAGCATTGCGAACCGCTGCATGTCGGCGATCGACATGCCGGTCTCGCGGAGCCGCAGCAGGAACTCCAACCAGGCCAGGTCCGCCGCGTCGTAGCGGCGCTGGTTGCCGGTGGTCCGGCCGACCCGCTCGATCAGGCCGGCCTTCTCGTAGTAGCGCAGGGTGTCGTGCGACAGGCCCGTGCGCTCGGCGACCTCGGCGATGGTCAGGGTCGGCTCCCGGCCCTGCGGGAGGGGGTGTCCGCTGGTCATGAAGAAACCGTAGAACCTGGAGCGCGCTCCAGGTCAAGCCCGTTTCCGATCAACCGCCGAAGTACCTCTGAGCTGCCCGGACGCCCTCGGCCAGGGCATCCACCTCCGCCTCCGTGTTGTACACGTAGAAGCTCGCCCGGGTCGTCGCCGGGACGGCGTAGCGCTTCACGATCGGGCGGGCGCAGTGGTGGCCCACGCGTACGGCGATGCCGCGGTCGTCGAGGATCTGGCCGACGTCGTGCGGGTGGATGTCGTCGACCGTGAAGGAGACGGCCGAGCCGCGGGCGGTGAGGTCGTGGGGGCCGATGACGCGTACCCCGGGGATCTCCTGGAGCAACGCCAGGGCGCGAGTGGTCAGTTGGTCCTCGTGTGCCGCCACCTCCGCCATGCCCAGGGCCTCCAGGTAGTCCACGGCCGCCGCGAGGGCGACCGCCTGGGACGTCATCGGGACGCCCGCCTCGAAGCGCTGCGGCGGTGGCAGGAAGGTCGTGCGGTCCATCTCGACGATCTCGATCATCGAGCCGCCGGTCAGGAACGGCGGGAGTTCGGCGAGGAGTTCGCGGCGGCCCCAGAGGACTCCGATGCCGTTCGGGCCGAGCATCTTGTGCCCGGAGAAGGCCAGGAAGTCGGCGCCCAGTTCGCGTACGTCGACCGGGCGGTGGGGGACCGACTGGGCGCCGTCGACCACGACCAGGGTGCCGAACTCATGGGCGCGGTCGGCGAGTTCGCGTACCGGGTTGATGGTGCCGAGGACGTTGGACTGGTGGGTGACGGCGAGGACCTTCGTGCGCTCGTCCAGCAGTTCGTCGATCCGGGTCAGGTCCAGGCGGCCCTCGTCCGTCAGGCCGAACCAGTCCAGCGTCGCGCCCGTCCGCTCGGCGAGCTGCTGCCACGGCACGAGGTTGGCGTGGTGCTCCATCTCCGTGACCACGATGCGGTCGCCGGGGCCGATCCGGCCGGCGTTGCCCAGGGCGTACGCGACGAGGTTGATGCCCTCGGTGGTGTTCTTGGTGAAGACCACCTCGTCGTCGCGTGCCCCGACGAAGCGGGCGATCGTGTGCCGTGCGTTCTCGTACGCCTCCGTCGCCTCACCCGCCAGCTGGTGCGCGCCGCGGTGCACGGCCGCGTTGTGCGTGAGGTAGAAGTCCCGCTCGGCGTCGAGGACCTGGAGCGGCTTCTGGGTGGTCGCGCCGGAGTCCAGGTAGACGAGACGGGCGCCGCTGTCCACCGTCCGCTCCAGGATCGGGAAGTCCCTGCGCAGCTCATCCACGTCGAAGCCCACGGCTTCTCACCTCTCACGGTTTTGTTGTCCTTTTTCCGTGAGGCACGCTAGGCCTCCTCACGGAGAATCGCAAGCATTACCATGAGAGCCGTGGATCACGAGGCCCCCGTCTACCTGCACCAGCTCCCGGTCCCCGGCGAGGAGCGCTACCTCTCGTTGGCCCTGGTCAACACCCGCTTCACCCTCAGTCACGGCCAGGTCGACCTGCTCGACGACACCGAGGCCGCGCACCTGTGGCTCGTACGGCACGAGCTGCTGCCCGACCGGGTGGCCCTGAACGGCCGGCAGCTCGGCAGGCTCCTCGCCCTGCGCGAGGCCCTGCGCGCCCTCTTCGAGGCGTACGGCACCCGGAAGCGGCCCGCGGCCGAGGACCTCGCCACGCTCAACTCCGCGCTCGCGGCGGCCCCCTCCACCCCGCGGCTCGCCTGGGGCGCCGACGGCCCGCACCGCGCCGACGAACCCGACGCCGGCAACCCGGCCGCGGCCGCGCTCTCCCTCCTCGCCGAGGACGCCACCGACCTGCTCACCGGCACCGAGGCCGAGCAGCTCACCGAGTGCGCCGCCCAGGGCTGCGCCCGCTGGTTCCTGCGCTCCCACGGCGCCCGGCGCTGGTGCACCACGAAGTGCGGCAACCGGGTGCGGGCGGCGCGCGCGTACGCGGCGCGCAAGGGGCGGTGAGTTCACCGTCCGGCGGTGAGTTCACCAATTAATTACATTCTGGGAAATCCCTGTTTCCCTTATGTTCATCATCCCATTCGTATAAGCCTGCGGATGCATTCGGAACAAGCTCTGCCACTTTCCGCGGACGGCACAACCGATCCCAAACTCGGGCCGTCTTAGTCGGCGAATCAATTACCGCGGGGAGTAAGTAGGAATGGATCGCTCGACCCTGTCCACTGTCGTTTCGAGGGGCCATTTCTCGTTGAAGAAGGCCGCGGCCCTGCTCGCCGCTGCCATCACCACCGCCGTGTTCTGCGCCGCCGACGCCCTCGCCGGCAGCTATCCCTTCGGGCCCCGCACCCGCAGCGTCAACGACCTGGGAAACCAGTACGTGCCGTTCCACGCCCACTTGTGGGATCTGCTGCACGGTCGGGCCGACGGCGGCCTCTTCGTCAACTGGCAGTCCGGGTATGGCTCGAGCTTCCTGCCCGACCTCGGCACCTACCTCAGCAGCCCGTTCGCCCTGCTCGTCGGAGTGTTCCCACGGCACGAGATCGACCTCGCGGTGTACGTGATCACCGTGCTGAAGACCGCGTCCGCGGGCGCCGCCATGGCCTGGCTGCTGGTCGTCCTGCGCCCCGGCCGCTGGTGGGCCGCCGGGCTGCTCGGAGCCTCGTACGCGCTGTGCGGGTGGAGCGTCGCGGTCGCCTCGTACAACCCCATGTGGCTCGACGGCCTGGTCGCCCTGCCGCTGCTGTGCCTGGTGGGGGAGTGGACGCTGCACAAGCGGCGCCCCCTGCTCGGCGTACTGATCGTGGCGCTCGCCTGGATCGCCAACTTCTACACCGCGTACATGGCCACCATCGGCGCCGGTCTGGTGCTGTTGCTGCGACTGTGGCTGTCCGGACTCCCGAACCGGGAGCGGCTCAAGGCCGCGGGCCGCGCCGCCGGTACCGTCGTGCTGGGCGTGGGCTTGGCCGCGCCGCTCGTGACCGTTGTGTACTTCGGCACCAAGCACGCCCATCCGGGCCGAGTTGTGCACTTCAAGCCGGTGCCGACGGAGGATGTGCTGGCCCGGCTGCTGCCGACGACGTACAGCTTCGGCAGCCCGGCCCTCTACGTGGGCACCACGGCGCTGCTGCTCGCGCTCGCCCTGCCCTTCCACCGGGCGGTTCCGCGCCGGGTGCGTGCCGGGTGGACACTGCTGGTCGCCGCGGTGGCGCTGTCGCTGCAGTGGGGGCCGACCCATCTGGTCTGGCACGCCTTCGCCACCCCGCAGGGCAGCGCCTACCGACAGGCCTTCGTCCTGTGTGCGCTGCTGGTGATCGCCGCCTGGCACGCCCTCTCGTACGGCCCGCCCGACCTGCGCGCCCTGGGTGCCGCGGCCGCGCTGCTCGTACTGATCACCGCCGTGGCGAGCCGGAGTGCTCTGGTGCACCCCGTCGGATGGGCGGTGCTGCTGCTCGCCGTCGTAGGCGCGCTCGGCGGACTGGCGCTGCTCGGGCGCACCGAAGGCGGGCCGCGCACTGCCCTGGCCGCACTCGCGCTGGTCCTGCTCTTCGGCGGCCAGTTCGGGGAGGCCATGGCCACCTCCGCCGTCGCCACCCGCCTCCGTCTCGGCCACATGGACGACTACGCGCCCTGGGGCGAGCGGCAGCAGCGGCAGGCGGAGGCGGTCGCGCGGGCGGACGGCTGGCCCCGGTACCGCACCGAGCCGGGCCGGGAGCAGACCGTCGGCAACGACCCGCTGGTGGTCGGTGGCCAGGGCGCCCAGTACTACAGCAGCCTCACATCGGACGTCCTCAGCCGCACCCTCACCGCCCTCGGCGACGGCTGGACCTCGCGCGGCCGCAGCCTGCAGAGCCTCGACAACGCGGTCACCGACGCGATCTTCTCCGTGGGCGCGCGGGTGCACTCTCCGCCCGACCCGCACCAGAACTGGTTCCCGCAGAACGGCGAACGGCTGACCGTGACCCGGCAGGACGCACCGCCCCTGGTCACGCTACGACCGCCGGGCGCGTCCCACGCCGCCTTCGGACCGTCGCCGTACCGCAACCAGGAACTCCTGCTCGGTGCCCGCGTCTACACCGTGCCCCGCCTCACCGTGCGCACCAGCACCGGCAAGGCCCCGCACGCGGGCGACACCCAACACCCCGGGCTGCTCATCGGCGCCCCCGCGCCCGGGACCGTACGGAAGCCGACCATCACGGCGCGGTGCCCGGCCGGCAGCGAGGTGTACCTGTGGGCGCCGCACTACTCGGGCAGCGCGCGGATGACCGACGGGCCCACCGGGCGGTTCAGGTCGGACGCCCGGGTCACCAAGATCGCCCCGATGCAGCGGCTCGGCACGGTCCCGGCGTCCGGACGCCTCCGCATCGACCTGACTCCCGACCGCACCAGCCGTGTCCCGCGGAGCGCGGTCGGCTGCCTGGACACCGCCCGGCTGCACAACGCCGTCGAGCACCTCAAGGCCACCGGTGCCAGCCACGTCACCGTCTCCGACGCCACGATCCGGGCCGAACTCCCGGCGGGCAGCAAGGGAACCGCCGTCGTCGCGGCTCCCCGCATCGCGGGCTGGCGCTGCGCCGCGGGCGACGCCGGCCCCGTACCGGCCAAGGGGTACCACGGCCTGATCGCCGTCCCCCTCGACGGCTCCTCGACCAGCCTGACCTGCACCTTCCACCCGCCCGGGCTGCGGCTCGGCACGACCGTCGGGGCCGCCTCGCTGCTGGCCCTGATCCTGCTCGGCGTCCTCACCGCCGTACGCCGACGGCGGCGGATCCGACCGCCGGCGCCCACGACCACTCGACCGCTCGAGCGCGTGAGCGGCGCTCTCTGACCTGCCCCCGGGGGAGAATCCCGTGCTGATATCGATCGTCGCACCCTGCTACAACGAGGAAGACGTCCTCGAGCGGTTCCACGACGAGGTCCAGAAGGTCGCGGAGGAACTCCTGCCGCTCGGCCACGACATGGAGTTCGTCTACGTCGACGACGGCAGCCGTGACCGCACGCTCACCGTCCTGGAACGGCTCGCCGACCTCGACTCGCGCGTCCGGTACGTCTCCTTCAGCCGCAACTTCGGCAAGGAGGCGGCGCTGCTCGCCGGCCTGCGGCATGCCTCGGGGGACTCCGTGGTCGTCATGGACGCCGACCTCCAGCACCCGCCGGAACTGATCAAACGCATGGTCGACCTGCACGGACAGGGCTACGACCAGGTCATCGCCCGGCGCAACAGGACCGGCGACGGCATGACCCGCACCCTCACCGCCCGCCTCTACTACCGGCTCGTCAACCGCCTCGTCGACGTCGAACTCGTTGACGGCGTCGGCGACTTCAGGATGCTGTCCCGCCGTGTGGTGGACGCCGTCCTGGGCCTGACCGAGTACAACCGCTTCTCCAAGGGCCTGTTCGCCTGGGTGGGCTTCCCCAGCACCACCTTCGAGTACGAGAACGCCGTGCGCGAGGCCGGCCACAGCTCCTGGAGCTTCCGCGGCCTGCTCAACTACGGACTCGACGGACTGCTCTCCTTCAACAACCGCCCGCTGCGCGCCGCCCTGCACCTCGGCATGGTCCTGCTGACGATCGCCGGGCTGTACACCGCGTGGATCGTGGGCGCCGCGCTCGTCAACGGGGTGCAGACCCCCGGCTACGTCACGATCATCACCGCCGTCACCGGGGTCGCCGGAGTCCAGATGATCATGCTCGGGGTGATCGGGGAGTACACCGGCCGGATCTACTACGAGGTCAAGGGGCGTCCGCACTTCCTGGTGAAGGCGACCAACGTGAAACGAGCGAAGGACCTCATTCCCTGATGCCGAGTTCCCTGCTGCCGAGTTCCTTGATGTCGAGGCAGATGGTTGTCTTCGCCGTGATCGGTGTCGTCAACACCGGTACGTACTACGCTCCGTACCTGCTGTTCCTCACCCGTTTCCCGTATCTCGTCGCTCATATTCTCGCGACCGCCATCAGCATGACCGGATCCTTTTTCCTCAATGCGCGGTTCACCTACCGGACGCGTCCGACCCTGCGGAAATTCCTGCTGTTCCCGCTGACGAACGCCGCGAATTTCGTGGTCACGACGGTGGGCGTCTACGTGCTCGTCGACCTCCTGCACTTCGGCAGCCGGTACGCCCCCCTGCTCGCCTCCCTGGCGGCGATCCCGGTGACATTCGTCGTGTCCCGCCGGATCATGCTCCCGAAGGTGGAACCGGCCGAGATTGCATAAACGTGCAGCGATACGTATAGTCATGCCATCCAGGAGGAGGATGACATGGCGGTACGTGCGGCAGTGGCCGGAGCGAGCGGATACGCGGGCGGAGAGCTCCTGCGTCTGCTCCTGGCGCACCCGGAGATCGAGATCGGGGCCCTGACCGGCAACTCCAACGCGGGTCAGAAGCTCGGCGCGCTCCAGCCGCACCTGCTGCCGCTGGCCGACCGGACACTCCAGGAGACCACCCCCTTGGTCCTCGCCGGTCACGACGTCGTCTTCCTCGCCCTGCCCCACGGCCAGTCCGCCGCCGTCGCCGAGCAGCTCGGCCCGGATGTCCTCGTGGTCGACATGGGCGCCGACTTCCGGCTGAAGGACGCGGCCGACTGGGAGAAGTTCTACGGCTCCGCGCACGCCGGGACCTGGCCCTACGGCCTCCCCGAACTGCCGGGTGCCCGCGCCGCGCTGGAGGGGTCCAAGCGCATCGCGGTGCCCGGTTGCTACCCGACGGCCGCCTCGCTGGCCCTCTTCCCGGCCTACGCCGCCTCTCTCGCCGAGAACGAGGCCGTGATCGTCGCCGCGTCCGGGACCTCCGGCGCGGGCAAGGCGCCCAAGCCGCACCTGCTGGGCTCCGAGGTCATGGGGTCCATGTCGCCGTACGGTGTCGGCGGCGGCCACCGGCACACCCCCGAGATGATCCAGAACCTCAGCGAGGCGGCCGGCGAGACCGTGAGCGTCTCCTTCACGCCGACCCTCGCGCCGATGCCCCGCGGCATCCTCGCCACCTGCAGCGCGAAGGCCAAGCCGGGCGTCACCGCCGAGTCCGTGCGCGCCGCGTACGAGAAGGCCTTCGCCGACGAGCCCTTCGTCCACCTGCTGCCCGAGGGCCACTGGCCCGCCACGGCGTCCGTCTACGGTTCCAACGCCGTTCAGGTGCAGGTCGCGTACGACGAGGCCGCGGGCCGCATCATCGCGATCAGCGCCATCGACAACCTGACCAAGGGCACCGCGGGCGGTGCCGTCCAGAGCATGAACCTCGCCCTCGGGCTCGACGAGTCCACGGGGCTTTCCACGATCGGAGTCGCACCGTGAGCGTCACGGCAGCCAAGGGATTCACGGCGGCCGGCATCGCCGCCGGGATCAAGCAGAACGGCAACCCGGACCTGGCCCTCGTGGTCAACAACGGTCCGCGCCGCGCCGCCGCCGGTGTCTTCACGTCCAACCGTGTGAAGGCCGCGCCGGTGCTGTGGTCCGAGCAGGTGCTCAAGAGCGGCGAGGTGTCCGCCGTAGTCCTCAACTCCGGTGGCGCCAACGCCTGTACGGGCGCCAAGGGCTTCCAGGACACGCACGCGACCGCCGAGAAGGTCGCCGAGGTGCTGGGTCGCGGTGCCATCGAGGTGGCCGTGTGCTCCACCGGCCTCATCGGCGTCCTGCTCCCGATGGACAAGCTGCTCCCCGGAGTCGAGACCGCCGCCGCCCAGCTCTCCGAGCACGGCGGCGAGAAGGCCGCCATCGCCATCAAGACCACCGACACCGTCCACAAGACGTCCGTCGTCACCAAGGACGGCTGGACCGTCGGCGGTATGGCGAAGGGCGCGGGCATGCTCGCCCCCGGCCTCGCCACCATGCTGGTCGTCCTCACCACCGACGCCGCGCTCGACAGCGACGTACTGGACAGGGCGCTCCGGGCCGCCACGCGCACGACCTTCGACCGCGTCGACTCCGACGGCTGCATGTCCACGAACGACACCGTGCTGCTGCTCGCGTCCGGCGCCTCCGAAGTCACCCCGGAATACGAGGAGTTCGCGGAGGCCGTACGGCAGGTCTGCGACGACCTCGGCCAGCAGCTCATCCGGGACGCCGAGGGCGCCAGCAAGGACATCAAGGTCGAGGTGGTCAACGCGGCGAGCGAGGACGACGCCGTCGAGGTGGGCCGCTCCATCGCCCGCAACAACCTCCTCAAGTGCGCCATCCACGGCGAGGACCCCAACTGGGGCCGGGTGCTCTCCGCGATCGGCACGACCAAGGCAGCCTTCGAGCCGGACCAGCTGAACGTCGCCATCAACGGCGTCTGGGTCTGCAAGAACGGCGGCGTCGGCGAGGACCGCGAGAAGGTCGACATGCGCTACCGCGAGGTGCACATCGTCGCCGACCTCGCCGCCGGGTCCGAGACCGCCACCATCTGGACCAACGACCTCACCGCCGACTACGTCCACGAGAACAGCGCGTACTCCTCATGAGCACTACTCGTAAGCACACCGCACTGCCCAAGGCCCAGATCCTCATCGAGGCGCTGCCCTGGCTGGTCAAGCACAACGGCAAGACGGTCGTCATCAAGTTCGGCGGCAACGCCATGATCGACGAGGACCTGAAGGCCGCGTTCGCCCAGGACGTGGTGTTCCTGCACCACGCCGGCCTCAAGCCGGTCGTCGTGCACGGCGGCGGCCCGCAGATCAGCGCCGCCCTCGACCAGCACGGCATCGTCAGCGAGTTCAAGGCCGGCCTGCGCGTGACCACCGAGGGCGCCATGGACGTCGTACGGATGGTTCTGGCCGGGCAGGTCCAGCGTGAGCTCGTCGGCCTGCTCAACCAACACGGGCCGCTGGCCGTGGGGTTGACGGGCGAGGACGCGCACACCATCACCGCCACCAAGCACCAGCCCGAGATCGACGGCGAGTTGGTCGACATCGGGCGGGTGGGCGAGATCACCGCGATCGACACGGGCGCGATCGAGGCTCTGCTCGCCGACGGCCGCATCCCGGTCGTCTCGTCGATCGCCCGTAGCCAGGACGACGGACATGTCTACAACGTCAATGCTGATACGGCGGCTGCGGCACTCGCTGCTGCTCTTGGAGCGGAGACTCTCATGGTCCTCACGGACGTCGAGGGTCTCTATGAGGACTGGCCGAACAGCGACGAGGTGATCAGCCGTCTCACCGCTGCCCAACTGGAGAAGCTGCTGCCGGAGTTGAGCTCCGGCATGGTCCCGAAGATGGAGGGCTGTCTGCACGCCGTGCGCAACGGCGTGACCACGGCCCGGGTCATCGACGGGCGGGTCCAGCACTCGATCCTGCTGGAGATCTTCACCGACGAGGGCATCGGCACGATGGTCGTGCCGGACGCCGAAGAGGGGGATGCCGAATGACCGAGACCTCGACCAACGCGGAGCTCACCCAGCGGTGGCAGGGCTCGCTGATGAACAACTACGGCACCCCGCGCCTGCCCCTCGTCCGCGGCGAGGGCACCAAGCTGTGGGACGCCGACGGCAAGCAGTACACCGACTTCGTCGGCGGCATCGCGGTCAACGCCCTTGGCCACGCCCACCCGGCGGTCGTCGAGGCGGTCAGCACGCAGATCGCCTCCCTCGGCCATGTCTCCAACCTGTTCATCGCCGAACAGCCCGTCGCCCTGGCCGAACGCCTCCTACAGCTCTTCGGCCGGGACGGCAAGGTCTACTTCTGCAACTCCGGCGCCGAGGCCAACGAGGGTGCCTTCAAGATCGGCCGCCTCACCGGCCGGACGCACATGGTGGCCACGCAGGGCGGCTTCCACGGCCGCACGATGGGCGCCCTCGCGCTGACCGGCCAGCCCGGCAAGCAGGAACCCTTCCTGCCGCTGCCCGGTGACGTCACGCATGTCCCGTACGGCGACGCGCAGGCCCTCGCGGCCGCGGTCACCCAGGACACCGCCCTCGTCATCATCGAGCCGATCCAGGGCGAGAACGGTGTCGTCGTCCCGCCCGCCGGCTATCTGAAGGCCGCCCGCGCGATCACCGCGGCCACCGGGGCACTGCTGGTCCTCGACGAGGTGCAGACCGGTGTCGGCCGTACCGGCCACTGGTTCGAGTACCAGGCCCACGAGGGCGTGCTGCCCGACGTCGTCACGCTCGCCAAGGGCCTCGGCGGCGGGCTGCCGCTCGGCGCGACCGTCGCCTTCGGACGGGCCGCCGAACTGCTGCAGCCCGGCCAGCACGGCACGACCTTCGGCGGCAATCCGGTCGCGTGCGCCGCCGGCCTCGCCGTACTGGACACCATTGCGAACGAGGGATTGCTGGAGAACGTCAAGCGGCAGAGCGAGAAGCTGCGGGACGGAATCGAGTCACTGGGGCATCCATTGATCGCGCATGTCCGGGGCGCGGGCCTTCTGCTGGGTATCGTGCTCACCGAGCCGCTGGCGCCCCGGGCGCAGCAGGCGGCTCAGGACGCCGGTTTCCTCGTGAACGCGCCCGCCCCCGACGTCGTACGACTGATGCCCGCACTGAGCCTCGGCGACGACGACGTGGACGCGCTGCTCGGGGCACTCCCCGGCATCCTGGACCACGCAGGCGGGGACACATGATCCGGAGAATGGGACGACGATGAGTCAGGCGCAGGACGACGCACAGCACGCCGGGCCTGCCGTGCCGCAGACCCGCACCGCACGCCACCGCCGGATCGTGGACATCCTCAACCGGCAACCGGTGCGCTCCCAGAGTCAGTTGGCGAAGCTGCTTGCGGACGACGGCTTGAACGTCACGCAGGCGACGCTCAGCCGGGATCTCGACGAGCTGAACGCGGTGAAGATCCGCAACAACGACGGCGACCTGATCTACGCGGTGCCGAGCGAGGGGGGTTTCCGCACCCCCCGGGCACCGTTGGGGGAGTCCGCCAAGGAAGAGCGGATGCGGCGGCTGTCCCAGGAGCTGCTGATCTCGGCCGAGGCGTCCGCGAACCTCGTGGTGCTGCGGACGCCGCCGGGTGCCGCGCAGTTCCTGGCGTCCGCCATCGACCAGGCCGAACTGCACGACATCCTCGGCACGATCGCGGGCGACGACACGTTGCTGCTGATCAGCCGGAATCCGACGGGCGGGCAGGCACTGGCCGAGCATCTGCTGCGACTCGCCCAGAACGGCCACTGACACGTACGAGTCCGGGGCGCACGGGATGGTTTCCCGTGACGCCCCGGACTCGCATGGGGGTTCCACCCGGGCTCAGCCCAGGCGCGCCGCCAGCCCGCCCGTGCAGCGCACCTCGTCGCCCGCCGTGATCAGCAGCGCCTCCACGTCGGGCAGGGACTCCAGCCAGCGCAGCCCGTCCCGCGAGCCCATCGCGAAGGCCGCCGTGGCCCAGCAGTCCGCCCAGGTCAGCTTCGGGGCCACGACCGTGACCGCCACCAGGTCGGTCACCGCGGACCGGCCCGTGCGCGGGTCGACGATGTGCGCGCCGCGCTCGGCGGTGCCGGACGTGGCCACCGCCAACTCGTCCGCGCCCGCCGCCGAGACGACCGCCGCGAGCCCGCCCGGACGCAGCGGGTCCGCCACCCCGACCCGCCAGGGCCGGTGCGGCTCGGGCGCGCCGAGCAGCTGGACGTCACCGCCGCCGTTCATGCTCACGCCGCTCACCCCGGGAGTCGCCGCCAGCTGCCGGGCGGCCCGTTCCGCGGCCCAGCCCTTGACGATCCCGGTCGGGTCGAGACGGCCCTCGTACCGCATGCTGAACCAGCCGTCGCTCACCCGCTCCGCCTCGGCGCCCAGTCGGAGCACCTCGGCGACCTCGGGATCGCACTCCTCGACGCTCAGCTCACCGCGCGCCAGGCGGGAGACCTGGCTCTCTTCGCGGTAGGTGCTGAACACCTCGTTCACCCGGTGCAGTCCGGCGACCGCCTCCTCCAGTGCCGCCTGCACCGCACCGGGCTCCCCGCCGCGGACGTCGAAGGAGAAGACGGTCCCCATGACCTCCTCCGCATGACGCACCGCGGCGGGAGCTTCCGCCCTCTCCGCCACCGACTCAGCCACCGGCCTGGTCCAGCGCCGACTGCAGCGACTGCGTGTAGCCGCTGCTCGTGTACGTGGCACCCGACACCGCGTCGATCTTCGCGCTGCCGGCCGCCACCGCCTCCTGGTTGAGCTTGGGGATGGCCATCGCCGTCTTCTGGTCGCTGAGCCCGCCCTTGGGCGCCTGCACGGCCTCGGCCTTGGTGATCTTGCCGTCCGCGACGGTGATCCGGACCTGGACCGGCCCGTACTGGGTCTGTGCCACCTTGCCGGTCACGGTCTTGGCCTGGGCGGCACCGGACCCGGAACCCGAGCCCCCGCCGCTGCCCTGGGAAGGACCGGCGCCGCTCTGCGAGGAGCCCGCGCTCGCCTTCATCTTGTCGATCGCGGACTGCAGCGACTGCTTGTAGCCGTTGCTCGTGTACGTAGCTCCGGACACCGAGTCGATCTGCGCGCTCTGCGCGGCGACCGTCTCCTGGGTGAGCTTGGGGATGGACAGGGCGGTCTTCTGGTCGCTGGTGCCGCCCTTGGGTGCCTGGATCGCCTCGGCCTTGGTGATCTTGCCGCCCGCGACGGTCAGGCGTACCTGGACGTTGCCGTACTGGGTCTGGGCCACGTTGCCGTCGACCGTGCCGTTGCCTGAACCGGTTGCCGAGGCACCGCCCTGCGGCGACTCCTGCGCGCCCGCGGTCTGCTGCGGGGTCGCGCCGGCGGCCTCGGCGTTCGGGTCGGACGCCGGCTTCAGCGACAGCATCAGTACGACGCCGGACACGGTCGCGGCGGTGGCCAGCACGACTCGCCGGATGGGGTGACTCTTCCTCATCGCTTCCTAAGCTCCTGAAGTCCCGTCGCTCACATCTCGAACGACTCGTGATGGATGCGGCGGGCGGGCACTCCCGCGCCGCGCAGTGCTTCGTAGACGGTCTGCGCGAACCCGGCCGGGCCGCACATGAAGACGTCGTGCTGTTCGATGTCCGGCAGCTTCTGCCGCAGCCGGTCCGCCGAGATGTCCGGGCGCTCCCCGTCCGGGCTGTTGACCGCGTACATCAGCCGGGCGCCGCGGTCGTCGGCGATGGCGGCGAGCTCGTCCCACAGGGCCAGGTCCTGCGTGGTGTTGGCCCGGTACAGGAGCGTGATGTCGCCGGACGCGCCGGGCAGCGTCTCGAACAGCGCCCGCATCGGCGTGATGCCGACACCGCCCGCGACCAGCAGCACCTTGCCGCGACTGCGCCGCTGCGCGGTCATCGCCCCGTACGGGCCCTCGGCCCACACCTTGGTGCCCGGCGTCAGCTCGCGCAGCCGGGCGCTGTGGTCGCCGATCGCCTTCACGGTGATCCGCAGCATGTCGGGGCGGGGCGCCGCCGACAGCGAGTACGGGTGGGAGGAGAACCGCATGCCCGGCGCGAGGAACCGCCACCGGAAGAACTGCCCCGCCTGCGCGCCCATCCGGTGCAGCTTCCGCCCGCCGATGAGCACCGAGACGATGCCCGGCGTCTCCTCGATGACCGCCTCGACGCGCATGCGGTGCCGCATGTTCAGCCGGATCGGGGTCAGGATGCGGTACCAGACGACGAGCGCGGTGACCGACCCGTACAGCGCGTACCAGAAGGTCTTCGCGGTCGGCTCGACGGCGAAGTCGTTGCCGGTGGTGATCTGGTGCCAGAACGTCAGGAACACGGCCGCGTACGTGAGCAGGTGGACGTGGTACCAGGTGTCGTACGGAATCCGGCGGCGGACCGGCCCGATCGAGGTCAGCCCGATCAGCACGAACAGACCGGTGCCGATGGCCGCCTTGCCCATGTCCGGCAGCTGGTTGATGGAGTCGATCGTCTGCTGGACGATGTCGCCGAGCGACTTGCCCGCCTGCAGCGCGTAGCCCCACATGGTGAGGAAGATGTGCGCGACGATGAGGCAGAGCGTGTAGCGCCCGCTCATCGCGTGCCAGCGGGCCGCCCGGTCGGAGCCGACGCGCCGTTCGAGTGCGGGCACCCGAGCCATCTGCAGCACGACCAGTGCCATCAGGTAGCCGGCCAACAGACCTGTGATCCGGCCCGCGTTGAGGATCTTTCCGTTGTTGTCGGCGATGGACGGCGTGTTGTGCCACCACAGCCACAGCACGCCGACCGCGCCCGCGAATACCGCGAGCAGCAGGACGGTCGCCGGGGAGCGGCGCGGGCGGATGCGGCGCATCGTCTGGCGGCGGGCGGCGCGGCCGCCTGCGAGCGTGGTGGTCACTGTTCCTCCGGGGCGGGGGCAAGGGGGGTGGCGTGGTCCCTTGGCCCAGAGATACGTGCCGCGACGCCGGTGCGTTCAGCCGCGTGCCGAGTCCAGTGCGGACTGGAGTGACTGGCGGTAACCGTCGCTTGTGTACGTGGCACCCGAGACGGTGTCGATGCTCGCGCTCTGGGCCTGGAGGGCCTCGCTGCGCAGCCGGGGCAGCGCGTAGCTGTTGATCTCCTGGTCGCGTGGGTTGTCCGTCGGATACTGCAGGGCCGTCACCTCGGTGAGCTTTCCGCTCTTGAGGGTGATCCGGACCTGGACGGGACCCCAGCGGGTCTGGATCGTGTCGCCGGTGACGGTCTTCGTGCCGGAGGTGGAGCCGCCGGACGTGCCCGTACTGGAGCTGCTGGAGGGCGCGGGCACCGCCAGCGCGGTCTCCGGCGACGAATGCGGCTTCAGCGACAGCAACAGCACCATCCCGGAGACGGTCGCGGCACTTGCCAGCACGATGCGGCGCAGGGGGCGGTTCTTCTTCAACGCGTGCACTTCTACGGCCTCACAGCTCGAACGACTCGTGGTGGATACGGCGGTCCGGCACACCGGCGGTGCGCAGCTGCACGTACAGATCGCGGGCGAAGCCGTGCGGGCCGCATATGTATACGTCGTGGTCGGCGAGGTCGGGGAAGGTCGCACGAAGGGACTGGGCGGTCAGGCTGGGACGCCGGCCGTCCGGGCCGTTGAGCGCGTACAGCACCTTCGCGCCCCGCCACCGCGCTACGGCCTCCAACTCCCCGCCCAGGGCGAGGTCTTCGGCCGTACGGGCCCGGTAGAGCAGGGTGACCTCGCCGGGCAGCGTCTCGAACAGGGCCCGCAGCGGGGTGATGCCGACGCCGCCCGCGATGAGCAGGGACCTGGGCGCGGTCTGCCGGTCCTGGGTCAGCGAGCCGTACGGCCCCTCCGCCCACACCCGTGTGCCCGGCCGCAGCAGGGCGACGGCCGCGCTGTGGTCGCCGAGCGCCTTGACGGTGATCCGCATCAGGTCCTGACGGGGCGGGGCGGACAGCGAGTAAGGCGTCGAGGTCCAGCCCATGCCCTCGCCGAAGAACCGCCAGCGGAAGAACTGCCCCGCCCGCGCGCCCAGTTCGTCCAGCCGCCGTCCCCGTACGACGACGGAGTACACGCCCGGCGCCTCCTTGTGCACCGACTCCACCCGCAGCCGGTGCCGCAGGTTCAGCCGCACCGGCACGAGGACCCGGAACCACACCACCAGGGCGGCGACGCCGAGGTACAGCGCGTACCAGGCGGCCGTGGCCCCGGTGTGGCCGTTGAACTCGTTGCCCAGGGCCAGTTGGTGGCCGAAGGCGAGGAACACGGCGGCGTACGTGAGGAGGTGGACGTAGTACCAGAACTCGTAGGTGGTACGGCGGCGCACGGCACGCGCGGAGGTGATGCCGACCGCGAACAGGATGACGGTTCCGGCCGTGGCCTTGAGCATCTCGGGGTAGTCCAGGACCACCGTCACCGTCTCGTGCCAGAGCGAGGCGCGGTCCTGGGCGGCGTACCCGGCGAGGATCAGCCCGATGTGCGCGACGAGCAGGCAGACCGTGTAGCGGCCGGCCATCGCGTGCCAGCGGGCCACCCGGTCGGAGCCGACCCGCCGCTCCAGCAGCGGCACCCGCGCCATCAGCCCGACGAGCACCGCGCAGGCGTACCCGCACAACAGCCCGGCGATCCGCCCTGCCCCGGTCAGCCAGCCCGCGCTGCCGACCACCGACCCGGTGTCCGCCCACCAGAGGGCGACCACGGCCGCGGCCCCGGCCCACACCAGCGCGAGCACGGCGCCCGCGGGGGAGCGCCGCGCGGCCGGCGCCACGGCCGGCGTCGTCCGTCGCTCGTACACGGTGGTCATGTGTGCGTCCTTTCGCCTGTACCGGACGCCACTGTGCCGCCGTAACTTCTCAAGCCCCTCTGAAGCGGACGGCACCGAGCCCACTCAGAGGAAACTCAGAGCTTCGTGCGCCGCCTGCCGCCCCCCACAGGGGTGATCCTGGTAGGGCGATGAACACCACCCGCTCCGGCCGTCCCGCCCTCACCCGTCCCGACGGCACCCCGCTGCGCGTCCTTGTCGTCGACGACGACCCGGACCTCGCCGAGGTGCTGTCCGGCGCCCTGCGCTACGAGGGCTGGCAGGTCCGCTCGGCCGGCGACGGCGCCTCCGCGCTCGCCGAGGCCCGGGAGCTGATGCCGGACGCGGTCGTCCTGGACGTGATGCTCCCGGACACCGACGGCTTCGCGGTCCTGCGCTCCCTGCACACCGTGAAACCGGACGTCTGCGTCCTCTTCCTCACCGCTCGGGACGCCGTCGAGGACCGCATCGCCGGCATCACGGCGGGCGGCGACGACTACGTCACCAAGCCCTTCAGCCTGGAGGAGGTCGTCGCCCGGGTCCGCGGCCTGCTGCGCCGCGCCGGCATGGCCCGCCAGCTGGAGGAGGGCCCCCGGCTGACGGTTGGCGACCTGGTCATGGACGAGGAGGCCCGCGAGGTGACGCGGGCGGGCGAGCTGATCGAGCTGTCGCCCACCGAGTTCGAACTCCTGCGCTTCCTGATGCGCAATCCGCGCCGCGTGCTCAGCAAGACACAGATCCTCGACCGCGTCTGGTCCTACGACTTCGGCGGTCGCGCCCACGTGGTCGAGCTGTACATCTCCTACCTGCGCAAGAAGGTGGACGCGGGCCGGGAGCCGATGATCCACACGGTGCGGGGCGCCGGGTACGTCCTCAAGCCGGTGACCCCATGAGTCTGCTACGGCGCCTGCCGCGCCCGCGAACGCTACGGGCCCGTCTCACCGTGGGCCTGGTGGTACTGCTGGCGGTCAGCTGTGCCGCGGTGGGCGTGGCTGCCGTGATCGAGCTGAACGGCTTCCTGACCAGCCGCCTCGACCAACAGCTCGGCGAGGTCGGCCCCCGTTTCGCCGCGAGCCTGGAACACGGCGGCAAGCTGCCGAACGACCACGACGGCGACGAGCGGGGCGACGACCGCAGACAGGCCACCGGCACCTTCGGCGCCCGTCTGGTGGACGGTACGGCCACCAACGCGGCGGTCGTCCGGCCCACGGGCGTCGTCGACGTCACCCTGACCGCCAGGGACAACAAGCGGCTCGCCGCGGTCCCGGTCGACGGCCGGGGCCACAGCGTCGACATCTCCGCCCTGTGCGACTACCGGGTCCTCGCGTCCAAGGGCCTCGACGGCGACGTCCTGATCACCGGCCTGCCCCTGGAGCCCGTGGAAGCCACGGTCCACCGCCTTGAACTGGTCGCCGGGATCGTCTTCGGCGCGGCCCTCACCCTCGCCGGGGTCGCGGGCGCCCTGTGGGTGCGCTGGTCCCTCCGGCCACTGAGCCGGGTCGCGGCGACCGCCACCCGCGTCAGCGAACTCCCGCTGGCCAGCGGCGAGGTGGCCCTGCCGCCGCGGGCCCCCGAGACCGACCCGCGCAGTGAGGTGGGCCGGGTCGCGGGCGCCTTCAACCGCATGCTGGGCCACGTCGAGGACGCGCTGACGAAACGGCACGCCAGCGAGGAGCGCCTGCGCAGCTTCGCCGCCGACGCCAGCCACGAACTGCGCACACCGGTCGCCTCGGTCCGCGGCCATGCGGAACTGGCGTTGCTGCACCCGGGCCCGGTCCCCCCGGAGGTCACCCGCGCCCTGGAACGCATCGCGGCCGAATCGTCCCGCATGGGCGCAATGGTCGACGACCTCCTCCTCCTGGCCCGCCTGGACGCGGGCCGTCCGCTCGAACGCCTCCCCGTCGACCTGACCCGCCTGGTCCTCGACGCCGTCACCGACGCCCGCGCCACGGGCCCCGACCACCGCTGGACCCTGGAACTCCCGGAGGAACCGGTCACGGTCACGGGCGACGAACACCGTCTCCACCAGGTCCTGGCCAACCTGCTGGCCAACGCGCGCGTGCACACGCCGGTCGGCACCAAGGTCACGGTGACCCTGGAATCCCGCGGGCCCACCGCCGTCCTCAAGGTCCACGACGACGGACCGGGCGTTCCCGAGGACATCCAGCCAGGCGTCTTCGAACGCTTCACCCGAGCCGAACACCGCCGTCGCACGGACGCCCCCGGCGGTGGAGCGGGCCTCGGCCTGTCGATCGTGGCGGCGGTGACGGAGGCGCACGGCGGCAGCGTGGGGCTGGAGAGCGGGCCGGGGTCGACCACCTTCACCGTACGACTCAGTAGCGAGTGATCGCCGTGCTCCCGTCCGTCGTCCCGATGGCGATGTGCGGCTCGCTCCAAGGACGGACCCAGCGGAGAATCTCCCGCATCGCATCGCTCGGCACGGACACACAACCAGCCGTGGCCCCACGCCCGTTGACGTGCAGGAAGATGCCGGCGCCCCGACCCCGTACCCGCTGGTGGTAGTTGAACCCGATGACAAGCGCGTACGCGTACTGCGTCTCGTACGAGACCAGGTGCTCCGACTCGGACGCGCGGCAGTCGGCCGGCCGGGGCTCGGTCCAACGGTTGTAGGAGCGGGAGGCGTTGTCCTCGCACCACCATGAACTCTGGTGCACGGGACGGTACTTGTAGAGGGTCCCGGCGGGCGCGGGCTCGATGCCGAAGGCGTACGGCAGGTCGTACAGGCCGGTCGGTGTGGTGTTCGTGCTCTGTTTGCGGGAGACACCCTCGACGAGCCCCTTCGCCCCGAACCGGGCGGACGCGGAACCGGCCTTCACCCAGTGGCCGTGACGCAGGTCCCACCAGGTGACGGTGCCGGTCGTCGAGCTCGCCCTCGGGGCGACCGCGGTGATCAGCTGCGTGCCGCCACCCGTGTCGGCCATGCGCGCGGGAAGGGGCGGGCTCGCGGCCGACGCGGCCGGCACGGCACCGAGCACGAGCAGAGACGCGCACACCAGCGCGCCGGCGGCGAGAGCGGATCGCATGGCTCAGACCGTAGACGGCGGAAGCGGCAACGGCAGCCCGGGTAGTCCATCCAGGCTCGTGGCGATGTGCTCCTTCTTCGTGAAGTACTCGCTGAGCGACACGTCGTCCTCGCGCGCGAACCGCTTGCCGTGCAGATCGCGGTCCTCGTCGTAGGTCATGAAGGGAACCGCGTAACCGCAGGAGTCGCGGACGAGTTCGGCCGTCACGACGATGATCGCGCGCAGGCCGTGCAGGGCGGGATCGATGTCCGGGAAGCGGCCGAGCAGTTCCTTGAAGCGGGGGTCGTCCCGGAAGACGGCCTCCCCGCGGCCGTGCACCCGCACGATGTTCGGCGGCCCCTGGAACGCGCACCACATCAGCGTGATCCGGCCGTTCTCGCGCAGGTGCGCGATCGTCTCCGCGTTGGATCCGGCGAAGTCCAGGTAGGCCAGGGTGAGTTCGTCGAGCACCACGAAGGAGCCCTTGAGGCCCTTGGGGGAGAGGTTGACCGTGCCGTCGCCCGACAGGGGAGCGGTCGCGGTGAAGAAGAGGGGCTGCGCCTCGATGAACGTACGCAGTCTGCCGTCTATGCGCTCATAAGTCTTTCCCACGTCTAATGATTATGCGCGCAAGCCTTTCGCCTGTCTAAGGAATTGCGGGATCCGGTTGCCGGGGAGGTCGCCGGACTCCGGCCGTGGCCGCCCCGGCCGGCGCTGCATCGGGGCGGCCACAGCGCCTGTCACGTCACTTGGTGAGCGTGCAGGCGGCCAGGGAATCCAGGCCGGTCGGCTTGGTCGAGGTACGGCCGATCGCGATGGCGATGCGGTCGACGGTTGACTTCCGCTTGTCCGCCAGCGGGCCGAGGATCGCGTTGTTCACGAAGTTCGGGCCGCCCTGACCGACCGTCGACTGCAGCCGCTTGTTCGCCTCGTCGATCTGGGTCTGCAGGAGCGTCAGGTTGCGGGTGACCTCGGCCTGGGCGGAGGCCGGGATCGCGGGGAGCTTCGAGGCGACGTCCGGGCAGGTGATCGTGCCGACCGCGGAGGCGTCGCTGCCGGCCGCCGTGGAGGCGGACGCGCTGGGCGTGGCGGAGCTCGCGGCACCGGAGCCGCCGTTGCCCGCGTTGCCTGTACCGGTGCTGCCCGAGTTGGTGCCTCCCGCGTTCAGCGTGCACGGCGCCAGCGAGTCCAGCCCGGTCGGCTTCGCCGCCGTACGGCCGATCGCGGTGGCGATGCGGTTGATCGTTGCGACGCGCTTGTCCTTGAGGGGGCCCAGGATGGCGTTGTTCACGAAGTTCGGCCCGCCCTGGCCCACCGTGTCGACCAGGCGCTTGTTGGCCTCGTCGATCTGGGTCTGCAGGAGGGTCAGGTTGCGGGTGACCTCGGCCTGGGCGGAGGCCGGGATCGCGGGGAGCTTCGGGGCGACGTCCGGGCAGGTGATGGTGCCGGGGGACGCGGCCAGGGTCCGCGCGTTGTTGCCGCTGCTCTTGGACGGCGTCCCGGCGAGGGCGGTACCGGCGATGATCGCCCCGGACAGCGCCACCGCGGCAGCGCCGCCGATGATCACGACGCGACGCTTGTTGTACTTCGGAAGAGCCCTGGACATGCGGATGCCTCACTCGGGTCTGGGGTGACAGGTGTGTCACTGCTGTGTGGCTGGTGTGTACAAACGCGGCGCCTGCGTTCGGCGTGAGGTACGGGAAAGCGGTTGCGGGTGTTCAAGCGCCCCCGAGATTGACGAATCATGCAGAGCCTTGCATACTCATGCATGTCAGTGAATGCAGTGCTGAGGAGAATCCCGTGACCGAGCGCGTCGTACTCGCCTACTCAGGCGGTCTGGACACCTCCGTCGCCATCGGCTGGATCGCCGAGGAGACGGGCGCCGAGGTCATCGCCGTCGCGGTGGACGTCGGCCAGGGCGGCGAGGACCTGGACGTCATCCGCAAGCGCGCCCTCGCCTGCGGCGCGGTCGAGGCCGAAGTCGCCGACGCCAAGGACGAGTTCGCCGAGGAGTACTGCCTCCCGGCGATCAAGGCCAACGCCCTCTACATGGACCGCTACCCGCTGGTCTCCGCGCTCTCCCGCCCGACGATCGTCAAGCACCTGGTCGCCGCCGCGCAGAAGCACGGCGCCACCACCGTCGCCCACGGCTGCACCGGCAAGGGCAACGACCAGGTCCGCTTCGAGGCCGGCATCGTCGCCCTCGCCCCCGGTCTGAAGTGCATCGCCCCGGTCCGCGACTACGCGATGACCCGCGACAAGGCGATCGCCTTCTGCGAGGCCAAGCAGCTCCCGATCGCGACCACCAAGAAGTCCCCGTACTCCATCGACCAGAACGTCTTCGGACGCGCGGTCGAGACGGGCTTCCTGGAGGACATCTGGAACGCACCGATCGAGGACATCTACGAGTACACGCAGAACCCGGCCCTCGCCCGCGAGGCCGACGAGGTGATCATCACCTTCGAGCGGGGCGTCCCGGTCGCGATCGACGGCAGGCCCGTCACCGTCCTGCAGGCGATCCAGCAGCTCAACGAGCGCGCCGGCGCCCAGGGCATCGGCCGGATCGACATGGTCGAGGACCGCCTCGTCGGCATCAAGTCCCGCGAGGTGTACGAGGCCCCGGGCGCGATCGCCCTCATCACGGCCCACCAGGAGCTGGAGAACGTCACCGTCGAGCGCGAACTCGCCCGCTACAAGCGGCAGGTGGAGCAGCGCTGGGGCGAACTCGTCTACGACGGCCAGTGGTTCTCCCCGCTCAAGCGCGCCCTGGACGGCTTCATCGACGAGGCGAACCAGCACGTCAACGGCGACATCCGGATGACCCTGCACGGCGGCCGCGCGGTCGTGACGGGCCGCCGCTCCGACACGTCGCTCTACGACTTCAACCTCGCGACGTACGACACTGGTGACACCTTCGACCAGGCCGCGGCCAAGGGCTTCATCGACATCTACAGTCTGTCGTCGAAGATGGCCGCCCAGCGCGACCTGGCCCAACACTGACCCACCCTCCCTAGGAGCAACGCAAGTGAGCAGCAACAGCGGTGACGTCCGGCTCTGGGGCGCCCGGTTCGCCGACGGCCCCTCCGAGGCCCTGGCGAAGCTGTCCGCGTCCGTCCACTTCGACTGGCGGCTGGCGCCGTACGACATCGCCGGCTCGCGTGCACACGCGCGCGTGCTGAACAAGGCGGGCCTGCTCACGGACGACGAACTGGCCCGGATGATCGCGGGCCTCGACCAGCTCGAGGCGGACGTGGCGTCGGGCGAGTTCGTCGGCACGATCGCCGACGAGGACGTCCACACCGCCCTGGAGCGCGGCCTCCTGGAGCGCCTCGGCCCGGACCTCGGCGGCAAACTCCGCGCCGGCCGCTCCCGCAACGACCAGGTCGCCACCCTCTTCCGCATGTGCCTGCGCGACCACGCCCGCACCATCGGCGGCCTGATCGCCGACCTCCAGGACGCCCTGATCGGCCTGGCCGAGGCCCACCCGAACGTGGCGATGCCCGGCCGCACCCATCTCCAGCACGCCCAGCCGGTCCTGTTCGCCCACCACGTCCTCGCACATGTGCAGTCCCTCTCCCGGGACGCGGAGCGCCTGCGCCAGTGGGACGAGCGGACGGCGGTCTCGCCGTACGGCTCGGGCGCCCTCGCGGGCTCCTCCCTCGGCCTGGACCCGGAGGCGGTGGCGAAGGATCTCGGCTTCGAGCACGGCAGCGTCGGCAACTCCATCGACGGCACGGCGTCCCGTGACTTCGTGGCGGAGTTCGTCTTCATCACGGCGATGATCGGGGTCGACATCTCCCGGATCGCCGAGGAGATCATCATCTGGAACACGAAGGAGTTCTCCTTCGTGACTCTGCACGACGCGTTCTCCACCGGCTCGTCGATCATGCCGCAGAAGAAGAACCCGGACATCGCGGAGCTGGCGCGCGGCAAGTCCGGCCGTCTGATCGGCAACCTGACCGGCCTGATGGCCACGCTCAAGGCCCTCCCGCTCGCGTACAACCGCGACCTCCAGGAGGACAAGGAGCCGGTCTTCGACTCCATCGACCAGCTGGAGCTCCTGCTCCCGGCCTTCACCGGCATGATGGCGACGCTCACCGTGCACCGCGAGCGCATGGAGGAACTGGCCCCGGCCGGCTTCTCCCTCGCCACCGACATCGCCGAGTGGCTGGTCAAGCAGGGCGTCCCGTTCCGCGTCGCCCATGAGGTCGCCGGCGAGTGCGTGAAGGTCGCCGAGGCCGAGGGCAAGGAACTGGACGAGCTGACGGACGAGCAGTTCGCCAAGATCTCCGCCCACTTGACCCCCGAGGTCCGCGCGGTCCTGAACGTCCCGGGCGCCCTGGCCGCCCGCAACGGCCGGGGCGGCACTGCCCCGAGCGCGGTGGCGATCCAGCTGGCAGAGGTGAAGCAGGACGTGGCGGCCCAGCACGAGTGGGCGACGGCCAGGAAGAAGTAGTGCCCTGACGGAGCTCTGAGGCGAAGGTCATCACGGGTTACGTTGGTCAGGAGCCGTACCGGACCCGACCGAACGGAGCCCGCGATGCCCTTCGCCCGCCTGGCATCAGCAACAACCCCCACCTGCCACATCGGACTGGGCCTCGCCGCAGTCGGCCGCCCCGGCTACATCAACCTCGGCCGTGAAGAGGACCTCCCGGAGGCCCGCACCGTCGACGCGCTGCGCACCCGGACCCACGAACTCCTCGACGCCGCCTACGCCCAGGGCATCCGCTACTTCGACGCGGCCCGCTCCTACGGCCGCAGCGAGGAGTTCCTCGCCGACTGGCTGAACACCCGCCCCGACCTCGACGACATCGTCGTAGGCAGCAAATGGGGCTACACCTACACCGCCGGCTGGACGGCGGACGCCGAGACGCACGAGGTCAAGGACCACAGCGTCCAGACGTACGAACGCCAGCGCGCCGAGACCGCCGACCTGCTCGGCGACCACCTAGACCTCTACCAGATCCACTCGGTGACCCCGGACAGCCCGGCCCTCACCGACAAGGAACTCCACGCCAGGCTGGCGGAGGCCGCCGCCCAGGGCACCACCATCGGCTTCTCCACCAGCGGCCCGGCGCAGGCGGAAGCGATCCGCGCCGCCCTCGCCGTGACGGTCGACGGCGAACCCCTCTTCCGTACCGTCCAGTCGACGTACAACGCCCTGGAGACCTCGGCCGCCCCCGCCCTCGCCGAGGCCCACGACGCCGGCCTCACGGTGATCGTCAAGGAGGCCATGGCCAACGGCCGTCTCGCGGCCCCGCACGCCCCGGAAGCCCTGAAGGCCGTGGCCGCCGAGACGTCCCTCGGCTGCGACGCCGTAGCCCTGGCCCTGATCCTGCGCCAACCCTGGGCAGGCGTCGTCCTCTCCGGCGCCGCGACGATCAACCAGCTGGCGTCCAACCTGCACGCGGCGGTCGTGGACCTGGACGAGGACCAGCTGACCCGCCTGGCCGCACTCGTCGAGGACCCGCAGGCGTACTGGGAGACGCGCGCCCGCTTGCCCTGGCACTGAGGCAACCGGCACGACCCATCCGCCCATGAGACGCGCATGCCCATGATGAGACACTGACGTCTCACTTGGGCTATGGTTGTCTCATGGCTGTCGATCGTGACCACATGCTGCGCGCCGCCGCAGCACTGCTGACCCGCAGATCCACCGCGACGATGGACGAGGTCGCCAAGGCGGCCGGAATCAGCCGGGCCACACTGCACCGCCACTTCGCGGGCCGCGACGCGCTGGTACGGGCGCTGGAGTCGCTCGGCATCGCCGAGTGCGAGGCGGCGCTGGACGCGTCGCGCCTGGACGAGGGCCCCGCCGGCGACGCCGTGCGACGGCTCGTCCGCGAGATCGAACCCGCCGCCGGCCTGCTCGCCTTCCTCTACACCGAGAACCAGCTGTTCGAGGGCGAGGAACAGAACGTCGGCTGGTCCCGGATCGACGACCGCATCACCGCCCTGTTCCGGCGCGGTCAGCAGAGCGGCGAGTTCCGCATCGACCTCACGCCCGCCTGGCTCACCGAGGCGCTGTTCGGACTGCTGGCCTCCGGCGCCTGGATGGTGCAGAGCGGCAAGGGCGCCCCCAAGGACTTCACCCACATGACCGCCGAGCTGCTGCTCGGCGGCGCACTACGGAGAGAGGAAGCATGACCAGCACCCTGCAGCCGGCCACCACGACCGAGGCGGTGAAGCGCCCCGGCCGCTGGCTCGCGCTGTCCGTCCTCGTGCTCGCCGTGCTGCTGGTGGCCGTCGACGCGACCGTCCTCGGTCTCGCGACCCCCTACATCAGCGAGGACCTGAAGCCCTCCGGCACGCAACTCCTGTGGATCGGCGACGTCTACTCCTTCGTCATCGCCGGACTGCTCGTCTCGATGGGCAGCCTCGGCGACCGCATAGGCCGCAAGCGCATCCTCCTGGTCGGCGCCACGGCGTTCGGAGCGATATCGGTCCTCAACGCCTACGCCACGACACCGGAGTTGATGATCCTGGCCCGCGCCCTGCTCGGCGTCGCGGGCGCGACCCTCATGCCGGCCACCCTCGCCCTGATCCGCAATCTCTTCCACGACCCGCGCGAACGCAGCCTCGCGGTGGGCATCTGGGGCGCGACGGCCTCCGCGGGCACGGCGATCGGCCCGATCGCCGGCGGTTTCCTCCTCGAGCACTTCTGGTGGGGCTCGGTCTTCCTGATCAACCTGCCGGTGATGGCGGTCCTGGTCCTGGTCGGCATCCGCACGCTGCCCGAGTCCCGCAACCCGAACCCGGGTCCGTGGGACCTGACCAGCGTCGTCCTGTCGCTGGTCGGTGTGATCGGCGTCGTCTACGCGGTCAAGGAGGCCGCGACGCACGGCTTCGAGTGGCCGGTGCTCGCCGCAGGCGCACTGGGCGCCACAGCCCTGGCCTGGTTCGTCCGCCGCCAACTCACGCTGCCCACCCCCCTGTTGGACATGCGCCTGTTCCGCAACCGCGGCTTCAGCGCCGCGGTCCTGGCCGACCTGCTGACCATCCTCGGCCTGTCCGGGCTGGTGTTCTTCCTCTCCCAGTATCTGCAACTCGTGCAGGGCAGGCGCCCGTTCGAGGCGGGTCTGGCCGAACTGCCCGCAGCGGTGGGCGCGGTGGCGGCGGGTCTCGTCGCCGGGCGCGTGGCACGCCGCTTCTCGGTCCGCGCGGTGGTCGCGGGCGGCCTGGCGGCGGTGGGCCTCGCCCTGGCCGCCCTGACCCTGATCGACCGGTCAACGGGCTACCCGCTCCTCGGCACCGCGCTCCTGGTCGTCGGAGTCGGCGCCGGCTTCTCCTTCACGGTGACGGCCGACGTCATCCTCTCCTCCGTACCGAAGGAACAGGCGGGCGCAGCCTCAGCCGTATCGGAGACGGCATACGAACTGGGTGCGGCGCTCGGAATCGCCATCCTGGGCACGATCGTGACGGGCGTCTACCGAGGCTTCACCGCTCCGGCGGGCACTCCGGCAGGGGCGCACGAGTCACTGGGCGGCGCGGTGGAGGCGGCGGCCGGTATGCCGACGGATGCGGGTCAGGAACTCCTCGCCTCGGCCCGAGACGCCTTCGTCAACGGCCTCTCGATCGCGTCGGCGGTCGGTGCAATCGTCCTGCTGACAACGGCGCTGGCAGCATGGTTCATGCTCCGCGACCAACGGTTGGACAGCAGGCAGTGAGGGGCGCGGGGCCGTGTCGATGTGCGGCTCCGCCGCGTGGGCGCGAGCAACCCCCACTGATCCGCGCCCGACAACGAACCCTTACGCAGCTTCCTTGGCCTTGGTCGCATACATGTCCACGTACTCCTGGCCGGACAGCCGCATGACCTCCGCCATCACGGAGTCCGTCACCGCCCGCAGCACATACCGATCCCGGTCCATCCCGTCGTAACGGGAGAACTCCATCGCCTCACCGAACCGAACAGTGACCCGCCCGGGCCGGGGCATACCCGCCCCGCCCGGCTGCAGTTTGTCCGTGCCGATCATCGCGAAGGGAACGACCGGCGCCCCCGTCATCAGGGTCAGCCGCGCGATCCCGGTACGCCCCCGGTACAGCCGCCCGTCGGGCGACCGCGTGCCCTCTGGGTAGATCCCGAAGACCTTCCCCTCCTCCAGCACGCGCCGCCCGGTCATCAGCGCGGCGACCCCGCCCCGGCCGCCGTCGCGGTCGACCGGGATCATGCCCACGCCGGTGAAGAACCAGGCCATCAGGCGGCCCTTGAGGCTCTTGCCGGTGACGTACTCGTCCTTGCCGATGAAGAACACCTGCCGGTCGCACACGAGCGGCAGGATCATCGAGTCGATGAAGGTCAGGTGGTTGCCGGCCAGGATGACCGGACCGTCGCCCGGGATGTGCTCCGCGCCTTCCACCCGTGGGCGGAACATCAGGCGCATGATCGGTCCGAGCACTGCCTTGATGAGCGCGAAGCGGGACAACGGGCCCTCCGATGTCAAGGGTTTCGGTATGAGTCTGTGCAGGTGAGGACGATACTCCCGGTCTCCCGGGTCTTGCACATCGGGTTCACCGAGGTCTTACGCACTGTTGACGTGGGTTCACCTGGGGTGACGCCCCGTTGCCTGCCGGTAACCGGGACGGAACGATGTGACCGAGGTCGCGCCGCCGAACGGGGGAGCCGCAGCGCTCCGCCACGGTTCGTCAGAACTGCTTTCCCATACGACATCCCGAGTCACCCACGTGTTCCGGCCGAGGTCTCCCACCCGTCATGTCCACGCACCTACGATCGGCCCGCATCCGAAGGAGTCGACGTCAGGGGAGGCGCTCATGGGAACGCAGGAGAACGAGCAGACAGGCGGCACCGGGCGACGCGCGCTCCTCGGTGCGGCGGTGCTGGGCGCGGGCGGAGCCGTCCTCGGCCTGTCCGGTACGGCGAGAGCCGCGGGTGCCGGGCACGGGGGCGGCGGCCTGAAGAGCCTGCCCAAGCCGACGATCATCGGCCACCGCGGCGCCAGCGGCTACCGGCCGGAGCACACCTTCGGCTCGTACAACCTCGCCCTCGACCTGGGCGCCGACATCGTCGAGGCCGGCGACCTGGTGCCCACCAAGGACGGTCATCTGGTCTGCCGGCACGAGCCGGAGATCGGCGGGACGACGAACGTGGCCGACCACCCGGAGTTCGCCGACCGCAAGACCACCAAGGTCCTCGACGGCGTCTCCACCACCGGCTGGTTCACCGAGGACTTCACGCTCGCCGAGCTGAAGACGCTGCGCGCGATCGAGCGCATCCCGGCCAACCGCCCGCACAACACGATCTACAACGGCCGCTGGGAGATCCCCACCTTCGAGGAAGTCCTGAGGTGGCAGGACGAGCAGACCCGCAAGCGCGGTAAGCAGGTCTGGATCTACCCCGAGACCAAGCACCCCACCTACTTCCGCAAGCTGGGCCTCGGCCTGGAGGAGCGGGTCGCCAAGCTGCTGCACAAGTACGGCAAGGACAAGCGGGACTCGCCGGTCATCCTGCAGTCCTTCGAGCCGAGCAGCATCCAGCGCCTGAACACCCTGGTCGACAACCCCCTCGTCGTGCTGCTGTCCGCGGCCAGCACCCGCCCCTGGGACTTCGTCGAGGCGGGCGACCCGCGCACCGTCGCCGACCTGATCACCCCGAAGGGCCTGAGGGAGATCGCCGGTTACGCGCAGGGTCTCGGCCCGACCCTCGACCTGATCATCACGAAGAAGGCGGACGGCAGCCTCGACAAGACGACCACCCTCGTCGCCGACGCACACAAGGTCGGCCTGATCCTGCACCCGTACACCATGCGCAACGAGAACCCCTTCCTGCCGGCGGACTTCCGCAAGGGCACCGACGCGGACGGCTACGGCGACCCCTTCGGCGCCTTCAGGACCTACTTCGCGACCGGCATCGACGGTGTCTTCACCGACAATGCCGACACCGGCGTCCTGGCCCGCCAGGACTTCGTCAACGGCTGAGCCACCGGCCCCGGTTGGGGTGACAGTCGGCCGCCCGGGCAACCTCGTGCCCGGGCGGCCGCGTCGTGCCGCATATGACGCACGACCTCGTCGCCGCCCTGCGCCCACTGCTCACCGCCGAGGCCTCCGCGGAGGCGCATGCCTCCGGTACCGAGCCCGGCGACCTGGAACAGGCGGTCTGGCTCCGCCTCCTGGAACGCCTCGACTCCGACGGCCCGCCGCCCGACCCGCAGGACTGGCTGCGCCGAGCCGTCCGCTCCGAGGTGCGCCGCACCCGCCGTACGACCCGTCTCGAACGGCCGTACGGCATCGAACCCGTCGAGGACGTGGACAGCGACCCCGAACTCCTCGCTCTCGCGGCGGCCCGGCGCCGGGCGCTGCGCGACGCGGTCCGCCGGCTGCCCGGCCGCTGCCCCAGCCTCATGGAGGCCCTGCTCTCCCCGAAAGACCTGACATACCGGGAAATCGCGGGGGAGTTGGGTATCTCACAGGGAAGTCTCGGCCCGGAACGTTCCAGATGCCTGGGATGTCTGCGTCGTTTGCTCGCGCCGGAGGTTGCGGCCCGCGAACCGCGGGGATAGGAGTGAGGGACAACTTGGCGATCAGGTGAGCGGGAGGCGTGCGCACATGGGCATGAGCGTGACCATCTCGGTGGCGACCGAGCAGGATGCAGAGCAGATCTTCAAGCTCCAGTACCTGTGCTTCCAGAGCGAGGCGGCGCTGTACGGCAACTACCGCATCGACCCGCTCGTCCAGACCCTGGACTCGGTCCGTCAGGAGGTGGCCGCGGACTGCGTCTTCGTGGCTCGGCTCGGCGAAGAAGTGGTCGGCTCGGTGCGCGGCCGGGTCACCGAGGACGGCTCGGCCGCCATCGGCAAACTCTGCGTCCACCCCCGCCTCCAGGGCCACGGCATCGGCGCCCGGCTCCTGCGCGCGGCCGAATCGGCCCTCGCCGAGCAGCGCGGCGCCACGCGGTTCCGTCTCGAGGCCGGCCACCGCAGCGAGGGCAACCTCCGCCTGTACCGCCGGGTCGGCTACCAGGCCGTGGGTACGGCGCAGGGCGACGACGGGGTACCGATGATCGTCCTGGAGAAGCCGGCCGGCGCGTACGTGGCTACTGCGTGACGGTGCGGTTCCTGCGGAGCCAGTAGAGCGCGGACAGCGGCAGCAGTACGGGGATGAAGACGTACCCCATGCCGTAGTCCGACCACACCGTGGCGTCCGGGAAGGCGGAGGGCTCGACCAGGGTCCAGGTGCCGACGATCAGGACACCCGCGAGTTCGGCGGCGCAGCAGACCTGTGCCGCCTTGCGGGCCGTCTCGCCGCCGCGGACCAGTGTGTACGTGATGAAGCCGTACACCACGCCCGCGATCGCGGACAGGGAGTAGGCCAGCGGTGCGCGGTCGAACTCCGTGGCGATCTGGTAGACGGAGCGCGAGACCGCACCGACGACCATCACGCCGTAGAACCAGACGAGCAGCATGCCCGGCCCGCTGATCAGCCGCGTCCTCGCGGGCTTCGCCGGCTTCTCCTCCGCCACGGCCACCTCAGCCTCCCCAGATGTCATAGAGCCGCACCTCGAGCACGGCCAGCACCACACCGCCGGCGGCGACCGTCACCGAGCCCCACCGGGTGCGCTCGGCCAGCGACATGAACCCCGCCGCCGGGATGCACGCGAAGGCGCCCAGCAGATACGCCACGAAGATCGTCGTGCCCTGGTCCGGCTTCTCGCCCCGCGCCAGCTGCACGATCCCGATCACCAGCTGCACCACGGCCAGCAGCGACACCACGCCCATACCGATGAAGTGCCAGTCCTTGGTCGGCTGATCGCGATAGGCGGCCCACCCGCACCAGGCGGCGAGCAGGAGCGCTGCGACACCGGTCGCCAGCGTCAGGGCATTGAGCATGCCGCGACCTTATTACGGGCCAAAGGACCCGATGCCGCCGCCCCCGCTGTACGCCGTAGGGTCTAGACCATGATGTTCCAGGCACAGGCTCTTCTGTTCGACAACGACGGCACCCTCGTCTCCTCCCTCGACTCCGTGCAGCGCTGCTGGACGCGGTGGGCGCAGGAGTACGGCCTCACCGCCGAGGACTTCGGCCGGGTCGAACTGCACGGGCGGCCGGCCGTGGAGATAGCCGCCGACCTGCTGCCCGCCGAGGTCGTGCCGGAGGCGGTCGCGCGGATCGAGCAGCTGGAGGTGGAGGACGTGCCCAACGGGGGCGTACACCTGCTGCCCGGCACCAAGGACTTCCTCGACGCGCTGCCCGCCGACCGCTGGGCCGTCGTCACCTCGGCCACCCGGCGGCTGGCCGAGGCCCGGCTCGACGCCGTCGGCATCCTGCCCAAGACCCTGATCGCCGCCGACGACATCACCCGCGGCAAGCCCGACCCCGAGCCCTATCTCCTCGCCGCCCGGCAGCTGGGCGTGGACCCGGCCCGGTGCATCGTCTTCGAGGACGCGCCCGCAGGTCTCGCGGCCGGGCGCGCCGCCGGCATGACCACCGTGGCATTGACCACAACCCACCATGCTCACGAGCTCGACGCGGACCTGGTCGTCAAGGACCTCTCGGCCCTGTCCGCACTGGTCACCGACGGGGGAGTGGAGATCTCCGTCCGCGGCTGAAAACTGTCCACCGCTGTCCGGCATGCGGACAGCGGTTCTTGGTCACTTCAATACGTCTGATTTACTGATCGCATGACCACGACGAGCTGCCGCACTTCTGCGACCGAGGCGACCCTGACGCCCGGTGCTCGTTGTCTGTGTCGAATGCGCGCCTTCTAGAGGGCCCCTGCACCACCCTTGAGCCTCGCGCCCCGAAGCGAGCTGCCGCGGCATGTCCGTACGCCATGAACGCCGTACGTGACCGAGCCGCCCGCGCATGACTTTCCCTTTCGTACCAGGGCACACCCACGCCCGCGTACTCGACAGTGACGGAACACCCCTGTGATCACGACATCAGGCCTGACCAAGGTCTACCGCTCGCGCGGCCGTGAGGTCACCGCCCTGGACGGTGTCGACCTGCACGTCCGCGAAGGCGAGGTGTACGGCGTCATCGGCCAGTCCGGCGCCGGCAAGTCCTCGCTCATCCGCTGCGTCAACCTGCTGGAGCGCCCGACGTCCGGGACGGTCACCGTCGCCGGGCAGGACCTCACGGCCCTCGCCGGGCGCGGGCCCCGTGCCGGCAAGGAGCTGCGGCGGGCGCGCAGCCGTATCGGCATGGTCTTCCAGCACTTCAACCTGCTGTCCTCGCGGACCGTCCAGGACAACGTCGAGCTGCCGCTCGAGATCCTCGGCAAGTCCGGCAAGGAGCGCTCGCGGAAGGCGCTGGAGCTGCTGGACCTCGTCGGGCTCGCCGACAAGGCCAGGGCCTACCCCGCCCAGCTCTCCGGCGGCCAGAAGCAGCGCGTCGGCATCGCCCGCGCCCTGGCCGGCGACCCCAAGGTCCTCCTGTCCGACGAGGCCACCAGCGCCCTCGACCCGGAGACCACCCGCTCGATCCTCCAGCTGCTGCGCGACCTGAACCGGCAGCTGGGCCTGACCGTCCTGCTCATCACGCACGAGATGGACGTCGTCAAGTCGATCTGCGACTCCGCCGCGCTCATGGAGCAGGGCCGCATCGTCGAGTCCGGCACGGTGAGCGAGCTGCTCGCGACCCCCGGCTCCGAGCTGGCCGCCGCGCTCTTCCCCGTGGGCGGCGAGGCCACCGACGCCGACCGCACCGTCGTCGACGTCACCTTCCAGGGCGAGGCCGCCACCCAGCCCGTCATCTCCCAGCTCTCGCGCACCTACAACATCGACATCTCGATCCTCGGCGCCGCCATCGACACCGTCGGCGGCCTCCAGGTCGGCCGTATGCGCATCGAACTGCCCGGCCGCTACGAGGACAACGTCGTGCCGATCGGCTTCCTGCGCGAACAGGGCCTGCAGATCGATGTCGTGGGCCAGGAGCCCGTTCTGCTTGTGGAGGGTGTCAAGTGAGCTGGTCGGAGATGTCGCCGCTGCTGTCCCAGGCGTGTTGGGACACCCTCTACATGGTCGGCTGGTCCACGCTCATCGCCGTCGTCGGCGGACTTCCGCTCGGCGTCCTCCTCGTCCTGACGGACCGGGGCGGACTGCTGCAGAACATCGTCGCCAACAAGGTCATCGGGCAGATCGTGAACATCGCACGGTCGATGCCGTTCATCATCCTGATGTTGGCGCTGACGACCTTCACGCGCTGGGTCACCGGGACGACCATCGGCCGCGAGGCCGCAATCGTGCCGATCGCCATCGGGGCGATCCCCTTCTTCGCACGCCTCGTCGAGACGGCTGTCCGCGAAGTGGACGGCGGACTGGTCGAGGCCGTGCAGTCGATGGGCGGCAGCACCTGGACCATCGTCCGCAAGGTCCTCGTACCCGAGTCGCTGCCCTCGCTGATCTCCAGCACCACCACCACGATCGTCGCGCTCATCGGCTACTCCGCCATGGCCGGCACGGTCGGCGCCGGAGGCCTCGGCGACATCGCCATCCGCTACGGCTACCAGCGCTTCGAGACCGAGCTCATGTGGATCACCGTGGCGATCCTCGCGGTCGTCATCTCGGTCATCCAGTTCGCCGGCGACTTCGCGGCCCGCTCCCTGCACAGCCGCGGCGGCCGCTCCGGCCCGGCGCCGAAGCTGCGCCTGCTGAAGGCCGAGGAGCCGGCTCCCGCCGACGTCAACCAGGCCGCGTAAGCACCCCCTCAGACTCCCCGCACCACCAACCGCGGGGTCGCTGCACCCATAAGGAAAGGCACTTTTCGTGCGTAACACCGCAAAGCTCACCACCGCCGTCCTCGCCGCCGGAGCCCTCACCTTCGGGCTCACCGCGTGCGGTTCGGGCACGGACTCGGCCTCGACCTCCTCCGACTACAGCGGACCGCTGGTCGTCGCCGCGAGCCCGACCCCGCACGCCGAGATCCTGAACTTCGTCAAGAAGAACCTGGCGAAGAAGGCCGGACTCGACCTGGAGGTCAAGGAGTTCCAGGACTACATCGTCCCGAACACCGCGACCGAGGACGGCTCGGTGGACGCCAACTACTTCCAGAACCAGCCGTACCTGGACGACTTCAACAAGAAGCGGGGCACCCACATCGTGCCCGTCGTCACGGTCCACCTGGAGCCGCTCGGCCTCTACTCCCACAAGGTCAAGAAGGCCGACGCGCTCAAGAGCGGTGCGACGATCGCCGTCCCGAACGACGCCGTGAACGAGGCGCGCGCCCTGAAGCTGCTCGCCGCCAACGGCCTCATCACGCTCAAGGACGGCGCGGGCAACGAGGCGACCCCGCAGGACATCGCCAAGAACCCGAAGAACCTCAAGTTCAAGGAGGTCGAGGCGGCCCAGACCGCACGCTCCCTGGAGGACGTGGACGCCGCGGTCGTCAACGGCAACTACGCCATCTCCGCGGGGATCAAGCCCGCCGAAGAGGCCCTCGTCCTGGAGTCGGCGAAGAACAACCCGTACGGCAACTTCCTCGCCGTGAAGAAGGGCAACGAGAAGGACCCGCGGGTGAAGAAGCTCGCGAAGCTCCTCACCTCGCCCGAGGTGAAGAAGTTCATCGAGGACAAGTACCAGGGCTCGGTCGTCGCGTCCTTCTGACGGTGCGTATACCGCGTATCGCCACGCACGGGGTCCACTCGCTCACCAGGAGTGGACCCCGTGGTGCCGTTCATTGCTTTCATGCTGCATGCTGGGCAGTTCGCAGGCCCTGAAGGTTTTCCGAAGGTTACGGAGCGGCGCATGACTAGCACCTTCCCCAACATCTCCATCAGCACGGAGCGGTTGGTGCTGCGTCCCCTCGACGAGGACGATGTGCGGGAACTGGCCGCGATGATGAACGACGAGCAGGTCGGCGCCTGGACCGACGTGCCCCAGCCCTACTCGGAGGACCAGGCCCGCAGCTGGATCACCGAGTACGCGCCCGCCGAGCGGGAGTCGGGCCGTGGACTCGACCTCGCCGTCACCGAGTTCCTCACCCAGCGCCTGGTCGGCATCGTCCAGCTCGCCAAGACCAACTGGCACGTCCGCTCCACCGAGTTGTCGTACATCATCGCCCCCTGGGCCCGCGGCGAGGGCTACGCCTCCGAGGCGGCGCTCGCCACCGCCCAATGGCTGTTCGGCGACCAGAAGTTGGAGCGCATCGAGCTGCGCACGGCGGCCGACAACACCGCCTCCCAGCAGGTCGCCCAGAAGATCGGCTGCATCAGCGAGGGCGTGCTGCGGGGCGCCTGCATAGCGCACGTCCGCGCCGACGACGGGACCTGGGCCGACGTACGCACCGACTACATCGTCTGGAGCCTGCTGCCCGAGGACCTCGACGGCGCGGGCGATCAGCTGGCCGACACCGGTGGTTTCACGACCTTCACCGACTGGAACTGAACCCGGGGGCTCGAGGGCCCGCACCTGCCACCAGGTACCCTCACGGAGCCCGACCTGCGCAAGACCCCCTGGAGACTGACGACGATGGCCGACCGCGTCACGGTGATCGGCTGGGACGGCTCGCCCCTGACCGCCGCGGCCCGCTCCGCCCTGAGCGCCGCCACGCTGGTGGCCGGCGCCGCCCACCACCTGGCGCTGCCCGAGGTGCCGCCCACCGCCGAGCGCATCCGCCTCGGCAGCGTCGCCCTCGCCGCCCGCCGCATCGCCGGCCACCGTGGCACCGCGGTCGTGCTCGCCGACGGCGACCCCGGGTTCTTCGGAGTCGTACGGACCCTGCGCGCACCGGAGTTCGGCCTCGAGGTCGAGGTCGTCCCCGCCGTCTCCTCCGTCGCCGCCGCCTTCGCCCGCGCCGGGATGCCCTGGGACGACGCACAGGTGGTCGTCGCACACCGCCGCACCCTGCGACGCGCGGTGAATGTGTGCCGCGCCCACACCAAGGTCGCCGTCCTCACCTCGCCGGGCGCCGGACCCGCCGAACTCGGCCTGCTCCTCGATGGCGTCCACCGCACCTTCGTCATCTGCGAGGAACTCGGCACCGAACGCGAACAGGTCACCGTCGTCACCTCCGACAAGGCCCCCGACCACACCTGGCGCGACCCGAACATCGTCATCGTCATCGGCGGCACCAGCACCGCGGCCGACGGCAGCGGGTGGATCGCCGGCCGCGACCCGGGCGCCGCACCGCGCGGCTGGACCCAGCCCGCCGAGTCCTACGGCGGCCTCATGGGCGAAGGGGAACTGGAACCGCTCCGGGCGGCCCAACTCACCCGGCTCGGCCCGCGCGTCGGCGACCTCGTGTGGGACATCGGCTGCGGCAGTGGCGCCTTCGCCACGGAAGCCGCCCGGGCCGGGGCCGCCGTCATCGCCGTCGACCGGGACCCACGGGCCTGCGAACGCACCGGGTCCAACGCCCGTGCGTTCGGGGTCCAGCTGCAGATCGTCCAGGGCACCGCTCCGCACGTCCTGGAGAACCTCCCCGAGCCGGACGTCGTGCGCGTCGGCGGCGGGGGAGCGGCCGTGGTCTCGGCGGTCGCCGACCGCCGCCCGCAGCGCATCGTCACGCACGCCGCGACCCGCGACGCCGCCGAACTCATCGGCCGCGACCTGACCGAGCACGGCTACGAGGTCGAGTGCGCCCTGCTCCAGTCCGTCGAACTCGACACGCGGGCCTGGACGGAGAGGGAGCGGAGCGTCGCGTTCCTGCTCAGCGGCACGCTCCCGGAGCGCGCAACGTGACCCGGGCGCCGTCCCAGTGATCCTGTTTTCTGCCGTCCCGGTGATCCTGTAGTCGTATCGCTCGCGGTAGGCTGGCCGACCGTTGCACCGCACCGGGTGGCCCGGCACTTCGTTCGTCAATGTCCGGAAAACACGCCCCTTTTGGGGTGGGTGTGGTACGGCAGAACCGGAGGACGCGCAACGTGGCGCAGTCCACAGCGGGCCGTTGCGGATCAACCTGTCGCGGCGGTGGGACGACCGGGACAATGCCACTGAATGGCTTTGTCGCCTTTTCCGGGCGGGTCGTTCGTGCCGCTGGGCGCGCACGCTCGTTCTTCACTGCGGGGCGGTCGGTGCGCCGTCCCCGGTGAGCTGGACCGAGAAGCACTAACCGATGGGCGAGGGGTACGCATGACCGACACCGGCCAGGTCCCGGGCGAGGGACTGCCGGAGAACGCAGGCATGGTGGAGCAGCCGGGCGCCCCCGCGCACGGTGCGTACACCTACCTCTCCGAGACCACCGCCGAGGACGAAGACCTGTTGCTGCTGCCGGGCGCGCAGAGCCCCTGGGGCAACGAGGTGGCCCCGCCCGCGCCCGAGCCGGTCGTCGAGGCCGTCCACGAGCCGGGCCCGCACGAGACGGCGGGCCGCGACAGCGGCTCGGTCGACCTCGGCGGGGTCCGCCTGCCCAACCCGACGCAGGCTCCCGTGCCGCCGCGTCGCCCGCTGCACCTCGGCCCGCCGATCCCCGACGCGTCCGCGAGCCCGGTCCGTTCGCTGGCCGACCGCGGCCCCGCGGGCGCACCGGTGCGCCCGTCCGGCCCGGCGACGGCCGCCGGCCCCGAGTACCTCGACGCCCCGCACCTCCGCGAGATGTCCCCGCAGGGCGCGGTCCCCTGGGGCGCGCAGGCGCAGGCTCCGGTGAGCCACGGGGTGACGGCTGCGGAAACGGTTGTTCCGACCCCGGCCCCGAACGCCGAACCGGTGGGCGCGGCCCAGGCCGTCATGGCCCGCATCGCGACGGAGACGGAGGCACCGACGCAGACGCCGAACGGTGACTTCGCCCACGGTGTTCAGACCCCTGAGTCCGCATACGGCGCGCAGGCGGCGTACGGCCCGCAGAGCGGGCAGGTTCCGGTGGGGGTGTCTGCCGTAGAGGGCGGGCACGGTGCACCGGCCGGGTCCGTCGAGGGCGGGTTCGCTGCGGAGGGCGGCCAGGTCGCCCCGGGCGGTTTCGCCGGGGAGGGCGGACACATCGCTCCCGGCGGAACGGCCGTGGACACTGGCCATGCTGCTGTCGGCGGTTCGGCCGGGGACGGCGGACACGTTGCTCCGGCGGGGGCGCCTGCGGACGGCGGGCATGTTCCTCACGCCGGATCTGCCGCGGACGGCGACCAGGGCCTTGGCCCTGTAAGTGCCGCGGAAGCGGGGCCGGTTGACGACGCCGCGTCCGTGCCGATGTCCGGCGCAGGGTTCGCACCGGAGGGCGGGCGGGCCGATGCAGTTGCGGCCGGGCACGAGCCCGAGGCAGCTCCCGAGGCCGGAACCGTGCCGGAAGCCCCTCAGGTTCCCGTGACCCCGCAGGCTCCGGAGGCGGTGATGGAGGCCGAGGCGGCGCAGGTCGCGGAGGCTGCCGTGCCCGAGCAGCTCATGGAGGCTGTCGTCATCGAGGGTGCGCGGGTCGCCGAGGCTCCTGTGCCGGTGAGCGAGCAGATCGTTGAGAGCGTCGCGCCCGGGAGCGAGCAGGTCGCCGAGGGCATTGCGCCCGAGAACGGCCGGCTTCCCGAGGCCGTGGCGCCCGAGTTCGTGAACACACCCGAAACGGCCGCGCCCGATGCCGGGCAGCTGCCCGAGGCGGTCGTGCCCGAGCCCGCGCCGGTTGCCGAAGCGGTGGCTTCGGACGCCGTCGCCCAGGTCGCAGACCTCGATGCAGCCCAGGCTGTCGCCCCCGAGCCCGCCCAGGCTGTCACCGTCGAGCCCGTCCGGATTGCCGAGGCCGAGCCCGTCCAGGTTGCCGAGCAGGCCGTACCCACGCCCGCACCCGAGGCCGTCGAAGGCGACCCCGTCCCGGCGGTTGCGGACGCAACCTCCACCCCGCTTCCCGCGGACGCCTCCCCGGCGCCGGCCGTGGACCTCACCGTCGCACCGGCCCCCACCCTCCAGCCCACGGACGCCGAGCCGACTCCCCAGGACGAGCTCGCGCCTCTCGACCTGGTCGCGCAGTCCACCCCGGACGCACAGCCGTCCCCCGACGCGCACCCGCTCGCCGTGGCCGCCGACGCCCCGATCGCCGAGGACGTCACCGCGCAGCCCCTGCCCGCAGCAGCCGAGGTGGCCCCGGGTCCGACTGCTCTCGCCGCTGACCCGGCCACCGCCCTCACCGCGTATCCGACAGAGCCGCCCGTCGTGGTTGCCCCCGCCGAGCCCGCGCCCGAGACCGCCGTACCCCCCTCCGAGCCTCACCCCGAACTCCCCGCGGAAGCCGTCGAGGCCCCCGACCTCGGCCCGGCCGCCCCGCAGGACCCCACCCCCCAGCCGTTCGCGGCCGACCCCGCCGAGCAGCCCCGGTTCGCAGAGGCCGGCGAGCTCCCGCACACGGACCCGGTGCTTCCCGCCCAGCACCCCCAGGACGAAGCTCCCTTGGGCGAGTTCGTCCCCGTCGAGGGCTCCGTGCCGACCACCCCGCACCTCGCCCCGACCCCGCCGCACGCGTTCAGGGTGCCCGCGGAGGAAGCGCAGGCGCCGCAGCCGGTCCCGGTGGTCCCCGGCCCCCGTCAGGCCGACACCGAACTCGTACAGCACGCGGAGGACCTGGACACCCGGGCCGCCGACCAGGAAGAAGAGAGCACGGCCGCAGTGGAAGAAGTACGACAGTCCACCGGTCCGGCCGCGCCCGCCTACGACGAGGCCGAGCGCGAGGCCGTCATGAAGGTCATGCGCGAGCGCCGCGACATCCGCAACGGCTTCCGCAGCGACCCGATCCCGCACGAGGTGCTGCTCCGTGTCCTGGAGGCCGCGCACACCGCTCCCTCCGTCGGCCACTCGCAGCCGTGGGACTTCGTCGTCATCCGCTCCGCCGACACCCGGCGCAGCATGCACGAACTGGCCATGCGGCAGCGGGACGCGTACGCCAAGTCCCTTCCCAAGGGCCGGGCCAAGCAGTTCAAGGAACTGAAGATCGAGGCCATCCTCGACACCCCGGTGAACATCGTCGTCACCGCCGACCCGACCCGTGGCGGCCGCCACACCCTGGGCCGCCACACGCAGCCGCAGATGGCGCCGTACTCCGCCGCGCTCGCCGTCGAGAACCTCTGGCTCGCCGCCCGCGCCGAGGGCCTCGGTGTCGGCTGGGTCAGCTTCTTCGACGAGCGCGAGATGGTCCGCGCGCTGGGGCTGCCCGAGCACCTCGAAGTGATCGCCTACCTGTGCGTGGGTTACGTCGACGAGTTCCCGGACGAGCCCGAGCTGATGCAGGCCGGCTGGTCCAAGCGCCGCCCGCTGTCGTGGGTCGTGCACGAGGAGACGTACGGCCGTCGTGCGCTGCCCGGCGAGGAGCCGCACGACCTGCTCGCCGAGACCGTCGCCCAGATCCGCCCGCTGGACGCCAAGGCGCTCGGCGAGGCCTGGGAGCGGCAGAAGCGGATGACCAAGCCGGCCGGTGCGCTCGGCATGCTGGAGATCATCTCCGCGCAGCTGTCCGGGCTTTCGCGCCAGTGCCCGCCGCCGATCCCGGAGCCCGCGGCCGTCGCGATCTTCGCCGGTGACCACGGCGTGCACGCCCAGGGCGTCACACCCTGGCCGCAGGAGGTGACGGCCCAGATGGTCGCCAACTTCCTCGGCGGCGGCGCGGTCTGCAACGCCTTCGCCGGACAGGTGGGCGCCGAGGTCTGCGTGGTGGACGTCGGCGTGGCGTCCGACCTCCCGGCCACGCCCGGCCTCCTGCCCCGCAAGGTCCGCGCCGGCACGTCCGACATGACCACCGGCCCCGCGATGACCCGCGAGGAGGCCAAGCAGGCCATCGAGGTCGGCATCGAGACGGCCCGTGACCTGGTCGCGGCCGGCAACAAGGCGCTTCTCACCGGCGAGATGGGCATCGCGAACACCACCGCGTCCGCCGCCCTGATCTCGGTCTTCACGGACACCGACCCCGCCGAGGTCACCGGCCGCGGCACCGGCATCAATGACGAGACCCTGGCCCGCAAGACCGAGGTCGTCCGCCGCGCCATCGAGCTCCATCAGCCGGACCCGGCCGACCCCATCGGCGTACTCGCCGCGATCGGCGGCTTCGAACACGCGGCGATGGTGGGCCTCCTGCTGGGCGGCGCCTCCCTCCGCACCCCGGTGATCCTGGACGGCGTCAGCGCCGGTGCCGCCGCCCTGGTCGCCCGCGCCATCGCCCCCGAGGTCCTCGCGGCCTGCATCGCGGGCCACCGCAGCGCCGAGCCCGGCCATGTGGCCGCCCTCAACAAGCTGGGCCTGCGCCCCCTGGTCGACCTCGACCTCCGCCTCGGCGAGGGCACGGGCGCCCTCCTCGCTCTGCCGCTGGTGCAGAGCACGGCCCGGGCCATGCACGAGGTGGCGACCTTCGACTCGGCGGGCGTCACCGAGAAGTGACTCCGCAGCGGGGTGGGGTACGCGCTCCTGCGTGCGCCCCACCCCGGCCGTACGCTGAACCCATCTTTGAAATCCGCACGTCAGGGCTGCTCCAGCGCCGTAGCACCCATCGCATTGCCAGGACGAGGAGCCGCACCTCATGGCCGAAAGCCCCGCCTACCCCGTAGGCCTCCGCCTCACCGGCCGCAAAGTGGTCGTCCTCGGCGGTGGCCAGGTGGCCCAGCGCCGCCTCCCGGCGCTGATCGCAGCAGGCGCGGACGTCCTCCTCGTATCGCCCGGGGCGACCCCCTCCGTCGAAGCCATGGCGGACGCGGGCGAGATCACCTGGCAGAAGCGTTCGTATGCCGAAGGGGATCTCTCGGACGCCTGGTACGCCCTGATCGCCACCAGCGATCCCGAGGCCAACGCCGCTGCATCGACCGAGGCAGAGGCGCACCGCGTCTGGTGCGTCCGCTCCGACGACGCCGATGCCGCCACGGCCTGGACCCCGGCGACCGGCCACAGCGAGGGCGTCACGGTCGCCGTCCTCACCACCGAGGCCCGCGGCCGCGACCCCCGCCACACCGCCGCCATCCGCGACGCGGTCGTCGAGGGCCTGCGCGACGGCACCCTCGTCGCCCCCCACCACCGCACCCGCACCGCCGGCGTCGCCCTCGTCGGCGGTGGCCCGGGCGACCCGGACCTCATCACGGTCCGAGGCCGCCGTCTGCTCGCCGAGGCCGACGTCGTCATCGCCGACCGCCTTGGCCCGCGCGACCTCCTCGCCGAACTCCCGCCGCACGTCGAGGTGATCGACGCGGCGAAGATCCCGTACGGCCGCTTCATGGCCCAGGAGGCCATCAACAACGCCCTGATCGAGCACGCCAAGCAGGGCAAGTCGGTCGTACGACTCAAGGGCGGCGACCCCTATGTCTTCGGTCGCGGCATGGAGGAACTGCACGCCCTCGCCGAGGCCGGCATCCCCTGCACCGTCGTCCCCGGCATCTCCAGCTCGATCTCGGTCCCGGGCGCGGCCGGCATCCCCGTCACCCATCGCGGTGTCGCCCACGAGTTCACGGTGGTCAGCGGTCATGTCGCCCCCGACGACGAGCGCTCCCTGGTCGACTGGCCGTCCCTGGCCCGGCTCACCGGCACCCTCGTGATCCTCATGGGCGTCGACAAGATCGGAAAGATCGCCGAGACGCTCGTCGCGCACGGCAAGCCCGCCGACACCCCCGTCGCCCTCGTCCAGGAGGGCACCACGGCCGCCCAGCGCCGCGTCGACGCGACCCTGGCGACGGTCGGCGAGACGGTCCGATCGCAGGAGGTCAAGCCGCCGGCGGTCATTGTCATCGGCGAGGTCGTCAACGTAGGCCCGCAGGCATCCGCGTAACCGCGGGTAACCCAACTCGTTCCCAGCCGTTGGCACCACACCCAGGACAAGGCAGTATCACCCTGTGGCCGATCTCATCACCGTTGAGGATCCCGACGACCCGCGCCTGCGCGACTACACGGGCCTGACCGACGTCGAACTGCGCCGCAAGCGCGAACCGGCCGAGGGTCTGTTCATCGCCGAGGGCGAGAAGGTCATCCGTAGAGCCAAGGACACCGGGTACGAGATGCGCTCGATGCTGCTGTCCGCCAAGTGGGTCGACGTCATGCGCGACGTCATCGACGAGCTCCCGGCCCCCGTCTACGCGGTCAGCCCGGAGCTCGCCGAACAGGTCACCGGCTACCACGTGCACCGCGGCGCGCTCGCCTCCATGCAGCGCAAGCCGCTGCCGACGGCGGCCGAACTCCTGCAGACCGCCCACAGGGTCGTCGTCATGGAGTCGGTCAACGACCACACCAACATCGGCGCGATCTTCCGCTCGGCGGCGGCCCTGGGCATGGACGCGGTCCTGCTCTCGCCCGACTGCGCCGACCCGCTCTACCGCCGCAGCGTCAAGGTCTCCATGGGCGCGGTCTTCTCCGTCCCCTACGCCCGCCTCGACACCTGGCCCAAGGGCCTGGAGTCGGTCCGCGAGGCCGGCTTCACGCTCCTCGCGCTCACCCCCGACGAGAAGGCCAGGTCCCTGGACGAGGCCGCCCCGCACAAGATGGACCGCGTGGCCCTGATGCTCGGCGCCGAGGGCGACGGCCTGTCCACCCAGGCCCTGGTCGCCGCCGACGAATGGGTCCGCATCCCCATGTCCCACGGCGTCGACTCGCTCAACGTGGGCGCGGCCGCGGCGGTCGCCTTCTACGCGGTGGCCACGGGCCGCCCGCAGGTGTAGCGCCTTGTCGCAGCGGGAGGCGATCGTCGCGGTCCTGCGCCGTGGGGACCGGGTGCTGGCGATCCGCCGCGGCCCGGCCGTGGCCCGCCCCGGCTACTGGCAGCCCCTCAGCGGCAAGGTCGAACCGGGGGAGACCCAGCAGGAGGCCCTGATCCGCGAGGTCCACGAGGAGGTGGGCCTCACAGTCACCGCGGACGCCAAGGTCTGGGAGTCGGACACCGACGACGGCCAGTTCCGCCTCCACTGGTGGACAGCGGACGCGACCGCCGGCGAGGTGATCCCCGACCCGGGGGAGGTCGCCGACACCCGCTGGGTCACTCCGGAGGAATTCCTCGTGCTCACCCCGATCTTCGAAGGCGACCGAGAGTTCTTCGAACGAATCCTGCCGAACCTCTGACGCCGCTGACGGCGGCTCCCTACCGCTCGGACGTGACGGGCGGGTCCACCGCCGTACGCCCCGACCGCTCGTCCACCTGCACCTGAGACGACTGCTTCCGTACGACGTCGCGGTCGTCGCCGAGTCCCCGCGATGGCCCCTGGCAGCCCTGGGCCGCGGCGATGCCGAGCGCCACGAGCAGCGTCACGACGACGAACACGAACAGCCGCTGGCGCAGCAGCCGCGGATTGGCCGGCCGCCGTCCGGTCCCCGTGGGCCGGGGGCCGGGACGCCCGGCACCGCTGCGCGGAGCGGGCCGACCGGCATTGCCCGAGCGGCCCGCGTTGCGAGGGGCCGGCGTGGGCCGGGCCCCGGAGCGCGAGGACGAGGCCCCGGCGTTCCGTGACGGCGGGATCGCACCGCCCCGCGCCGCACCGCCGCCTCGCGAAGGCACCGGGCCCCGAGGCGAAGCGGGACCGCGCGACGAGGTACCCCGCGGCGGCGGGGGCCCCTGCGGCCGCCGCTGCTCACGCAGCTCCTGGCGCTGCGGCTCCGGGTAGGTGTCGGCGAGCCGTCCGGTGGGCCGGTCCGCCTCCGCGGTGCGGGGCGCGGGCGGACGTACATCCGCCAGACCCTGCGTCTCGCGGGCGGCGATCTCCTTGAGGCGCAGCGACAGTTGGAGCGTGCTGGGCCGCTCCTCGGGGTCCTTCGCGAGGCACGCGCGCACCAGCGGAGCCAGGGCGTCCGGAACGCCGTGCAGCTGCGCCTCCTCGTGCACCACGCGGTAGAGCATCACCTCGGAACTGCCGTGCCCGAAGGGTGAGTCCCCCATCGAGGCGTACGCCAGGGTCGCCCCGAGCGAGAACACGTCCGTGGCCGGCGTGACGGCGGCGCCGCGCACCTGCTCCGGCGCGAGGAAGCCGGGCGAACCGACGGCGGTCCCGACATGCGTAAGGGTGGACGCCCCGGTCGCCCAGGCGATACCGAAGTCGATGATCCGCGGCCCCTTCGGGGACAGCAGGATGTTGGACGGCTTGAGATCCCGGTGCACGACACCGGCCTCGTGCACCGCGACGAGCCCCTCCGACAGGGCCGCTCCCACGGCCGCGACGTCGGCCGCGCTCAGCGCCCCCTCGTCGGCGACCTTGTCGTGCAGCGAGGGCCCGGGCACGTACTGGGTGGCGAACCACGGCCGGTCCGCCTCCAGGTCGGCGGCGACGAGCCGAGCCGTACACCCACCCCTGATCCGCCGTGCGGCGGAGACCTCACGCGCGAACCGCGACCGGAACTCCTGGTCCTCCGCCAGATCCGGCCGGATGACCTTGAGGGCGACCCGCTGCCCCTTCTTGTCGGAGCCCAGGTACACAACGCCCATTCCACCCGCGCCGAGCCGTCTGTGAAGCCTGAACGAGCCGACGACGCGCGGGTCCTCGCGCCTCAGGCGCATCATCGCCATGTTCATCCCCGCTGCCCGGTCCGTGTGACGTGGCACAGCTTACGTTTCCACGGCCGCCCGCGCGCAGAGGCCGCGCCCTCTCGCCCAGATCGATTGTCAGTGCCGGGTGGGAGACTTGAGGGGTGGTCAGGGAGCGCGCGAACAGCCGGACTTCACCACATCCGCGTTCCCAACCACCCATCACAGAAGGGGGATTGAACCCGTGAAGGGTGATCGCGTGGAGATAGTCGTGGACGCGGGGGACACGACCCGCACGTACGAGGTGGTGGCGAGCAGAGCGGGACGCAGGGTGGAGACGGCGGTACGCCGAGGTGTCGTGGAAGTGAGCGAAGTCACCCGCAGCGGCTCCGTGGTCCGCACGGCCCGCTTCATGGCGACCCGGGTCCTGGCCCTGGTCGAGCAGCCGGTACCGAGGGAGGACAGCTCGGAAAAGCCGGTACACAGCGGGCGCCCCCTCGGGGAAGACCCTGAGACCTAGGTCTTCGTCTCCACCCAGGGGAGTACTCCCAGGCCGGTGGCTCATCCTCCGGGAGGCCCGGCAATCGGTACGAGGGCATGACGTGCGCAGAGCGTCCGAAGCCTAGATTTGAGGTCAAGCGGCGGGTGCAGCACTCGTCCCCCGAGGTCAGACACCCGCCGCTGCCAACCACAACCGAGAACGGTCAGGAGAGGGACCATGGCCCTAACGGCACCGCGGACACTGATCCGCACACAGGAGCGCATCTCGCTCCGCCCCCGCCGCACGGGCCGCCGCCACCCCCTGGTGGCGACACTCATGGCCCTTCCCCTGGCGGCCCTGCTCTTCTTCGTCTTCGACGGCTGGGAGACAGTGGCAACACAGGCGTCGTCCGTGGGAGTGATGCTGGGGCGCTGAGCGGCGACCCCAGGCCCGGAAGAGCGGTCCGGGCGGGGACATCCACCCATGAAACCCCGTGGGGACGGGGGTGCGGCGGACGGCAAAAATGCCGGCGCAGCTGGGGAGCTGCGCCGGCATTGCTTTGCCCGGAACCGCGCACTTGATCACTGGTTCTTTCAGCCTGTCCGGCGTTTGAGGACCAGGCTCTTCAGGGCCGAACGGGGTCCGGGGCGGAGCCCCGGCGGGGTGCAGGGGCGGAGCCCCGTGAGGGGTGCAGGGGACGCAGTGCCCGCCGGGTCCAGGGGCGGAGCCCCTGGCGGGGTCGAAGGGGCAGCGCCCCTGGGGATGGGACGGGTAGGGGCGGCGGGGGGCGAGAAACCCCCGGCACCACCCCGCCGCACCCAACCCCCGTACCCTCACGACCAGACCCCCCGCCCGCAGGGAGCCCCGTGACCCCCACCCCCTTGCTCTCCGACCTCACCGCCCGAGCCAAGGCCACGGCACACGCGCGCACATCCTCCTGCCCCTGCGGAGCAGCCACCCTCGCCGACCGCCCCGACGCCACAGTCGTCCGCCACGCCAACACGGTCGCCAAGGCCCACGCCCCGGACACACCCCCCACCGACCTCACCTCCCGCCTCACCGCCGCCACCCACCTCCCCGGCATCCTCCTGCCCCCGCTCACCCAGGCCTCCGCAGACCTGCACGGCCGCCTCGTGACGTTCTGGCCCTACGGCACCCCCGTAAATCCGGAAGACCCGGACGCCGCCCCCTGGGAAGCCGCAGCCACCCTCCTCGCCCGGCTCCACAACACCCCCCTCCCGACCGCCCTGCCGCCCATGCGCGGGCCCGCCAAGGCCGCCCGAGCCGTCGCCCGCCTCGAAGGCATCGGCCCGCACCCCGCCGTACCGCCAGTCCTGCGCGCCTGGGAAACCCTCCCCGCCTGGGCCCGGGCCGAGACCCCCATGCCGGACACGACCACCCTGTGCCACGGCGACCTCCACCTCGGCCAGCTGGTCCGCCACCCCGCCCCCGACGGCCCCTGGCTCCTCATAGACGTGGACGACCTCGGCACCGGCGTCCCGGCCTGGGACCTCGCCCGCCCGGCGGCCTGGTACGCCTGCGGCCTCCTCCCGGCCGACGAGTGGACCCGCTTCCTGACCGCCTACCGCACAGCGGGCGGCCCGGCCGTCCCCGCCGACGGCGACCCCTGGCCGGCCCTGGACGTCCCGGCCCGCGCCCTCACCGTGCAGACCGCCGCCCGCGCGACAGCCAAGGCCGTGGCGGAGGACCGCCCCCTGGACGAGGTCGAACTGTCCATGATCGACGCATGTGCCCGAATCGGCTCCCTCCGCCGGAGTTGGGCCCGGAATTCGCGAAGTAGGGTGCAACCGACCGCACCCTGACAGAGTCTGTCCTGGCGAAACGCGAAGCAGGACCGACCGGCGAGGAGTTGAGCCGACCATGCAGTGTCCGAAGTGTCATGCGCCGATGCACACGTACAACCGCAACGGCGTCCAGATCGAGCAGTGCAGCGGCTGCCGCGGGATCTTTCTCGACTACGGCGAGCTGGAGTCGCTGACCCGCCTGGAGTCCCAGTGGCAGCAGCCCGCCCCGCCGCCCCCGGGCGCCCCGCAGGCCTACCCGGCTCCGCCCGCGCCCGCCTGGGGAGCCCCGCACGGCGGCCACGGCGGTGGTCACTACGGCGGACACCACGGCGGTCACCACCGCCACAAGAGCTTCGGGCACATGCTGTTCTCCAGCTGACCGGAACCACGAGGAAGCCCCCGGCCGCAGGGCCGGGGGCTTCGGTGTGTGGACGATACTGGGATTGAACCAGTGACCTCTTCCGTGTCAGGGAAGCGCTCTCCCGCTGAGCTAATCGTCCTCGGGACCACAACCCGCAGGTCGTGGGTACTGCGTGCGCGATACTGGGATTGAACCAGTGACCTCTTCCGTGTCAGGGAAGCGCTCTCCCGCTGAGCTAATCGCGCGGGTGCGGATCTTGCCGTACGTGCTGGAAGATCCAGTGGACGATACTGGGATTGAACCAGTGACCTCTTCCGTGTCAGGGAAGCGCTCTCCCGCTGAGCTAATCGTCCTTGGAGGTGGAGACGGGATTTGAACCCGTGTAGACGGCTTTGCAGGCCGTTGCCTCGCCTCTCGGCCACTCCACCAGGAGTGCAGGGGTTCGGGAAGATCCCCTGTTTCCATCGAGCGGACGACGAGGCTCGAACTCGCGACCTCAACCTTGGCAAGGTTGCGCTCTACCAACTGAGCTACGTCCGCTTGTCGTTTCGGTCCGCTCCCGCGGCCCGGCGACGAGTTGAACTCTAGCGGATTCCGGGGCCAGCACAAAAACGCGTTTGCGCAGCGTGCTGCGCTGCGCCTGCTCACGTGCGTGGCCAGCGCATCCGCAGGGACATGCCGACGCCACCTTTCGGACACCGGCCATAGACTCGACTGCGTGCTCGACCTCCCTCCCCTCGCCCGCTTCGGCACCCGCGTCGCCACCGGGCTCCGCGACGTCACCAGCGATCCCGCGGCTCTCGACTCGACCGGTTTCTGGGCCGTGGTCGCGGACTTCGAGGGCCGCCTGACCTGCGCCCGCTTCGAGGACGTACGAGAGGAACACGTGCCCGCCCCGGTGCCGGGGGAGTGGCGGGGGCCCGGGGCCGGTGACTGGACGTCCTCCCTCGACCGCGCCGCGTACACGGCCGGCGTGCGGCGGATCCGGGAGCACATCGCGGCCGGCGAGGTGTACCAGGCGAACCTCTGCCGGGTGCTCTCCGCGCCCGTGGCGCCCGACGCGGACGTGGACGCCCTCACCGCACTGCTGGCCCGCGGCAACCCGGCGCCGTATGCAGGAACGATCCGCCTGCCGGGGCACGGGGTCGAGATAGCCACGGCCTCACCCGAGCTCTTCCTCCGGCGTGCCGGCCGCGTCGTCGAGTCCGGGCCGATCAAGGGGACCGGGCGCACCGAGGCGGATCTGCTCGAGAAGGACTACGCCGAGAACGTGATGATCGTGGACCTGGTCCGCAACGACATCGGGCGTGTCTGCGCCACCGGCAGCGTCACCGTCCCCGACCTGTGCGCGGTGGAGAAGCACCCGGGGCTCGTGCACCTCGTCTCCACGGTCCGCGGCGAGCTGCGCGAGGAAGCGGGTTGGCCGGAGTTGCTCGACGCCACCTTCCCGCCCGGCTCGGTCACCGGCGCGCCCAAGTCCAGCGCACTGCGGATCATCGACGCACTGGAGACCGCGCCCCGCGGCCCGTACTGCGGTGGCATCGGCTGGGTCGACGCCGACCGCGGAACCGGTGAGCTGGCCGTAGGCATCCGTACCTTCTGGATCGACCGGGCCGAAGGGGTGCTGCGCTTCGGTACGGGCGCAGGCATCACCTGGGGCTCCGACCCCGAGGCTGAGTGGCGGGAGACCGAACTGAAGGCGGCCCGGCTGCTCGCGGTAGCGTCGGGGACATACGCGGTGACTGGAGAGGGAATCACGACGTGAAGATCTGGCTCGACGGCGCTCTGCAGGACATCGAGTCCGCCCGCGTCTCCGTCTTCGACCACGGGCTGACCGTGGGCGACGGCATCTTCGAGACCGTGAAGGCGGTGGACGGCAGGACGTTCGCGCTCACCCGGCACCTCGACCGGCTGACCCGCTCCGCACGCGGCCTCGGCCTGCCCGACCCCGACCACGACGAGATCCGCCGCGCCTGCGCCGCCGTCATCGAGGCCAACCCCATGCCGCTCGGCCGCCTGCGCATCACCTACACGGGAGGTCACGGCCCCCTCGGCTCCGACCGGGGCGAGCACGGTCCGACCCTGGTCGTCGCCCTCGGCGAGACGACCCGGCGCCCCGACTCCACGGCCGTGATCACGGTTCCGTGGACCCGCAACGAGCGCGGCGCACTCACCGGCCTGAAGACCACGTCGTACGCCGAGAACGTCGTGGCCCTCGCCCGCGCCCACCAACACGGCGCATCGGAAGCCCTGTTCGCGAACACCGTCGGACAGCTCTGCGAGGGCACCGGGTCGAACGTCTTCGTCGTCCTCGACGGCGAGATCCACACCCCGCCGGTCGCCTCCGGCTGCCTCGCGGGCATCACGCGCGCGTTGACCGTCGAGTGGACCGGCGCCAAGGAGACCGACCTGCCGCTGGACGTCCTGGAGCGGGCCGACGAGGTCTTCCTCACCTCCAGCCTGCGCGACATCCAGGCCGTGCACCGCGTCGACGACCGCGAACTGCCCGGCGCATCGGGCCCGGTGACTGCCAAGGCTGTGCGGATCTTCGACGAGCGGTCCGGGCACGACCTGGATCCGTAAGAGCCCGGGAAAATGGGCTGACGAGGGTCGGCGCGGCGGGTAGAACTCCCCTGATGACCACGACCCTGCGGCCCACCGAGCCGCTCCAGCGAACCGCCGACGGGGCGCAGTCACGCCGCTACCAGGTGTGCGTGAACAGCCGTCCCGTGGGCGGGATACGCCTCTCCACCGTCCCCGAGTCCGGGCCGAACGTGGCCCGCGTCTCGGACCTGCACATCGAGGAGCCCGACCGCAGGCGGGGCCGCGGCACGGTGGCCGCGCTCGCCGCGGAGGAGATCGCGCGGAGCTGGGGCTGCAAGCGCATCGAGGCACCCGTGCCCGGCGACGCCGACACCGCGCTGCGGCTCGCCACCGCGCTCGGGTACGTCCTGCGGAGCCGGAACATGGCGAAGCGGCTGGACGCGACCCCGCCCGAGCTTCCCGCGGGCAGCACGGCCCGGCCCATGACCGAGGCCGAGTACGGCCCGTGGACGGCGCACGAGCTCGAGCACTTCGCCCGGAGCATGATCGAACGGGGGGTGCCCGCCGACGAGGCGTACACCAGGGCGGACGCCGGGCACGCCAGGTTTCTGCCGGACGGCCTGGCCACCGAGAACACCCTGATCAGCGTGCTGGAGCACGAGGGGACGCCGGTCGGCACGCTGTGGCTGGGGTTGTGGCCCGAGACGGCCTACGTGCTCGATGTCGAGGCCGATGGCCGGTATCGCGGCCGAGGCCACGGACGGGCACTGATGCTGCTGGCCGAGGCCCAGGCGGTCGCCGGCGGCAAGGACCGCATCGCCCTGCACGTCTTCGCCGACAACGCCGCGGCCGAGCGGCTCTACGAGTCACTCGGCTACGAGACCATCCAGTACAACCTGGCCAAAGAGCTGTTCTGAGGAACTGCTGCGAGAGAACTTCGCCGAGGCTCGGGCCGTTTGGGTTCTCCGAGGCTCAGGCCTCTTGGGCGAGCAGTCGGTCCGCGATCTCCTCGATCCGTTCGCGCAGCCCCTCCTGGCTCTTGCTGCCGTCCAGCCGCTCCCCGCCGATGACGTACGTGGGCGTACCGGTCACGCCGATCGCCTTGCCCTCGGCCTGGTCCGCGTCGACGATCAGGATGTGCCGGCCGTCGATCAGCGCGGTGTCGAACTCCTCGGCGTCGAGACCGAGTTCACCGGCCGCTTCGACCAGGAAGGGTTCTCCCTTACGGTCCAGCTCCTCGACCCGCCCCAGCACGGCCTCGACGTACTCCCAGCCCTTCCCCTGCTCCAAGGCCTCCTCGGCGGCCTGCGCGGCGGCGAAGGAGTGCTTGTGCTTCTCCAGCGGGAAGTGCCGCAGCCGCAGCTCCAGCCGGTCGCCGTAGCGGGCGCGCAGGGCACGGAGGTCCTCCAGGGCGCTCCGGCAGTCCGGGCACTGGAGTTCGCACCAGACGTCGAGAACGGGCGCGGCGGGAGAAACGGGGGAGGAGTCGCTCATGCGCACAGTCTCCCAGTCCCGGCCCGGCCGACCCAATCGGACCGGGGACGGCGCCCCTGGTCCGACCCCGACCGCAACCAGGGGAGGGCCCGCGACCGGCACTTGCGGAGGAGCCGACCCGGAGATGTCCCTGATGTCCGCCCGGAGCATGGCCGCGGGGGGTCCGGTCGGTGCAGGATGGAAGGGACGAACTGCCCCTGCCCGACCAGCCCTGCCCTGGAGGACCGGATGATTGCCGAGACCGTCTGTTCCGCCGTCTCCGCGGCCGGCCTGGGCATCGCGGCGGTCACGGCGTACCGCAAGCGCTTCCTCGCGGCCGCCCGCATCGCCGCCTACTCGCTCGTGCCCATCGGTCTGGTGATGACCGGCATCGTGGAGTGGCTGGCGGACACCGCCTTCAGCCCGACGGCCTGGGCCGGCTTCGGTGTCCTCGGCGCCGCCTGGCTGCTGTTCTCCACCACACGCGCGGTGGAGCGCCGCCGGGGCGGCACCCGCAAGGACCGCAAGGAGGCCAGGGCCGCGAGCCGCCGCGACGCGGTCGCCCCGACGGCCTCGGCGGCCTCCCTGGGGCCGGGGACCCGCGCGGCGACCCGGCCCGCGACCGCGCCCCGCACCGAGTCCGCGGAGGACTTCAGCGACATCGAGGCCATCCTCAAGAAGCACGGCATATGACCCGCGCATGACGGCTGAAACGACACAGTGGATCAGCGCTGTGCCGCGAAACGATCACGCCCGGTGCGGGACATCACGTATTCCGGCGAACTACCGCTCATTCCGGGCGTGTTGATCGCGCCAGGGGTGCCGTGTGCGTCATCATCGCCCGCGAGATGCTGGACACGACACAGAGCGATGCCGCGCCGCCGAAGGACGAGCCGCGCGGATGTCTTTTCGCCCTTTCCCAGCCACCGCTGATGATCTTCCTTGCGGTGATCGGGTGTCTGCTGCTCATGGCTTCGCTGCACGATCTGCTGTTGCTCTGAGCCGTACCCGTGGTCCCCGGCGCCACCCGCCGGGGACCACGTCGACACCACCCGTCCGGTCGGACGTCAGCCCGCCGCTTCCTTGCGCCGCGCCCGGTACGCGGCCACATGCAGGCGGTTTCCGCAGGTACGGCTGTCGCAGTACCGCCGCGAGCGGTTGCGGGAGAGGTCGACGAAGGCACGCCGGCAGTCGGGAGCCTCGCAGCGCCGCAGCCGCTCCTGCTCTCCGGCCACCACGAAGAACGCCAGCGCCATCCCGCAGTCGGCCGACAGATGATCGGCGACGGAGGCGCCGGGCGCGAAGTAGTGCACATGCCAGTCGTAGCCGTCGTGGTCCGTGAGGCGGGGAGTGGTGCCCGCGGCGGCGATCAGCTCGTTGATCAGCCCGGCGGCGGTCCGGGCGTCCGGCGCCGCGAAGACCGAGGCGAACCGTCCGCGGATCTTGCGCACCGCGGAGAGATCGAACTCCGACAGCACCCCGACATCGCTGATTTCGTGGTTTCGTACGAAATCCTCGAGAGCCGCGACATCGGACAGCCCGTCCGGCGTCGTCGCGTCCTCCGGTGCGGTGTTCACCAGATCGACCACGGCGTCGAGGGCGCACCGGGTGTCGTGGGTGATCAGCACGTTTCGCTCCCTGGCCTGCGGATCGGGCAGATGCCCGCCTTTGCTGGCCGATGGTAGTGGCTTCCCCGGGCGCCGTACCGGCTCCGGCCCGTGCGGGGCCCGCTTCCGGACGAGGCCGACACGAACGCATTCGGCGCCGCCCATGACTGGGCGGCGCCGGTGCGTACCGTATGAAGTTGTCCTGGCCCGAGCCGTCACCCCGAGAAGACGGCGCCGGGCGGCTTTGCAGAGCCTCGCCCTAGCTCTCCGCCAGGATGTGCGAGAGCTCCTGATCGAGATCGAAATGCCGATGTTCTGTGCCGGGAGGCACCGCGGCATCCGTTCGCTTCAGGAAGGACTCCAGCGCCCGCGCCGGGGCCTCCAGGAGGGCCTCGCCCTCCGGGGAGCTCAGGGCGATGCACACGACGCCCTGACCGTGACTGCGCGACGGCCAGACACGGACGTCGCCGGTGCCCGTGGGCCGGTGGAGGCCTTCCGCGAGGAGGTCGCGGGCGAACACCCACTCGACGGTCTCCTCGGCTCCGGTGTGGAAGGTGGCGTGCACGGCGTAGGGGTCGGCCGTGTCGTACCGCAGGCCTGCGGGGACAGGCAGGGAGGACTCGCTCGACACAACGAGGCGCAGGTGCAGCTCGCAGCTGACCGTGGTGTTCATAAGCGCCAGGGCCTTTCGCTCAGTGTGCGCTCGGGGATTCGCACGTCGGCGAAATCGACATGCCACCTACGGTGCCGTTGTAAACCCCTCTGAGTGTTTTGCGTGCCTTTACGTAACTCTTCCGGCCGAGAGCGCGTTCGCGAGGTACGACCATTCCGGTGACTGGTTTCCTTCGGGTAAAGTTTGGCCGTATGAATACGGGGAGTGACGAGCCGGGCGAGGTTGCCGTGGCATCGGACGAGACGAAGGCGGACGGGGCGCAGAGCGAGCAGGGGCTCGGCTCCAGGGCGCCGCAGTTCATCAAGGCGCGCCGCGCACTGCATCTGAGCTGGCAGGTCGGCGTCTTTGTCATCGGGCTCGCGGTCGTGGGCCTCGGCATCATCATGCTGCCGCTGCCGGGACCCGGCTGGGTCGTGATCTTCGCCGGCATGGCCATCTGGGCGACCGAGTTCGTCTGGGCGCAGCTGGTGCTCCGCTGGACCAAACGCAAGGTCACCGAGGCGGCCCAGCGGGCCCTCGATCCCAAGGTGCGCCGCCGCAACATCACGCTGACCGTGATCGGCCTGGTGATCGTGGGCGTCCTGGTGGGCATCTACCTCTGGAAGTTCGGCGTCGTCATGCCCTGGAAGATCAAGGACCAGTGACACGGGCACCCTCTGACTTGGGGTAATGTTCTCCCTGCGTCCGGGCGATTAGCTCAGTGGGAGAGCGCTTCGTTCACACCGAAGAGGTCACTGGTTCGAACCCAGTATCGCCCACCCGGATCGGCGGCCCGTCTGCGAGAGCAGGCGGGCCGCAGTCGTACGTGCCCCTTCGTGCGGGCTCCGCACTCCGAAGGGTTTCGGCCCAGCGACATCCATGTGCGGACGGCCAGTTGATGTTCGGCCCGTCGATCGCGTGCGCTTCACCTGCGGAGTCGCTCTGACGGTGGCGGCTTCCGGTGCTGATGCGCCGTCAACTCTCCCGGCCGCCCCGCAAGAAATTCCTGTCCGAATCATTGACGCACCCCGAGGCCCTCCGTAACTTGTGCCAGCAAGCGCTTACTTGAAACGATTCATGCAGGTGGCAACGACGCCGGGGAGGGCCCGACTGTGGGAACCAGCAGGAATGTTGAGAGGCGTACGGTCCTGAAGGCCGTGGGGGCTTCGGCGGCCACGCTGGGGCTGGCCGCGACGACCGGGTGCGGGGGTGACAGCGGGACGTCGGCGGACGGGACGGTGACGCTCCGTTACGCGTGGTGGGGTGGCGAGCCGCGCACCATCGCCATCAAGAAGACGATCGCGCTCTTCGAGAAGAAGTACCCGAAGATCAAAATCAAGCCAGAATTCACCGACTACGAGGCGTTCTGGGAGAAGTTCCAGACCCAGGCCTCCGGTGGGAATCCGCCGGACGTTTTCCAGAATGCGGTCGGCTTTCTGCGCAAGTACGACAAGCGCGGTGTTCTGATGGATCTCAAGTCCCAGGGGAACGCGGGGAATCTGAACCTGGAGAACTTCCGCAACGGCGTTCTGGCGAACGGTCAGGTCGACGACAAGCAGGTCGGCATACCCGTCGGAGCCAACACCATGGCCCTCGTCATCGACCTCAAGGCCTTCAAGAAGGCGGGCGTGGACGCGAAGTTCGGCTGGACCTGGGACGAGTATTTCGACGCTCTGCAGACGATCCAGGACAAGCTGAAGATCGCCGGTGACACCGGCTACTTCACCATCATGTACCTCTACGACCTGTATCTGCGTCAGAACGGCAAGGCCTTCTTCACCGACACCGATCTCGGCTTCACCGAGGACGATCTGACGCAGTGGTGGGAGGACGGCTACAAGCGCGTGAAGTCCGGGCTCGTCGCCGACCCGAAGAAGATCGAGCAGGTCAAGCCCAAGTCGGGTCTGTCGGCCGGGCTCGCCGCGTCCGAGTTCACCTGGGACAACTTCTCCATCCGGTACGAGGGCGAGGGCAAGTCGGACTACGGGCTCGCGCCGATCCCCACCACGGACGGCAAGCACACCGGCCAGTACCTCGGCTCGCTGATGCTCAGCGCCTTCTCCGGGACCAAGCACCCCAAGGAGGCCGCCCAGTTCATCGACTTCATGGTCCACGACCCCGAGGTCGGCAAGATCATGGGCTACGACCGCGGCATTCTCGCCACCACCGAGCAGTACGACGCGTTCAAGCCCGCCGACGCCCAGAACAAGGGCATCGCGGCCTACGAGGAGGAGGTCGCCAAGGCCGGCGTCCTCGGCAAGATCACCCCGCACCCGTCCGGCGCCGATGTCATCGAGGCGGCGTTCCTGCGCATCGGCGGCGAGGTCGCCCAGGGCAAGAGCAAGCCGGCCGACGCGGCGAAGCAGCTGTTCTCCGAGGCCAAGGCCGCGTTCGCGGGCTGAGGGGACGTACCACCATGACGCTCGTCAAGGAAGCGCCCGCGCACCCGGCGAAGAAGCGGTCCGCCGCTCCCGCCGCCGGGCGGCGCGGGCGGCGCCGCGAGAACCTCGCCGGATACCTCTTCATGTCGCCGTGGATCGCGGGGTTCCTGCTGCTCACGGCGGGGCCCATGATCGCGTCGCTGTACTACGCGTTCACCAGCTACAACCTGTTCACGCCGCCCAAGTGGGTGGGGCTGGACAACTTCACGACGATGTTCCAGGACCCGCGCTGGCAGAAGTCGGTGCAGGTCACGCTCAAGTACGTCGTCGTGGCCACCCCGCTGAAGCTGCTGCTCGCACTCGGCGTCGCGCTGCTGCTCGCACAGAAGCGGCGCGGACAGGGACTGTACCGGGCCGCGTTCTACATGCCCTCGCTCATCGGTGCCAGCGTCTCCGTCGGCTTCGTGTGGCGGGCGCTGTTCTCGGACGACGCGATCGTGGACCGTACGCAGAAGATCTTCGGCCTCGACGTCGGAGGCTGGATCGGCAATCCGGACTACGTCATCTACGCCCTGGTGGCCCTGAGCATCTGGCAGTTCGGCGCGCCGATGGTCATCTTCCTGGCCGGGCTCAAGCAGGTCCCGCAGGAGCTGTACGAGGCCGCCGCGATGGACGGGGCCGGTCCCTTGCGGCGGTTCTGGAACATCACGCTGCCGATGATCTCCCCGGTGCTGTTCTTCAACGTGTTGCTGGAGTCCATCCACGCGTTCCAGGTGTTCGGCTCTGCGTACGTCGTCTCCGACACCCGGTGCGGGCCCGCCGACGCCACGCTCGTCTACACCTGTTACCTCTACCAGAAGGGCTTCAAGGAGGCCCAGATGGGCTTCGCCGCCGCGATGGCCTGGACGCTGGTGATCGCGGTGGCGCTCGTCACGGCGGTCCTCTTCTGGTCGCAGAAGAAGTGGGTGCACTACGAGGAGGCCGCCAAGTGACCAGTGTCAGCACCCCTGTCGTGCGCACCACAGACGAGCGGCGGCGCACCGGATCGATCGCCTGGCACGTGGGCGCGCTGCTCGTCCTCGCGGTCGTCCTGTATCCCGTGCTCTGGGTGGTCGGGGCCGCGTTCAAGCCGAGCAAGGACATCATCGCCAGCCTCGACCTGCTGCCCGCCAAACCGGTCTGGGCGAACTTCTCCGGGCTCGCCGACGGCATCTCCGGCATCTCCATCAGCAGCTTCTTCGTGAACTCGCTGATGTACGCGGTGCTGGCCGTGGTCGGAGTCGTGCTGTCCAGCTCGCTGACCGCGTACGCCTTCGCCAAGATCCGGTTCGCCGGGCGGAACCTGCTGTTCACGCTGATGATCGGGACGCTGCTGCTGCCGTATCACGTGCTTCTCATTCCGCAGTACGTGATGTTCCGCAAGCTCGAGCTCGTCGACACGCTGGTGCCGCTCGTCGCCGGCAAGTTCCTGGCCACGGAGGCGTTCTTCGTCTTCCTGATGGTGCAGTTCATGCGCGGGCTGCCGCGCGAGCTGGACGAGGCCGCCAAGCTGGACGGCTGCGGACACCTGAGGACCTACTGGTCCGTAGTGCTGCCACTGTGTCGCCCCGCGATCATCACCAGCGCCATCTTCACCTTCATCAACGCGTGGAACGACTTCATGGGGCCGTTGATCTACCTCAACACCCCCTCCAAGTACACCGTTTCGCTTGGCCTGATGATGTTCCGCGACCAGGAGGGCATCTCCAACTACGGCAGCATGATCGCGATGTCGCTGGTGGCGCTGGTGCCGGTCGTCGCCTTCTTCATGGCCTTCCAGCGCTATCTGATCGACGGCATGGCGACTTCCGGACTGAAGTGAAAGGACTGAGGCGGTCACCATGGCGCAAGCACGTGTGAAGGCCCGCAAGGAGTCCGTGTTCGGCGAGCGCTTCGCGGTCTTCGCCGAGTGCCTGCTCACCGGCGTGTGGATCGCCGTGGCCTGTCTCGGGGGCGTCACCTACCCCGCAGCCTTCGCCGCCGGCGCACGGCATCTGCGGCGTCGCACGGCCCACGAGAGGGGTGGCCTGCGGGAGTTCGTCGCGGACTTCCGGGCGGCCGTGCGCGGCGGGTGGGCCGTCGGGCTCGTCGGCTGGGCGGCCGCCGCGGCGGTTTGGCTGGACGTCCTGGCCGCGCGGGCCGGGATCCCCGGTGGGCCGGTCGCCGGGGCCGTCGGCGTCTTCGCGCTGATCGGACTCGTCGTGGCTCTGCTACGAGCGGCCGCCGTCTGGACGCCCGGCGCTTCCTGGCGGGCGCTGGTCGCGGACGCCGGGCGCCGGACCGTGCTCGATCCCGCCGGGTCCTTCCTCATCGTCGGCGGGCTGGCTGTCGTGGCGTTGTCCGCCTGGTTCATCGCGCCGCTGGCGGTTCCCGTCCTGGGAGCCGTCGCGGCGGCCGCCGTCGCCGTGGAGGAACGCCACCGGCACCGCTGACGAGCGGTGCCGCAGTACCGGGTCGGCGCACCGCGCGTCGTACCTCTATCTGTCATGCCCCTGACCAGCTGCACGGAACAAGACGTTCCGCACGGAAAGGAAAGGCTGAACTCTGATGTCTCCCATCCCCCGCAGGTCCCTCCTCAAGGCGGCCGCCGTCGCCGGTGCCGCCGCGCAGTTCAGCTGGGCGACTGGAGCGAGGGACGCGCAGGCCGCGCCCAGAGCCGAGGCCGCGGACGCCGATCCGGTGACCCTGGACTGGCTGGAGGACGGCGGCCTGGGCGCCGCGCCCGGCTCGACCGTCGGTGTCCCGTGGCCGAAGGGCGTCTACGAGGCCGACCAGACCTTCGCGCTCACGGACGCGGACGGCAAGGACGTACCCGTGCAGTCCTGGCCGATCGCCTACTGGCCGGACGGGTCGTTGAAGTGGTCGGCGCACGCGGTGAGTTCGGGCTCCGGCAAGCTCACCCTCGGCGCGGGTGAGGCGGCCGCGCCCGACAAGAAGGTCACCGTCGACAAGAGCGGCGGGACGGTCGACGTGTCGACCGGCGTCATCACCGTGAAGATCGGCAAGGACGGCTCCACCCTCGTCAAGTCGGTCACCAGAGGATCCACGGAGATCGCCAAGAACGGTCGGCTCGTCCTCATCCGCCAGCCCGAGATCGAGGACGAGGACCAGGGCACGGTAAGGACCGAGCGCTTCGACGGTGCCATCGGCGAGGTGACGGTCGAGCAGGACGGGCCGGTCCGTGCCGTGGTCCGCATCGACGGCAAGCACCGCAAGGGCAGCCGGAGTTGGCTGCCGTTCTCGATCCGGCTGTACTTCTACGCCGGTGCCGACTCCTTCCGCATGGTGCACACCATCACCTACGACGGCACACAGGAACCCGGCAAGGGGAGCGGCGACTTCATCCGCGGGCTGGGCGTGCGCTTCACCGTGCCCATGCGGGATGCCGCCTACGACCGGCACATCCGCATCGGCGGCGAAGGGACCGGGCTGCTGCGGGAGGCCGTCAAGGGCATCACCGGTCTGCGCCGCGACCCGGGCGCGGCCGTGCAGGCGGCGCAGTACGCGGGGCAGAAGCTGCCCGACCCGTCCACCTGGGACCAGCGGGTGACGACCCGGCTGCAGTACATCCCGGCGTGGGGCGACTACACGCTCTCGCAGCTGTCCGCCGACGCCTTCACACTGCGGAAGAGGACCAGGAAGGGGTACGGCTGGATCGGCGCCGGCGGCGGCAAGCGGGCCTCCGGCTTCGGTTACGTCGGTGGCGCGAGCGGCGGATTCTCCTTCGGGTTGCGGGACTTCTGGGAGAAGCACCCCGCCCAGCTCGACATCCGCGACGCCCAGACCGACGAGGCCGAGGTGACCCTCTGGCTCTGGTCGCCCGAGGCACAGCCCATGGACCTGCGCTTCTACCACGACGGCATGGGCCAGGACACGTACGCCGAGCAGCTCGAAGGCCTCAACATCACCTACGAGGACTACGAGCCCGAGTTCGGCACCCCGTACGGCATCGCCCGCACCTCCGAACTCCTCTTCTGGGCCAACGAGTCGACGCCGTCGCCGGAGAAGCTGGCCCAACAGGTCGAAGCCGTACGGGTGTTGCCGCAGCTCGCCGCCCCGCCCAAACAGCTCATCAGGGCCAAGGTGTTCGGACCGGGCCTCTACTCCGAGCCCGACCGCTCCACACCGGCCAAGGCGAAGATCGAGGACCACCTCGACTTCCTCTTCACCTACTACAAGGACCAGGTGGAGCAACGCCGTTGGTACGGCTTCTGGGACTACGGCGACATCATGCACACGTACGACACCGTGCGGCACGTGTGGCGGTACGACATCGGCGGCTACGCCTGGGACAACTCCGAGTTGTCGCCCGACCTTTGGCTCTGGTTCGCGTATCTGCGCTCCGGTCGCGCGGACATCTTCCGGTTCGCGGAGGCCATGACCCGGCACACCGGCGAGGTCGACGTCTACCACCTGGGCAAGTGGGCGGGCCTCGGCACCCGGCACGGTGTGCAGCACTTCGCCGACAGCGCCAAGCAGCAGCGCATCGCCAACACCACGTACCGGCGCTACTACTACTTCCTCACCGCCGACGAGCGGGTCGGCGACCTCATGCACGCCAACGTCGACTCCGACGAGACGTTCCTGGTCCTGGACCCGCTGCGGAAGGTGCGTACCGATCCCTACACGCCCGACCGGCACGCCCTGTCGATCGGCTTCGGTACGGACTGGAGCGGTCTCGTGTCGGCCTGGCTGACCGAGTGGGAGCGCAAGGGGCCTAAGTGGGAGAAGGCCAAGGCGCGCGTGCTGTCGACGATGGAGGGCATCGCCGCGCAGCCCAACGGCTTTGTCCAGGGGAGTGGGCTGTACGACCTCGACACCGGCAGGTTCGCTGTCGCCACGACGCCGGTGGTCGGTGTGTCGCACCTGTCCGCCGTCTTCGGGCTCAACGAGCTGTGCGCGGAGCTGATCGACCTGGTCGACATCCCGAAGTTCAACGAGGCGTACTTCGACTACTGCCGGTACTTCAACGCCACCAAGGCCGAGCAGAAGGCTCGTTACGGCTCCGACTTCGGGAGTCTGCTGCTTTTCCAGGGGCATTCGCGGCTCGATGCGTACGCGGCCGTCAAGACCGGTGACGAGGGGCTCGCCAAGCGGGCGTGGACGAAGTTCTACGGCTCGGACGGGTACACCGAGTCCTCGCCGTGGAAGACGGAGAAGGTGACTGGGCCGATGGCGTTGGTCGCCGGGAGTGAGGCGAGTTGGGTGTCCACGAATGACACCGCCCTGTATGGGCTTGCAGCCATCGAGAATTTGGCTCTGCTCGGGGACAAGATGCCCTAGCGCCGTAGCGGGGATGGTCGTGGGGGACTGCGGGTCGGTTGTGGCTGGTCGCGCAGTCCCCCGCGCCCCTGACGGGGCGCTTGCTTCAGTGCATGCCTTCCAGGATGTCCCGTATGCGGCGAGCATCCCTGATGCGTCGCTCGTATGTCGTTCCGAGGGTGAGCAGTAGGAGGCCGGCGAGGGCGAGAGGTAGCCAACGGGGGAGCGCGCCGGTCAACTGGACCAGGTACGGGGCCAGTTCGTGCATGGCGTCCAGGGCCAGCACCGAGCCGCCGAGTACGAGTGGGGCCTGGAGGCGGTGGCGGGCGCCCAGCAAGGTGATCAGCAGGGCCGCCGTGCCCAGGAGCAGTGGGCGTGTCCAGTGTGGGTCGTGCCAGGCTGCGGTGAGGCTCGGCAGGAGTGTGGCGGCGAGGCCGGGGGCGTACGCCGTCCAGGACGAGGCCATCGGGTCGCGGCGCCTGCGCCAGGCGCCGATGCACAGTGCGGGGACCGTGACCGGGATCGTGTAAGCCTCCACCGTGCCGACTCCCCAGGACGCGAGCCGTACCCACGTGGCCAGCAGGAACAGCACGGCCGCTGCGTAACCGACGGACCTGCGGTCGGGGCGTATCGCCGTGCCGGCGGCGATCACTCCGCACAGCGCCAGCACCAGCGCGAGCATCGGCGGGTCGGTGACCGCGAGACCGATCGCGAGGAGGCCGGCGGCGGCACCGGTCAGCTCGACGGGCACGCGCGCGTGGGCATTGCCCTGACGCGGGGCGAGGAGTGTCGCAGCCACCGGGACCGCCAGGACCAGCAGCGCCGTGTACTGCGGCTGCCAGTCCGCCGCCGCGCCCGTCGCGCAGGCCAGCGCGGCGGCGTACACGAGTGCGGTCGGGGCGAAGACGGGCGTGAGGTGCGGTCGTACGGAGGCCGTCGCGAACACGGCCGTCAGGACGGACAGGACGATGAGCGTGGCTGCCTGGGAGGGCAGGGCGAGGAAGGCGAGGGAGAGTGAGCCGCCCAGGGCGAGGGCGGTGGCGGTCACGGGGAGGACCAGGAAGACCGCAGCTGCGAGGGCCGCGATCGTCGTCGCGCCTTCCAGCAACAGGGCTGCTGGGTAGGGGAGTTGGAAGACCGCCGGCACTGCCGTGACGGTGGCCCAGGCGAGGACCGTCGCGCCGGTCAGCGCGTGCCGCCGTCGGGTTTCGCCGCGGACCAGGAGGGCCAGTACGGCGGCGACCACCAGCGGGCCCAGGAGCAGTTGGGCGGGGAACGGCGGCCATGGCGTGTGGATGGTGACCGCGGCGCGGGCGTCCGCCGGCACGCCGGACCACGGGCGCTCCGCCCAGCCCAGCGGGCCCAACAGTGCGACCGCGATCAGCGGCAGCGCACAGACCACGGCAGCCGCCTGCACGGCACCGGAGGCCAGGACCAGACCCCGGCGTACGGGCTGAGGCAGCCCCACCCGCACCGCCGCCAACAGCGCGACACCGCACGCCAGATACCCCGGCACCGTCCAGCCGGCGGGCAGCACCACCCGCAGCACGCCACCGCCCGCCGCGACCAGGAACAGACCGGCCGCCACGGCGGTTCCGGTCGCCGCGGCCGGGCCGGGCAGCCGCCAGGCCGCGCCCAGCGCGATCGCCGCGGCAAGGGTGAGGAGCGCCGCCGCACGGGCGGCGGCGCTCGGGCCGGCTGCGTCCCAGGAGAGCCAGCCGGCCGCCAGTGCGCCCCAGCCACCGATGCCGTACGCGCCGAGAGCGGCGACGAGACGTACGGCCGTGGCAGTGCTTCGGAGCGCCACAATCGTGTCGAACCCGGCCGTCAGCAGGAGTGCGGCCGTGATGCCGTAGGGACCCGCGGAGACTGCGATCGCCCAGAGCAGCAACGGGAGTTGGGCCGCTGCCAACGCGGCGGACAGGGGGAGGCGGAGGGCACCCTCCGCCGAGGCGCGGCTCGTGGTGACCAGCAGGCGGTCGTACGCCGTCCACAGGGCGGCCAGGACCGCCGTCGTCACCGCCGCGTACGACGTGCCGTCCGTCCGCGCGAACACGGTCTCGTGCAGCGCGTACGCATCCAGCGCCGTCAGCGCCAGGCCCAGTCCCGCCACCGACTCGGCCGTCGACCCCAGCCCGCGTCGCAGCAGCGCGGCCGGCGCCGCCAGGACGGCGAGCGTGACCGCGCCGAGCACCAGGGCCCGCCCGGTGATCCCCAGATGCCCCCAGCTGACCAGCGTGAACACCATCGCCGCGATGGTCAGCAGCACCCCGCCGAGGAGGAGCAGCACGTTCTGCACCCGCGGTGCGCCGGCCTCTGGGCGCGGCGGCGCGACCGGCAGCGGCCACACGGGCGCGGGCTGCTGCAGGGCGGAGACCAGCCAGGCCCGGCGGGTCAGCAACTGGGCCCGACGGGCGTCCAGTTGCCAAAGCTCGGCGTCGAGGAGCCGCAACTCCTCCGCCGGGGGCGGAACATGCGTCATGTCTCGGAGTGTGGTCCGCGTCACGTCGTACGGCATGAGTGCAGGTACTCAGGACGTACTCAGATCCGGAACGTACTCGGATCCAGGACGGAGCGACCGGGTACGGGCAGACTTCCCTCATGGACTGGACGCACTACCGCTTCCGCTGCCGCTGGGCCCTGGCCGCGCCGCCCGCCGCCGTGTACGAGGCGCTGGAGCAGGCCGAGGAGTACCCCCGGTGGTGGCCGCAGGTGCGGGAGGTGACGCGGCTCGACGACACCACCGGCGTCATCCGGATCCGGTCGGTCCTCCCCTACGACCTGCACTTCACCGCCCGTGAGGTGCGCCGCGACCCGGTGGCCGGCGTACTGGAGATCGCCATGTCCGGCGACCTCGAGGGCTGGGCGCGCTGGACGCTCACCGCGGACGGCACCGGCACCCTGGCCCGCTACGAGCAGGTCGTCGACGTGCACAAGCCGCTGCTCAGGCGGTTCGCCGTGCCGGGGCGGCCGGTGTTCCGCGTCAACCACCGGCTGATGATGCGGGCCGGACGACGGGGGCTGGTCGCGTACCTGGAAGCGGTTTGATGCATGCCCCTGCGGACCTGTATTGTTCAGTCCGTTCCCGGGCGATTAGCTCAGTGGGAGAGCGCTTCGTTCACACCGAAGAGGTCACTGGTTCGAACCCAGTATCGCCCACCGGGGAAAGCCGGTCCGCAGCAGCGGACCGGCTTTTGTCATGCTGCCGCCGGGAGATCGGGCCGCAGCGGCCACTCCGTGTTCACGATCTCCTCGGCGCCGCTCTTCGTGAACCACGCCTGCAGACCGCGCGCCTGGGCCGCGTGCCAGGTCGTCTGCAGGGTGTGCAGTTCGGCGGGGGAGAGGCGTTCCAGCCGGGCGGCGAAACGGCGCCCGAGCGCTCGTACGACATCCAGCGCGGCCAGTGCGTCCGCGGCCGCGTCGTGTGCACCCTCCAGCGTGACGCCGTAGTGGGCGCAGAGGTCGGTCAGGGTGCGGCGGCCCTTGCGGTAGCGGTCCAGGTGTTTGTCGAGCACCCGCGGATCGAGCACACGCAGTGCCGACGTCTCGAACCAGCCGTCCAGCGACGAGGCGCGATGGCGGCGCAACTCGCGGTCCAGGAGCGTCAGATCGAAGGGTGCGTTCATCACGACCAGCGGGCGGGCCATCGCCGCCTGCTCGGCCAGTTCCTCCGCTATCTCGTACATCACCGGCGCCGGCCAGCGGCCGTTGCGCTGCAGGTGTTCGTCCGTCAGCCCGTGCACCGCCGTCGCCGCCTCCGGCACCGGCACACCCGGGTTGACCAGCCAGCGGGTCACCCGGGGCCGGGAGCCCGGGGCGTCCTGGACGACGACGGCGGCCGACACGATCCGGTCGGTCTCGACGTCAACGCCCGTGGTCTCCGTGTCGAAGGCGGCCAGGGGCCCCTCGTACCAGCACGTCATGCCTACACAACTCCTCGTTCACCCACGGCAGCTGACGTCCCGTCTTCTGCCTGTTTGGTGATACCCGGGCTGTTTGCGCCGTACGCCGGAAGGACACAACAGGAGTACGGGTCTTTGCAGTTCAGCGGCCCGACGCGGGGATTCACTTGGCTTGGAAGGCTGTTTGGTCATGGCGATAGCGCAGCCCGAGCGGGGCGGGCTGCTGCCCGAGCGCACGGGCCCCCTTCGCGGCACACTCGCCACCACCGCCTGCATGGAGACACTGCAGGTGGGCTATCTGCATGCCGTCGCCGCGGCGGCCGGCTGCTCACTGTCGCAACCCTTTCCGGACAACGGCATCGACTGGCACGTCAGTCACGGCTCACCCGGGCACACCGTCGACGACGAGGTGACCATCAAGGTGCAGCTGAAGTGCACGTACCAGATCCCGCCGAACCCACCGGGCCGCTTCTTCTCCTTCACGCTCGACAACGAACATCTGCGCAAGCTCGCGCGCACCCCGGTGTCGGTGCACAAGATCCTCGTCGTGATGCTCGTCCCACGGGCGCAGGACGACTGGCTCAGAGCCAGCCACGACCGCCTCGACCTGCGGCACTGCTGCTACTGGGTCAACCTCGCCGGGCACCCGATCACCGGGCGGACCCGGACCACCGTGCGGATACCGACCTCACGCATCTTCGACGACCGAGCGCTCTGCGAGATCATGACGCGGGTCGGGACGGGAGGCAGACCATGACGCACCGCCCCCTGGAGGAGCCACTGCGGCCGGTGAGGCCGCACCCCGACGACATCGCCGCTGCGGCCTGGCACCGGCCCCCCGAGCCCGACCAGGTCGACCCCGCGGTCCTCAGCGCCCTGCTGCACCGGCACGGCTGGCAGCGCCGCGGCGGGGCCGTCGGACGCTACGGCCGCTGGACGCCGCCCGGACCCGGAGGCGGCGGCACGAGCCTGCTGGTGCCCGAGAGCCGCGCCTTCCCCGACAGCGACGACCTTCTCGGCGAGGCGCTGCTCGCCCTGACCCGCAGTGGCACGCCCTCCGCGCGCGAGGTCCTGGTCTCACTCGCCGTGCCCAGCGACGAGATCCGCTGGTGGCGGGACGTGCCGACCGGCCCGGCGGACGCCGCCCCCTGGGTCGTCGAGGAGCAACTGCGCACCGCCGCCCGCCAGATGCTGCTGGCGGGCGCGCTCGCCACGCGCGCGCGTGCTGGCTACTACGGCGCTCGGCACCGCCGCGCCGCCGCCGCGCTGCTGGAGAGCGTCCTCGTCGGTCCCGCCGTCGGCGACGGCCGGCTCACCGCCTTCGTGCCCGTGGGCGGGGGGCGACCGCTCGCCGTACGGCTCCACCAGGCCCTGTACGCCGCCCGCGAGGCCATCGACTACCAGCGGGCCACCGGCGGCATGGACGCCTTCGACGGCGCCGTCGAGGCGGGCGTGAGCCGAGAGCTCACCGAGGCGCTGATCGCCCTGGTGCGCGGCACCGAGGGGGCGAGGATCGGGGTGGAGTGGGCGCCGGCCGCCGGGGTGCCCGAGGACTGCGTGGCGGGTGTCGAGCCGGTCGAGTTCTCGCCGGGCGACCTGCCCGTGCTGCGCGAGGCCGGGGCCCGCTATCTCCGCGACGAACCGTCCGTGCCCGTGCGGATCACCGGCACGGTCGTACGGATGCGCAGGCCGGGGCCGCGCGGGGAGGGCAGCGTACGGCTGCGGGTGATCGCGGGCGCCGAGATCCCGCATCTGCGGATCACGCTCGACGAGGAGGACTACCGCATCGCCGGGCACGCCCACCTCGTGGGACTGCCGGTCCGGGTGCACGGGCGGCTGGAGAGCCGGGGCGGTTTCCGGCGGTTGACCGGGGCCTCCGGGGTCGCGCCGGTGCAGGTGGAGGAGGCCGAGCGGGACCGGCTGATGAAGTCGCTGCAGGAGAACCTCGACTTCTTCGAGGAGGCGTGCAGCGGGGAGGACTGCGACTGAGCGCCTGCGGTCGGTGACCGTTTCGCGGTCGGTGGGTCGGGGTCGGTACGATCCCCTAATGCGCGCGCTCCTGGTATGGCGCCGCACCCCACCTTCAGTCAGGAGAGACCGGTGTCAGACGTCCGTGTGATCATCCAACGCGATTCCGAGCGGGAAGAGCGCGTGGTGACGACGGGCACTACGGCCGCCGAGCTCTTCGCCGGCGAGCGCTCGATCGTCGCCGCGCGCGTGGCCGGCGAGCTCAAGGACCTCGCCTACGCCCCGGCCGAGGGCGAGGTCGTGGAGCCGGTGGAGATCTCCTCCGAGGACGGTCTCAACATCCTGCGCCACTCCACCGCGCACGTGATGGCGCAGGCCGTGCAGGAGCTCTTCCCCGAGGCCAAGCTGGGCATCGGCCCGCCGGTCAAGGACGGCTTCTACTACGACTTCGACGTCGAGAAGCCGTTCACGCCCGAGGATCTCAAGGCCATCGAGAAGAAGATGCAGGAGATCCAGAAGCGCGGTCAGCGCTTCAGCCGTCGTGTGGTGACCGACGAGGCGGCTCGTGAGGAGCTGGCTGCCGAGCCGTACAAGCTCGAACTGATCGGCCTCAAGGGCTCCGCGTCCAGCGACGACGGCGCGGACGTCGAGGTCGGCGCCGGTGAGCTGACGATCTACGACAACCTGGACGCCAAGACCGGTGACCTGTGCTGGAAGGACCTCTGCCGCGGTCCCCACCTGCCCACCACCCGGAACATCCCGGCGTTCAAGCTGATGCGCAACGCGGCCGCCTACTGGCGCGGCAGCGAGAAGAACCCCATGCTCCAGCGCATCTACGGCACCGCCTGGCCGTCCAAGGAGGAGCTGAAGGCGCACCTCGACTTCCTCGCCGAGGCCGAGAAGCGCGACCACCGCAAGCTCGGCAGCGAGCTCGACCTGTTCTCCATCCCGGAGCAGATCGGCTCCGGCCTCGCCGTCTTCCACCCCAAGGGCGGCATCATCCGCCGGGTCATGGAGGACTACTCGCGGCGCCGGCACGAGGAAGAGGGCTACGAGTTCGTCTACACCCCGCACGCGACGAAGGGGAAGCTCTTCGAGACGTCCGGGCACCTGGACTGGTACGCCGAGGGCATGTACCCGCCCATGCAGCTCGACGAGGGCGTGGACTACTACCTCAAGCCCATGAACTGCCCGATGCACAACCTGATCTTCGACGCGCGCGGTCGCTCCTACCGTGAACTGCCGCTGCGCCTCTTCGAGTTCGGGACCGTGTACCGGTACGAGAAGTCGGGCGTCGTGCACGGTCTGACCCGTGCCCGCGGCTTCACGCAGGACGACGCGCACATCTACTGCACCCGTGAGCAGATGTCGGAGGAGCTCGACAAGACGCTCACCTTCGTCCTCGGCCTGCTGCGCGACTACGGCCTGACCGACTTCTACCTCGAGCTGTCGACGAAGGACCCGGAGAAGTTCGTCGGCACCGACGAGGTCTGGGAGGAGGCCACGGAGACCCTCCGCCAGGTGGCCGAGAAGCAGGGCCTGCCCCTGGTTCCCGACCCGGGCGGCGCCGCCTTCTACGGCCCGAAGATCTCCGTCCAGACCAAGGACGCCATCGGCCGCACCTGGCAGATGTCGACCATCCAGCTCGACTTCAACCTGCCGGAGCGCTTCGACCTGGAGTACACGGGTCCGGACGGTTCCAAGCAGCGCCCGGTCATGATCCACCGCGCGCTGTTCGGCTCGATCGAGCGGTTCTTCGCGGTGCTCCTGGAGCACTACGCGGGCGCCTTCCCGGCGTGGCTGGCCCCGGTCCAGGCGGTCGGCATCCCGATCGGCGACGGGCACGTCGAGTACCTGGAGAAGTTCGCCGCGGCGGCGAAGAAGCAGGGCCTGCGGGTCGAGGTCGACTCCTCCTCCGACCGCATGCAGAAGAAGATCCGCAACGCCCAGAAGCAGAAGGTGCCCTTCATGGTCATCGCGGGCGACGAGGACATGTCGAACGGCTCGGTGTCCTTCCGCTACCGCGACGGCTCGCAGGAGAACGGCATCCCGTTCGACGAGGCCATCGCGAAGATCGTGAAGGTCGTCGAGGAGCGGGCGCAGGTCTGATCCTTCGTCTCGTACGGAGGCGGTCGTTGACGAAAGGCCCTCGGGAGATCAGCTTCCCGGGGGCCTCTCGTCGTCCTCGCGCGAGAAGACCTGCAGCAGCCAGGAGGCGAAGGTACCGGTCACCGCGCCGAGCAGCGCCAGGCCGATGACCATCATGCCGACCGCGATCAGCCGGCCCTTCGGTGTCACCGGGACGATGTCGCCGTAGCCGACGGTCGTGAGGGTCTCGCAGGTCCACCAGACGGCGTCCCCGAACGTCCGCATGGTCGCGCCCGGTGCCCCGCGCTCCTGCTGGTAGACGGCGAGGGCTCCGGCGAAACCGAGCAATGTGGTGGCCAGCCCGGCGTACGCCATCACGCGCGCGTGCAGCGCGAGCCGGGGTTTGCCGTGCCGCCGCTGCACGGCCTCGTAGACCTTGACGATCCGCAGCGGGCGCAACAGCGGAAGCGCCAGCACCACGGTGTCCAGCACGTGCGCCCGTACGAAGCGCAGCCGCTGCCCGCTCAGCCGCCAGGACACCGCGTAGTCGACGGCGAACAGCGCCCAGGAGCCCAGCAGCACCGCGAGACACAGGTCCTGCCACGCGTCGTGCAGGCCGGGGGCCAGGACCAGGACCGCGTACGAGGCGAGGAAGGCCAGCGACGCCAACGCCAGTGGAAGCTCCGTGCGCCTCTGCCAACGGGTCACTCGACTGTCATCGTCCACTGCCCCAGCTTCGCCCGGCGGGCTTTTCCCGCAACCCCGCCGACACGCCGCGAACGGGCGACGCCATATGCTGCACTGCATGACGAGTGAGCCGGAGCAGCAGTTGGGAGTGGGCATCCAGGACGCGTTCCAGCGCCTGTGGACGCCCCACCGGATGGCCTACATCCAGGGCGAGAACAAGCCGACCGGCCCGGGTGCGGACGACGGCTGCCCCTTCTGCTCGATTCCGGCCAAGTCCGACGAGGACGGCCTGATCGTGAGGCGCGGCGAGCAGGTCTACGCCGTCCTCAACCTGTACCCGTACAACGGCGGCCACCTCATGGTCGTCCCCTACCGTCACGTCGCCGACTACACGGACCTCACGGACGCCGAGACCGTCGAGCTCGCCGCCCTGACCAAGCAGGCGATGACCGCCCTGCGCACGGCCTCCGGCGCCCACGGCTTCAACATCGGCATGAACCAGGGCACGGTCGCGGGCGCCGGTATCGCGGCCCACCTCCACCAGCACATCGTGCCCCGCTGGGGCGGCGACACGAACTTCATGCCCGTCGTCGGCCACACCAGGGTGCTGCCGCAGCTGCTGGCGGACACGAGGAAGATGCTGGCGGAGGCCTGGCCCGCGTAACCGCTACGCGTCGTACACGTCCGCCTTGCTCGGCGTCGGGTCCTGCACAGCCGTGCTGAGGAAGGCCGACCTCGTGCCGAACTTCTCCGTGTCCACGCCGTTCTCCGCCAGCACCCGTATCGCCGCGGCATGCACGACCCGCAGCACCGGCGTGGCGGCGCGCAGCGCGTCGTCAGCCATGAAGCGGTGCCGCCACGGCTGATCGGCCCACGCGTGCCGCAGGCCGAACGGCTCGGGCAGGGCTATCGTGCCGCCGAGCCAGTTCAGCAGCGGCGGGTACCAGCTGATCGGGGCGCGGACGGCCAGCCGTACGACCTCGTCGGTGGTGACCAGTGGGAGGGCCACCTTCCGGGTCTCCCACGGCTTGAACGACTTCTGCACTTCCTTCGTCGGCGCCTCGGGCTTGCTGGTGAACAGCGAGTTCACCGGACCCAGCGCATGCCCGGTGACCTCGATCCGCAGCGTCTCGTGCAGCACCGTCACCGTGATCATCATGGTGATGACCAGCTGCCCGTCCCACAGCGTCCACTGCACGCCCAGGTAGTGCCGGTCACCCGCGCCGAACTGCTGCTTGTTGCAGATGTCCTGTATCGCGTGCGACTTGACCTGGTACGCGTCCACGTCCGTGCCCTCGGGCCGGGACACCGCGGTCGCGCCCTCCCCGATCGGTGTGACGACCCAGTGCCGTACGGACGGGGTCGGGAAACCGCCCGTGTTCAGCGTGTTCCGCTCCAGCATGCGCAGCTGGTCGTGGATCGACCGTATGACGTCCCAGCTGCGGAAGGGGTGGATCTCCCGGGTCGGGTCGGCCTGCACCAGGTCCTCGGCGAGCTGCCAGCTGCCCCAGCGCGTGCCCATGCCGAGGATGCCCTTGGGACCGGCGTAGAACACCGAGTTGGACTGCTGCTCGGCGCTGAGCTTGGCGAGCGCCTGGCGCAGCTGGTCCGCCTTGGTCTCGCCCGGGCTGGTCGGCACCGCCTCGGGCACCTTGGCGCCGACGCTGCTGCCGGCCAGCAGGCTGTCCCAGCGCCCGCGCAGGTCCTTCGCCGTGCGCTCGCAGATCTGCCTGGCCCAGAACCAGCCGATGACGGGCATCACGACGCACGCGCGCGCATACCAGGCCCAGAAGCCGGTGAACGGCATCCGGATCAGGAAGATCACGGCGAGCGCGCCCACCGCCACCAGCAGCGTCGTCGCCATCGCGCCGGCCCGCTTGTCCTCCCGCTTGGCGACCGTCGTACGGATCGAGAAGACCAGCAGCCAGACCAGCAGCCCCGGCAGGAACAGCACACCGCACAGCACCATGACGATGCTCAGCATCTGGTCGCGGGCCTTGCGGATGTTGTTCGCCGCGAGGGCGTGCTCGACGGTGACCTGCGGCTCGGCGCCGAAGGACTGGATGAGCGGCTTGCGGCCGGGGCCCACCATGCGGTCGACCACCGCGCGGGAGAAGGCCTCACCCAGGTTGGGCCGGAATATGCTCCCCCACTTCAGGCCGGGTTTGACGGTGGTCTGGTGCCACTCGTTGTCCGCCTTCTTGATGTCCGCGACCGGGTTGTCCCGATAGGCCGCCGACGCCAGCGCGAACGTCGCCGTCTGGCCCTCGTCGCCCGTGCGCGGCACCTGCGGACCGAAGATGTCCCCGTAGCCGCTGTCAACGGTCATTCCCGCCCCCGATCGCTGCCGGATGTCGCCTCTGCGGCTTTTCCCGACTTCCTTGCTCCGCACACCTGTTGATCAGGCCGCCGTGTTGATCGCGTGACAACTTGATCAGGTCTTCAGCGTATCCGCAGGCACCGACATTCGTCGGCGGACGGCCGAAGCCGCCCGCCGACGCGGAGGGGAGCGTTCCACAAAAGCCACTCGGGAGCGCCCGGCGCCAACTACGAGGCGTCGCGCGCCTCTTCACGAATCCTTTCTGCGATCTGCGGGGGCATCGGCTCGTGCCGTGCGTAGGAACGGCTGAAGCGCGCGGTGCCGTGCGAGAGCGAGCGCAGGTCCACGCCGTACCGCCCGATCTCGATCTCGGGCACCTCGGCCCGCACCAAAGTCCGGTTGCCGCTGGTCTGTTCCGTCCCCAGCACCCGGCCACGCCGCCCGGACAGATCGCTCATCACGGCGCCCACGTAGTCGTCGCCGACCAGGACGCTCACCTCGGCCACCGGCTCCAGCAGGTGGATCTTCACGTCGGCCGCCGCCTCCCGCAGCGCCAGCGCACCCGCAGTCTGGAAGGCCGCGTCCGAGGAGTCCACGGAGTGCGCCTTGCCGTCCAGCAGCGTCACGCGGACGTCGATGAGCGGATAGCCGGCCGCAACTCCCCTTGCCGCCTGGGCTCTTACGCCCTTCTCGACCGAGGGGATGAACTGCCGCGGCACCGCGCCGCCGACGACCTTGTCCACGAACTCGATGCCCGAGCCGCCGGGCAGCGGCTCCACCTCGATCTCGCAGATCGCGTACTGCCCGTGCCCGCCGGACTGCTTCACATGCCGCCCGCGCCCCGCCGACTTGGTCGCGAACGTCTCCCGGAGGGAGACCTTGTGCGGCACGACGTCGACTTGGACGCCGTAGCGGCTGCGCAGCCGTTCCAGCGCGACGTCCGAGTGCGCCTCGCCCAGGCACCACAGCACCACCTGGTGGGTGTCCTGGTTCTGTTCGAGCCGCATCGTCGGGTCCTCGGCGACCAGCCGGGACAGGCCCTGCGAGAGCTTGTCCTCGTCCGCCTTGCTGTGCGCCTCGATGGCGAGCGGCAGCAGCGGGTCGGGCATCTCCCACGGCTCCATCAGGAGCGGGTCGTCCTTGGCGGAGAGCGTGTCGCCGGTCTCGGCGCGGTTCAGCTTCGCCACGCACACCAGGTCGCCCGCGATGGCGTGCGTCACCGTGCGCTGCTGTTTGCCGAACGGCGTGGACAGTGCGCCGACGCGCTCGTCGACGTCGTGGTCCTCGTGCCCGCGGTCCGACAGCCCGTGCCCGGAGACATGGACCGTCTCGTCGGGGCGCAGCGTGCCGGAGAAGACGCGCACCAGCGAGACCCGGCCGACGTACGGGTCGGACGCCGTCTTCACGACCTCGGCGACCAGTGGACCCTGTGTGTCGCAGGCCTTGATCTCGCGCGACTTGCCGTCGATGGTCGTGACTCCCGGCGTGGGGTGCTCGAACGGCGTCGGGAAGCCTCCCGTGACCAGTTCCAGCAGCTCGACCGTGCCGAGCCCCTGCCGGGCGCCCTCGGCCGCGGGGGCGGCCGCCAGGACCGGGTGGAAGACCCCGCGCGCCACGGCCCGCTCCAGGTCCTCGACGAGCGTCTTGAAGTCGATCTGCTCGCCGCCGAGGTAGCGGTCCATGAGGGTCTCGTCCTCGCTCTCCGCGATGATCCCCTCGATCAGCCGGTTGCGGGCATCCTCGATCTCCGGCAGCTGGTCCTCGCCCGGCTCGGATTCCTTGCGCTCACCGGAGGAGTAGTCGAACACCTTCTGCGACAACAGCCCGGTCAGCCCGTGCACGGGCGCGTGCCCGTCGGGTCCCTGCGGGCCGTGCAGCGGCAGGTACAGCGGGAGCACGGCGTCGGGGTCGTCCCCGCCGAAGGCCTCCGCGCAGATCCGTGTCATCTCCTCGAAGTCCGCCCGGGCCGCCTCCAGGTGCGTGATCACGATCGCCCTGGGCATTCCCACGGCCGCGCACTCCTCCCACACCATGCGCGTCGAGCCGTCCACGCCGTCGGAGGCCGAGACGACGAAAAGGGCCGCGTCCGCCGCTCGCAGACCGGCCCTCAACTCTCCGACGAAGTCGGCGTATCCGGGGGTGTCCAGAAGATTGACCTTGATGCCGTCCCATTCCACCGGCACCAGGGAGAGCTGCACCGAACGTTGCTGCCGGTGCTCGATCTCGTCGTAGTCGGAGACGGTGCCGCCGTCCTCCACGCGGCCCGCCCGGTTCACTGCCCCCGCGGTGAGCGCGAGAGCTTCCACCAATGTCGTCTTGCCCGATCCGGAGTGGCCGACCAGCACCACATTCCGTACGGACGCGGGGTGGTCGGCCGCCGTTGCCCTGCCGGCGGCTCCGGGGTGTGCGTTTGCCTTGTCGCCCATGGCCTTGCCTCCCGTGCACGGTGAGGTCACTGTGGGCGCGGGCATGCCGGGCCGCGTGCGGTGGCGGCTCCGATGACGCCCGCGGTCCTTCGAGCTTTCCACTCCCGTCACGGTGCGTCCATACGAAGGACGCGATCGCGCCGCCGGCCGTATCCCCTCGGGCCCGTGACACCTGGTGCGGGTGCCCGACCGTCGCACACACGCGCGCGTGGCTACGATGGGCCAGCCGGTGGCCAGCAGGGGCCGTACGGCGACACCGACCCTCGGGAAGGCCATGCTGAACAAGTACGCGCGTGCATTCTTCACGCGTGTCCTCACACCGTTCGCCGCGTTTCTGATCCGCCGGGGCGTCAGCCCCGACGCGGTCACGCTCGTCGGCACCGCCGGCGTGATCGCGGGCGCGCTGGTCTTCTACCCCCGGGGGGAGTTCTTCTGGGGCACGGTCGTGATCACGCTGTTCGTGTTCTCCGACCTCGTCGACGGCAACATGGCCCGCCAGCTCGGCCGCAGCAGCCGCTGGGGCGCCTTCCTGGACTCCACGCTGGACCGGGTGGCCGACAGCGCGATCTTCGGCGGCTTCGCCCTGTGGTACGCGGGCAACGGGGACGACAATGTCCTGTGTGCCGTCTCCATCTTCTGTCTCGCGAGCGGCCAGGTGGTGTCGTACACCAAGGCCCGTGGCGAGTCGATCGGCCTGCCGGTCGCGGTCAACGGCCTTGTCGAGCGCGCGGAGCGCCTGGTGATCTCGCTGGTCGCGGCCGGTTTCGCGGGCCTGCACAAGTTCGGCGTGCCGGGCATCCAGTACCTGCTGCCCGTGGCCCTGTGGATCGTCGCCGTGGGCAGCCTGGTCACGCTGATCCAGCGGGTCGTCACCGTCCGCCGCGAGTCGGCCGAGGCGGAGGCCGCGGCGGCCTCGCAGGAGAACGCCTCGCAGGGGAGCGAGGCGGCGAAGTGAGCGCCCGGGATCAGCTGACCGACGGGCTGTACGGCCTGGGCTGGAGCACGGTCAAGAAGCTCCCGGAGCCGGTCGCCGTACGGCTCGGCCGCGCCATCGCCGACCTCGCCTGGAAGCGGCGCGGCAAGGGCGTGCGGCGCCTGGAGAGCAACTACGCGCGCGTGGTGCCCGATGCAAGCCCCGAGCGCCTGGCCGAGCTCTCGCGCGCGGGCATGCGCTCGTACCTGCGCTACTGGATGGAGTCCTTCCGGCTCCCGGCCTGGAGCGCCGAGCGCATAAAGGGCGGCTTCGACCCCAAGGACGTCCACTACCTGACCGACGGGATCGCCTCCGACCGGGGCGTCGTCCTCGCGCTGCCCCACATGGCCAACTGGGACCTCGCCGGAGCCTGGGTCACCACCAAGCTCGAAACCCCCTTCACGACGGTCGCCGAGCGCCTCAAGCCCGAGACGCTCTACGACCGCTTCGTCGCCTACCGCGAGGGCCTCGGCATGGAGGTCCTGCCGCACAGCGGCGGCACCGCCTTCGGCACGCTGGCCCGGCGGCTGCGCGACGGCGGCCTGGTCTGCCTGGTCGCCGAGCGCGACCTGTCGTCCTCGGGCGTCGAGGTGAAGTTCTTCGGCGAGGCCACCCGCATGCCCGCAGGCCCCGCCCTGCTGGCCCAGCAGACCGGCGCACTCCTGCTGCCGGTCACGCTCTGGTACGACGAGTCGCCCGTGATGCAGGGACGCGTGCATCCTCCGGTCGAGGTGCCCGAGACAGGTACCCGCGCCGAAAAGACGTCTGTCATGACACAGGCGCTGGCCGATGCCTTCGCCACGGGGATCGCCGACCATCCGGAGGACTGGCACATGCTGCAGCGCTTGTGGCTCAAGGATCTCGACCCCAGTAAGGGGCCCTCGTGAGGATCGGCATCGTCTGCCCGTACTCCTGGGACGTACCGGGTGGCGTCCAGTTCCACATCCGCGACCTCGCCGAGTACTTCATCCGTCTCGGCCACGAGGTCTCCGTGCTCGCCCCCGCCGACGACGACACTCCGCTTCCGCCGTACGTCGTATCGGCCGGCCGCGCGGTCCCGGTGCCGTACAACGGCTCGGTGGCCCGCCTGAACTTCGGCTTCCTCTCGGCCGCCCGGGTCCGCCGCTGGCTGCACGACGGCGAGTTCGACGTCGTCCACATCCATGAGCCGACCTCGCCGTCGCTGGGCCTGCTGACCTGCTGGGCGGCCTCCGGCCCGATCGTGGCGACCTTCCACACCTCCAACCCGCGCTCGCGGGCGATGATCGCCGCCTACTCGATCCTCCAGGCCGCCCTGGAGAAGATCAGCGCCCGGATCGCGGTGAGCGAGTACGCCCGCCGCACGCTGGTCGAACACCTCGGGGGCGACGCGGTCGTCATCCCGAACGGCGTCGACGTCGACTTCTTCGCACGGGCCGAGCCCAAGGCCGAGTGGCAGGGCGAGACGATCGGCTTCATCGGCCGCATCGACGAGCCCCGCAAGGGCCTGCCCGTCCTCATGAACGCCCTGCCCAGGATCCTCGCCGAGCGCCCGCGGACCCGGCTGCTGGTCGCCGGCCGCGGGGACGAGGAGGAGGCGGTGGAGTCGCTGCCCGCCGAACTGCGCTCGCGCGTCGAGTTCCTCGGCATGGTCAGCGACGAGGACAAGGCCCGCTTCCTGCGCAGTGTCGATCTGTACGTGGCGCCGAACACCGGCGGCGAGAGCTTCGGGATCATCCTGGTCGAGGCCATGTCCGCCGGGGCCCCGGTGCTCGCCTCCGACCTGGACGCCTTCGCCCAGGTCCTCGACCAGGGCGCGGCGGGGGAGCTGTTCCCCAACGAGGACTCCGAGGCGCTGGCAGCGGCGGCGGTACGGCTGCTGGGCGACCCGGTGCGCCGGGCCGAGCTGCGCGAGCGCGGCAGCGCGCACGTACGCCGCTTCGACTGGTCGACGGTCGGGGCGGACATCCTGTCGGTGTACGAGACGGTGACGGACGGGGCGGCTGCGGTCGCCGCGGCGGACGACGAGCGGGGGCCGGGGCTGAGGGCCCGGTTCGGGCTGGCGCGGGACTGAGCTCAACCCCTGGTGACGGCACCGGTAACGTGACCGCCCGTGACCGCAACCCTGATCTGGATCCTCGCCGTCCTTGTCGCCATCGGCCTGTACCTGAGCTGGACGGCGGGGCGGCTGGACCGGCTGCACGCCCGGATCGACGCCGCCCGTGCCGCGCTCGACGCGCAGCTGCTGCGCCGAGCCTCAGTCGCCCAGGAACTCGCCACCTCCGGCGTCCTCGACCCGGCCGCCTCGATCGTCCTGTACGAGGCGGCGCACGCGGCCAGGCAGGCCGAGGAGGAGCAGCGGGAGGTCGCCGAGAGCGAGCTGAGCCAGGCGCTACGCGCCGTGTTCGGGGAGACCCAACAGGTGGAGGCGGTGCGCGAGGCACCCGGGGGAGACGCGGCGACCCGCGAACTGACCGAGGCCGTACGGCGGGTGCCGATGGCCCGGCGCTTCCACAACGACGCGGTGGGCGCGGCCCGCAGGCTCCGGGAGCACCGCAAGGTCCGCTGGTTCCGGCTGGCCGGACACGCCCCCTTCCCGATGGCCTTCGAGATGGACGACGAGCCGCCGACGGCCCTGGTGGACCGGGCCGCCTAGCAGAGTCCTCGGGAGCCGTAGTCCGCGAGAACTCCCGTGGGAGCCGGGAAAAGGATCCACCGGCTTGCCATTGGCCCTTGCAGTGGACTGGCCCACTCCCGTTTCCTCGGAGACTGCAGAAACCCTCTTTCACCGAGTGAGGTCAACCCGTGTCCAGCACGCTCTCCGAAAACCAGGCCCCCGAGACCGGCACCGCGCGCGTGAAGCGCGGCATGGCCGAGCAGCTCAAGGGTGGCGTGATCATGGACGTCGTCACGCCGGAGCAGGCGAAGATCGCCGAGGACGCGGGCGCCGTCGCCGTCATGGCCCTGGAGCGGGTCCCCGCCGACATCCGCAAGGACGGCGGCGTGGCCCGGATGTCCGACCCGGACATGATCGAGGGCATCATCGACGCCGTCTCCATCCCGGTGATGGCCAAGTCCCGCATCGGTCACTTCGTCGAGGCCCAGGTCCTGCAGTCCCTCGGCGTCGACTACATCGACGAGTCCGAGGTCCTCACCCCGGCCGACGAGGTCAACCACTCCGACAAGTGGGCCTTCACGACCCCCTTCGTCTGCGGCGCCACCAACCTCGGTGAGGCCCTGCGCCGTATCGCCGAGGGTGCGGCGATGATCCGCTCCAAGGGCGAGGCCGGCACCGGCAACGTCGTCGAGGCCGTCCGCCACCTGCGCCAGATCAAGAACGAGATCGCCCGCCTGCGCGGCTACGACAACAACGAGCTGTACGCCGCCGCCAAGGAGCTGCGCGCCCCGTACGAGCTGGTCCGCGAGGTCGCCGAGCTCGGCAAGCTCCCGGTGGTGCTGTTCTCCGCCGGTGGTGTCGCCACCCCGGCCGACGCCGCGCTGATGCGCCAGCTCGGCGCCGAGGGTGTCTTCGTCGGCTCCGGCATCTTCAAGTCCGGCGACCCGGCCAAGCGCGCCGCCGCCATCGTGAAGGCGACCACCTTCTACGACGACCCCAAGATCATCGCGGACGCGTCCCGCAACCTCGGCGAGGCCATGGTCGGCATCAACTGCGACACCCTCCCCGAGGCCGAGCGCTACGCCAACCGCGGCTGGTAAGAGGCGCTGGTAGACACCCCATGAGCACTCCTGTCATAGGCGTCCTGGCCCTCCAGGGCGACGTCCGGGAGCACCTCGTCGCCCTGGCCGCGGCCGACGCCGTGGCCAGGCCGGTGAGGCGCCCCGAGGAACTCGCCGAGGTGGACGGCCTCGTCATCCCCGGCGGCGAGTCCACCACCATCTCCAAGCTGGCCGTCCTGTTCGGCGTGATGGAGCCGCTACGCGCGCGCGTGCGCGACGGCATGCCCGTCTACGGCACCTGCGCCGGCATGATCATGCTCGCCGACAAGATCCTCGACCCGCGCTCGGGCCAGGAGACCATCGGCGGCATCGACATGATCGTGCGCCGCAACGCCTTCGGGCGTCAGAACGAGTCCTTCGAAGCGACGGTCGACGTCAGGGGAATCGCGGGCGATCCTGTAGAGGGCGTGTTCATCCGCGCCCCCTGGGTCGAGTCCGTGGGCGCCGAGGCCGAGGTGCTCGCCGAGCACGACGGCCACATCGTCGCGGTCCGCCAGGGCAACGCGCTCGCCACGTCGTTCCACCCGGAACTGACCGGCGACCACCGCGTGCACTCCCTGTTCGTCGACATGGTTCGCGCGAACCGGGCAGCGGAGTCCTTGTAGGATCTCTGGCGTTCGTTCATAGATGGGTTACGCGAAGGAGACAGGCAGATGTCCGGCCACTCTAAATGGGCCACGACGAAGCACAAGAAGGCCGTGATCGACGCCAAGCGCGGCAAGCTCTTCGCGAAGCTGATCAAGAACATCGAGGTCGCTGCGCGCATGGGCGGCGTCGACATCGAGGGCAACCCGACCCTCTACGACGCCATCCAGAAGGCGAAGAAGCAGTCGGTCCCGAACAAGAACATCGACTCCGCCGTCAAGCGGGGCGGTGGCCTCGAGGCCGGCGGTGCCGACTACGAGACGATCATGTACGAGGGCTACGGTCCGAACGGTGTCGCGGTGCTCATCGAGTGCCTCACCGACAACCGCAACCGCGCCGCCTCCGACGTCCGCGTCGCCATGACCCGCAACGGCGGCAACATGGCCGACCCGGGCTCCGTGTCGTACATGTTCAGCCGCAAGGGCGTCGTCATCGTCCCCAAGGGTGAGCTGACCGAGGACGACGTCCTCGGCGCGGTCCTTGACGCGGGCGCCGAGGAGGTCAACGACCTCGGCGAGACCTTCGAGGTCATCAGCGAGGCCACCGACCTGGTCGCGGTGCGCACCGCCCTCCAGGAGGCCGGCATCGACTACGACTCCGCCGAGTCCAGCTTCGTGCCGTCCGTCCAGGTCGAGCTGGACGAGGAAGGCGCCAAGAAGATCTTCAAGCTGATCGACGCCCTCGAGGACAGCGACGACGTGCAGAACGTCTTCGCCAACTTCGACGTCAGCGACGAGATCATGGAGAAGGTCGACGCGTAACGCTGCCGCGAGCCGAGCGGACACAGCGGCTCAACGGGCCGACGGGACACACCCCGTCGGCCCGTCGCCATGTCGGCCGTTGTCGGTGGCACCGGATAGCCTGCACAAACAGGCGGTCGAAGGGAGGGGCGCGGTGCGCGTACTGGGGGTGGACCCCGGGCTGACCCGATGCGGTGTCGGTGTCGTCGAGGGAGTCGCGGGCCGGCCGCTGACGATGCTCGGCGTCGGCGTCGTACGCACGCCCGTGGACGCCGACTTGGGGCAGCGCCTGGTGGCCATCGAGCAGGGCATCGAAACATGGCTGGACGAGCACCGGCCCGAATTCGTCGCCGTGGAGCGGGTGTTCAGCCAGCACAACGTCCGTACGGTGATGGGCACCGCCCAGGCCAGCGCCGTCGCCATGCTCTGCGCCGCCCGCCGCGGCATCCCCGTCGCCCTGCACACCCCCAGCGAGGTCAAGGCCGCCGTCACCGGCAGCGGCCGCGCCGACAAGGCCCAGGTCGGCGCCATGGTCACCCGCCTGCTCCGGCTCGACGCGCCTCCGAAGCCGGCCGACGCCGCCGACGCCCTCGCGCTCGCCATCTGCCACATCTGGCGCGCCCCCGCACAGAACCGACTCCAGCAGGCGGTCGCCCTGCACGCAGCCAAAGCAACGAAAGGCCGTACGGCATGATCGCCTTCGTGAGCGGCACGGTCGCCGCACTCGCCCCGGACGCCGCCGTCGTGGAGGTCGGCGGGGTCGGCATGGCCGTGCAGTGCACACCGAACACACTGTCCACGCTCCGCCTGGGCCAGCCGGCCAAGCTCGCCACCTCCCTTGTCGTACGGGAGGACTCGCTGACCCTGTACGGCTTCGTGGACGACGACGAGCGCCAGGTCTTCGAACTGCTGCAGACCGCGAGCGGGGTCGGCCCGCGGCTGGCGCAGGCGATGCTGGCCGTGCACACCCCGGACGCCCTGCGCCGGGCGGTGGCCACCAGCGACGAGAAGGCGCTGATCGCCGTCCCCGGCATCGGCAAGAAGGGCGCCCAGAAGCTGCTCCTGGAGCTGAGGGACCGCCTCGGCGAGCCCATCGGCGCTCCTGTGGTCGGCGCACCGATCACCCAGGGCTGGCGCGACCAGTTGCACGCCGCCCTGATCGGCCTCGGGTACGCCACCCGGGAGGCCGACGAGGCGGTCTCCGCCGTGGCGCCGCAGGCGGAGGCGGCCCAAGGCACGCCTCAGGTCGGCCAGTTGCTGAAGGCGGCCCTGCAGACTCTGAACAGAGCCCGCTGACCACGGCCTGCTGAACCACCCGCGCCCCCACGAGACCCGAGGCACACTCAATGAACTGGGACGACACGACCGACACCCCCGCGGCCGAGCGGCTGGTGGGCTCTGTCGCCGACCGTGAGGACCAGGCCGTCGAGGCCGCCCTGCGCCCCAAGGACCTGGACGAGTTCATCGGCCAGGAGAAGGTCCGCGAGCAGCTCGACCTGGTGCTGCGCGCCGCACGCGCGCGTGGCGCCACCGCCGACCACGTGCTGCTCTCCGGCGCCCCCGGCCTCGGCAAGACCACCCTCTCGATGATCATCGCGGCCGAGATGGGCGCCCCGATCCGGATCACCTCCGGCCCCGCCATCCAGCACGCCGGCGACCTGGCCGCGATCCTCTCCTCGCTCCAGGAGGGCGAGGTCCTCTTCCTCGACGAGATCCACCGCATGTCCCGGCCGGCCGAGGAGATGCTGTACATGGCGATGGAGGACTTCCGCGTCGACGTCATCGTCGGCAAGGGCCCCGGCGCCACCGCCATCCCCCTCGAACTGCCCCCGTTCACCCTGGTCGGCGCCACCACGCGCGCGGGCCTGCTGCCGCCCCCGCTGCGCGACCGCTTCGGCTTCACCGCGCACATGGAGTTCTACGAGCCCGCCGAGCTGGAGCGCGTCATCCACCGCTCGGCGAACCTGCTCGACGTCGAGATCGAGGCCGACGGCGCCGCCGAGATCGCCGGCCGCTCCCGCGGCACGCCCCGCATCGCCAACCGCCTGCTGCGCCGGGTCCGCGACTACGCGCAGGTCAAGGCCGACGGGCTGATCACCCGCGAGATCGCGGCTGCCGCACTGAAGGTCTACGAGGTCGACGCCCGCGGCCTCGACCGCCTCGACCGCGGTGTCCTGGAGGCTTTGCTCAAGCTTTTCGGTGGCGGCCCCGTCGGCCTGTCCACCCTCGCCGTCGCGGTGGGGGAGGAGCGCGAGACCGTCGAAGAAGTGGCCGAGCCCTTCCTCGTACGAGAGGGGCTGCTGGCCCGGACCCCGCGCGGCCGGGTCGCCACGCCTGCCGCATGGGCGCATCTCGGCCTCACCCCGCCCCGCTCGGCCACTGCGGGAAACGGACAACAGGACCTGTTCGGGACGTGATGCCTTCGTGACGGCGCGGGCATTGGCCGGGTCAGGAACCCAGGTGCCATGCTGAGCGTTGTTCCATGCGCGCGGACTCGCTTAGACTCCGCCGATGCCGCCTTTGTCGGCGGTATACATACCCCCAATCCATGAGGCCGCTCTCCATCGCGGTCGTGCGAAGGAAATTCCGTCCCGTGAATAACATCGGCATGCTCCTCCCGTTCATCGTGCTCATCGGGGCCATGTTCCTCATGACCCGCTCGGCCAAGCGCAAGCAGCAGCAGGCCGCATCGATGCGCAACGAGCTGCAGCCCGGCAGCGGCGTCCGCACGATCGGGGGCATGTACGCGACGGTCAAGGAGGTCAACGAGGACACGGTCCTCCTCGACGCCGGTCCGGGCGTCGAGCTCCTCTTCGCGAAGAACGCCATCGGTGCCGTCCTCACCGACGACGAATACAACCGCATCGTCCACGGCATCGAGCACGACCTGAAGTCCGACACCGACGTGGTCCCGGACGACGCCTCCTCCCTCACCGAGACCGACGACTCCGCCGACGAAGCTGCCGCCGCCTCCGACGACAAGTCCGTCGACCTCGGCAAGAAGGACGCGCCCGAGGAGCCGGCCGACGAAACCGTGGCCGCCGAGGCGAAGTCGGACGAAGAGCCGAAGAAGACCGACGGCGACTCCGAGGCGAAGTAGTCACGTCCCGGGGCGCGCGGCCGACCTCGCGCACCCCGGGACGCTGGCGTCTCGCACACGGGGATCCCGACACCATGTCATGGCCGACACCGCGCTGAACCCGGCGCGGAGCGGCCCGAGAGGGAGTACGAGAAGGTGGCAGCACCTAAGAGGGGCCGGAGCGCGAGTGCCCAGAGCAAGCCAGGACGCTCGCTGGCCCTCATCCTGATCGCCATCGTGGCGCTCACCGGAGGAATGTTCGCCTCGGGGCACACCACTCCGCGTCTCGGCATCGACCTGGCCGGTGGTACGAGCATCACGCTCCGGGCGGTCGCAGAGCCGGGCCAGGAGTCCGCGATCAACAAGACCAACATGGACACCGCGGTCGACATCATGAACCGCCGTGTCAATGGTCTTGGTGTCTCGGAGGCCGAGGTTCAGACCCAGGGCAACAAGAACATCATCGTCAACATCCCCAAGGGCACGAACTCCAAGGAGGCGCGGCAGCAGGTAGGCACCACCGCCAAGCTGTACTTCCGCCCGGTGCTCGCCACCGAGGTCTCCGGCGGTGCCGCGACGGCGAGCCCGTCGCCGAGCGCCTCCAGCAGCGCCTCGGGCAAGGCCACCGACAAGGCGACGGACAAGTCGACCGCGTCCTCCTCCGCGACGCCCTCGGCCACCGCCACCTCGCAGGGCCGCGCCGTCACGGACGCCCTGAAGGCCGACTCGTCGCCCAGCGCCACCGCCTCCTCCGGTGCGAAGGCCTCTTCGAGCGCCTCCCCGTCCGCGAGCAGCTCCGCGAGCGCCGCCGCCAACAAGCTCGAGGCGCAGTACGCCGCCCTCGACTGCACCAACAAGGCGCAGCGCGCCAAGGCCGGCAAGGGCTACAGGCCCACGGACGCCACCATCGCCTGCGGCAACTCGTCGGGCCAGTGGCAGAAGTACATCCTCGGCCCCGCCGCGGTCGACGGCACGGACGTGAAGAAGGCCCAGGCCGTCTTCAACACGCAGACCGCCGCCGGCTGGACCGTCACCATGGACTTCACCGGCAAGGGCACCAAGAAGTTCGGCGACATCACCGGCCAGCTGGCGCAGAAGACGCAGCCGCAGAACCAGTTCGCCATCGTCCTCGACGGCGACGTGGTCTCCGACCCGTCCGTCAGCCAGGCGCTGACCGGCGGCAGCGCGGAGATCTCCGGCAGCTTCACCCAGGAGGAGGCCCAGAGCCTCGCCAACATGCTGTCGTACGGCGCCCTGCCGCTGACCTTCAAGGAGGACAGCGTCACCACGGTGACCGCCGCGCTCGGCGGTGAGCAGCTGCACGCCGGTCTGATCGCGGGCGCGATCGGCCTCGGGCTGGTCGTGATCTACCTGCTGCTCTTCTACCGGGGCCTGTCGGTCATCGCGATCCCCTCGCTGATCGTCTCCGCGATCCTCACGTACGTGATCATGGCGCTGCTCGGCCCGGCCATCGGCTTCGCGCTGAACCTGCCGGCCGTCTGCGGTGCGATCGTCGCCATCGGTATCACCGCGGACTCGTTCATCGTGTTCTTCGAACGCATCCGGGACGAGATCCGTGAGGGCCGCTCGCTGCGCCCCGCGGTCGAGCGGGCCTGGCCGCGCGCCCGGCGCACCATCCTGGTCTCCGACTTCGTGTCGTTCCTCGCCGCGGCGGTGCTGTTCATCGTCACCGTCGGCAAGGTGCAGGGCTTCGCGTTCACGCTCGGTCTGACCACCGTGCTCGACGTGGTCGTGGTCTTCCTGTTCACCAAGCCGCTGATGACGATCCTCGCCCGCCGGAAGTTCTTCGCGCAGGGCCACAAGTGGTCCGGCCTCGACCCGAAGGCCCTCGGCGCCAAGCCACCGCTGCGCCGCACCCGCCGTCCCGCCCCCGTCGACCCGAAGGAGGCGTGAGATGTCGAAACTCGGCAGCCTCGGCGCCCGACTGCACCGCGGCGAGGTCGGCTACGACTTCGTCGGCAACCGCAAGATCTGGTACGGCATCTCGATCCTGATCACCATCACGGCCATCGTCGGCCTGGCGGTGCGCGGCCTGAACATGGGCATCGAGTTCCAGGGCGGCGCCGTCTTCACCACCCCGAAGCACATGACCGCCTCGGTCGCCTCGGCCGAGGGGTACGCGGAGGACGCTTCCGGTCACGACGCGATCGTCCAGAAGCTCGGCGACGGCAGCCTGCGCATCCAGATCGCGGGCATCGACACCGACAAGTCCGACACGATCAAGGACAAGCTCGCCAACGACCTGAAGGTCAACTCCGAGAACATCAACGCCGACCTGGTCGGCCCCAGCTGGGGTGAGCAGATCGCCAGCAAGGCCTGGCAGGGCCTGGCGATCTTCATGGTCCTGGTCGTGATCTACCTGGCGATCGCCTTCGAGTGGCGCATGGCGTTCGCGGCCCTCGTCGCGCTGATCCACGACATCACCATCACGACCGGCATCTACGCCCTCGTCGGCTTCGAGGTCACGCCGGGCACAGTGATCGGTCTGCTCACGATCCTCGGTTACTCGCTCTACGACACGGTCGTCGTTTTCGACAGCCTCAAGGAGCAGACGAAGGACATCACCAAGCAGACCCGCTGGACCTACAGCGACGTCGCCAACCGCTCGATCAACAGCACGCTGATGCGGTCCATCAACACGACCGTGGTGGCGCTGCTGCCGGTCGGCGCCCTGCTCTTCATCGGCGGTGGCTTCCTCGGCGCCGGCATGCTGAACGACATCTCGCTGTCGCTGTTCGTCGGCCTCGCTGCCGGTGCGTACTCCTCGATCTTCATCGCCACGCCGCTCGTCGCCGACCTCAAGGAGCGCGAGCCGCAGATGAAGGCCCTGAGGAAGCGTGTGCTCGCCAAGCGCGCCCAGGCCGCCGCGCAGGGCGAGACGCCCGAGCCGGAGCCCGCGGACGAGCAGTACGCCGACGAGCACGAGGACGCGGCGGCCGCGGTGGTCGGCCCGCGCAACCAGCCCGCGTCCCGCAACCGGGGCCGTGGCCGTCCGTCGGGGAAGCGCCGATGACCGGCATCGAGGAGCTGCTGCTCAGCCGTATCCGTGACGTGGCGGACTACCCGGAGCCGGGCGTGATGTTCAAGGACATCACCCCGCTCCTGGCGGACCCGGCGGCGTTCACGGCGCTCACGGACGCGCTGGCCGAGATCGCCGCGAACACCGGTGCCACCAAGGTCGTCGGCCTGGAGGCCCGGGGCTTCATCCTCGGCGCCCCGGTCGCCGTCCGCGCCGGCCTCGGCTTCATCCCCGTACGCAAGGCGGGCAAGCTCCCCGGAGCCACCCTGGGTCAGGCGTACGACCTGGAGTACGGCTCCGCGGAGATCGAGGTACACGCCGAGGACCTGACCGCCGACGACCGCATCCTGATCGTCGACGACGTCCTCGCCACCGGTGGCACCGCCGAGGCCTCGATCCAGCTGATCCGCCGGGCCGGAGCCGAGGTCGCGGGCCTCGCCGTCCTGATGGAACTCGGCTTCCTCGGCGGCCGAACCCGCCTGGAACCGGTTCTCGCCGGAGCTCCGCTGGAGGCGCTGCTCATCGTCTGACGACGAGGGCCCGAGCCACGAAGAACGGCCGTTCCCAGGCTTCTGGGACGGCCGTTCTCGGCTTCTTGGGACGCCCCGACGTCTGTTCTCGCGTCACTGACCCTGCGGAGCGGCACCTTCCTCCTTGGGCCTCCTTCGGCCTCCTTCGGTCGCGGGACTCCCGACCCGCCCCCCACGCAAACCCTCAGCCACCCCAAAGCCACCCCCGGATCACCCCCAAGCCACCCCCAGGAATCCGGCGGCAGCCCCTCGTGTTTCACGGGTAGACGGCCCTCACATTGGCCTGAAGGCGATCCTGCGGCCCAGGATCGCTACCATGGGGTCTCCGGAGCCTGACCGGGGGACCCGGATCGCGCACGAGGAGTCCTCTTGCCAGACGAGGCCCAGCACCTGACCGCCGCCAAGCCCGAGTCCGCCTCGGCGGCAGCGGCCAAGCCCGCGCCGACCACGCCGCACGCGAAGAACGACGCCCGCGGGCCGGTGGAGCACGGCCAGTCCGCGCCCGTCGACAAGTCGGCCGAGCAGTCGCGTCCCAAGCCCGCGCCACCCGAGCGGCCCCTGTCGTCCCCCGCTCCCGACTCCGCTCGAGCGGGGGGATCCCCGTCGCCCGCGGTCCGCCCGAACACCGGCCAGCCCGCCCGCTCCGGTTCCTCCAACCGCGTCCGCGCCCGCCTCGCCCGCCTCGGCGTCCAGCGCTCCAATCCGTACAACCCGGTCCTGGAGCCCCTGCTGCGGATAGTGCGCAGCAACGACCCGAAGATCGAGACGGCGACGCTGCGCCAGATAGAGAAGGCCTACCAGGTCGCCGAGCGCTGGCACCGCGGCCAGAAGCGCAAGAGCGGCGACCCGTACATCACGCACCCGCTCGCCGTGACCACGATCCTGGCCGAGCTGGGCATGGATCCGGCCACCCTCATGGCGGGCCTGCTGCACGACACCGTCGAGGACACCGAGTACGGCCTCGACCAGCTGCGCCGCGACTTCGGCGACTCGGTCGCCCTGCTCGTCGACGGCGTCACCAAGCTGGACAAGGTCAAGTTCGGCGAGGCCGCGCAGGCGGAGACCGTACGCAAGATGGTCGTGGCGATGGCCAAGGACCCGCGCGTCCTGGTCATCAAGCTCGCCGACCGCCTGCACAACATGCGCACCATGCGCTACCTCAAGCGCGAGAAGCAGGAGAAGAAGGCGCGCGAGACCCTCGAGATCTACGCGCCGCTCGCCCACCGCCTGGGCATGAACACCATCAAGTGGGAGCTGGAGGACCTCGCCTTCGCGATCCTCTATCCCAAGATGTACGACGAGATCGTGCGGCTCGTCGCCGAGCGTGCCCCCAAGCGGGACGAGTACCTCGCCATAGTGACCGACGAGGTGCAGCAGGACCTGCGCGCGGCCCGCATCAAGGCGACCGTCACCGGCCGGCCGAAGCACTACTACAGCGTCTATCAGAAGATGATCGTCCGCGGCCGTGACTTCGCGGAGATCTACGACCTGGTGGGCATCCGAGTCCTCGTCGACACCGTCCGCGACTGCTACGCCGCCCTCGGCACCGTGCACGCGCGATGGAACCCGGTCCCCGGCCGGTTCAAGGACTACATCGCGATGCCCAAGTTCAACATGTACCAGTCGCTGCACACGACGGTCATCGGCCCCAACGGCAAGCCCGTCGAGCTGCAGATCCGCACCTTCGACATGCACCGCCGCGCCGAGTACGGCATCGCCGCGCACTGGAAGTACAAGCAGGAGGCCGTCGCCGGCACCTCCAAGGTGCGCTCGGACGCGCCGAAGAGCACCGGCAAGGACGACCACCTCAACGACATGGCGTGGCTGCGCCAACTGCTGGACTGGCAGAAGGAGACCGAGGACCCGGGCGAGTTCCTGGAGTCCCTGCGCTTCGACCTGTCGCGCAACGAGGTCTTCGTCTTCACCCCGAAGGGCGACGTCATAGCGCTCCCGGCCGGGGCCACCCCGGTGGACTTCGCGTACGCGGTCCACACGGAGGTCGGCCACCGGACCATAGGAGCACGGGTCAACGGCCGCCTCGTACCGCTCGAATCCACCCTGGACAACGGCGACTTGGTGGAGGTCTTCACCTCCAAGGCGGCCGGCGCGGGCCCCTCCCGCGACTGGCTCGGCTTCGTCAAGTCGCCGCGCGCCCGCAACAAGATCCGGGCGTGGTTCTCCAAGGAGCGCCGCGACGAGGCGATCGAGCAGGGCAAGGACGCCATCGTCCGCGCGATGCGCAAGCAGAACCTGCCGATCCAGCGGATCCTCACCGGCGACTCGCTCGTCACACTCGCGCACGAGATGCGCTACCCGGACATCTCCGCGCTGTACGCGGCGATCGGCGAGGGCCACGTCTCCGCGCAGAACGTGGTGCAGAAGCTCGTCTCGGCGCTCGGCGGCGAGGAGGCGGCCACCGAGGAGATCGACGAGTCGGTCCCGCCGACCCGCGGCCGCAGCCGCAAGCGCCGCTCCAGCGCCGACCCGGGCGTCGTCGTCAAGGGCGTCGAGGACGTGTGGGTCAAGCTGGCCCGCTGCTGTACGCCCGTGCCCGGCGACCCGATCATCGGTTTCGTCACGCGCGGTAGCGGAGTATCGGTTCACCGCAGCGACTGCGTGAACGTGGAGTCACTGTCCCGCGAGCCCGAGCGCATCCTCGAGGTCGAGTGGGCGCCCACCCAGTCCTCGGTCTTCCTGGTCGCCATCCAGGTCGAGGCCCTGGACCGCTCCCGGCTCCTCTCCGACGTCACGCGCGTCCTGTCCGACCAGCACGTCAACATCCTCTCGGCGGCCGTCCAGACGTCCCGCGACCGGGTGGCCACCTCGCGCTTCACGTTCGAGATGGGCGACCCGAAGCACCTCGGGCACGTCCTGAAGGCCGTACGGGGCGTCGAGGGCGTCTACGACGTGTACCGCGTGACGTCGGCGCGCAACAGGACGTAGCACATACGACGAAGAGGGCCCCGCACCGGAAGTGCGGGGCCCTCTTCGTCGTTTCCGCGTCCGTCAGCCGCCGAACTCCTGCAGACCCTTCAGCGCCTGGTCCAGCAGTGCCTGGCGGCCCTCCAGCTCCCGCTCGAGCTTGTCGGCCTTGGCGTTGTTGCCCTGAGCGCGCGCCTGGTCGATCTGGCCCCTCAGCTTGTCGACGGCGGCCTGGAGCTGACCGGTCAGACCCTCGGCACGCGCGCGTGCCTCCGGGTTGGTCCGGCGCCACTCGGTCTCCTCGGCCTCCTGGATGGCACGCTCGACGGCGTGCATCCGGCCCTCGACCTTCGGGCGCGCGTCCCGCGGCACATGGCCGATGGCCTCCCAGCGCTCGTTGACCGAGCGGAAGGCGGCGCGAGCCGCCTTCAGGTCCGTGACCGGGAGGATCTTCTCAGCCTCCCCAGCCAGCTCCTCCTTGAGCTTCAGGTTCTCCGACTGCTCGGCGTCCCGCTCGGCGAAGACCGAACTGCGGGCGGCGAAGAAGATGTCCTGGGCGCCGCGGAAGCGGTTCCACAGGTCGTCCTCGTGCTCGCGCTGGGCGCGCCCGGCGGCCTTCCACTCCGTCATCAGCTCGCGGTAGCGCGCGGCCGTCGGACCCCAGTCCGTCGAACCGGAGAGCGCCTCGGCCTCGCCGACCAGCCGCTCCTTGGTCTTGCGGGCCTCCTCGCGCTGCGCGTCCAGCGACGCGAAGTGCGCCTTGCGGCGCTTGGAGAACGCCGAGCGGGCGTGCGAGAAGCGGTGCCACAGCTCGTCGTCCGACTTGCGGTCCAGGCGCGGCAGACCCTTCCAGGTGTCCACCAGCGCCCGCAGCCGCTCACCGGCCGCCCGCCACTGGTCGGACTGCGCCAGCTGCTCCGCCTCGGTGACCAGGTCCTCCTTGGCGTGCCGCGCCTCGTCGGACTGCTTGGCCCGCTGCTGCTTGCGCTCCTCGCGCCGCTTCTCGACCGTCTCGACCAGCTTGTCGAGGCGGGTCCGCAGGGCGTCCAGGTCACCGACCACGTGGTGCGCGTCGACCTGCTCGCGGATGTGGTCGATGGCGGTCTGGGCATCCTTCGCGGACAGGTCGGTGGTCTTCACTCGCTTCTCGAGGAGGCCGATCTCGACAACCAGGCCCTCGTACTTGCGCTCGAAGTAGGCCAGCGCCTCCTCGGGGGAGCCGGCCTGCCAGGATCCGACGACCTGCTCGCCGTCGGCCGTACGCACGTACACGGTCCCCGTCTCGTCGACGCGTCCCCACGGGTCGCTGCTCACAGCGCCTCCTCCACATGATGCCTGCGAGGGGCCTCAGCGCCCCCGGGCATCGTCCACAGTTTCGTCACGGCCAACATAGGCGACCGGCGGGTTGCCTGTCCGCATCCCGCGCGACCGAAATTCGCACCTCGGGGTCCCGACGAGACCCCTGGAGCGGTCAGGACTTCGTGACCGTGGCCTTGTTGATCACGACGGTCGCGTTCGGCGCCGTGTTGCCCGTCGTCGGGTCGGCGGCCTCGGCTCCGGCGGCGGCGATCTTCTTGAGGACCTTCATGCCGTCCTTGGTCAACGTGCCGAACGGGGTGTAGTCGGCCGGCAGCGGGCTGTCCTGGTAGACGAGGAAGAACTGGCTGCCGCCGCTGTTGCGGCCCTTCTGCGTCTGGGAGTTGTACTGGTTGGCCATGGCGACCGTTCCGGCCGGGTACACCTGCCCCTTGAGGCTCTTGTCCTTGAGGTTCTCGTCCGGGATGGTGTAGCCGGGACCGCCCGTGCCGGTGCCCGTGGGGTCGCCGCACTGCAGCACGTAGATGCCCTGGGTGACCAGGCGGTGGCACTTGGTGTGGTCCAAGTAGCCCTTGCCGACGAGGAAGTTGAACGAGTTGACGGTGTGCGGCGCCGCCGACGCATTCAGCGCGATGCCTATGTCACCGCACGTCGTCGCCAGGTTCATCGTGTACTTCGCCGACTTGTCGATGGTCATCGCCGGCTCCTTCTTCCAGCTCAGCTTCTTCACCGAGCCCTTGGCCGGCTTCGCGCACGGGTCGGGAGCCTTGCTGGTCGCGGCGGCGCTGGGGCTCGTCTGCGAGCTCGCGTTGGCCTTGTTGTCGTCGTCCTTGAGTACCCCGGTCGTGTAGATCGCCACGCTGCCGATCAGGATCACGCCGAGCACCGACGCGATCACCGAGTTGCGCATCTTCGCCTTGCGCCGCGCATCCGTACGCCGCTGCTGCTGGCGCAAGAACTTCTCCCGGGCGAGCTGACGCTTGCGCTGTTCCTGGGTGACCACCGGGTTCTCTCCTCATGCGTCTCGTACGTCGACCCGTACGCGTGTGTCTTGTGAGCCGACCGCCTGCGTGTGCCCCGTACCGTATATGGGTTCGCTGAGGAATCGGCAGCGCCGGTAGGCTCTGACGACAGCTGCAGCCGTTCACCGACAGCTGTCGTAGCCGCCCTAATCGACACAACGAAGGACGATCGTGCTCATTGCCGGGTTCCCCGCCGGGGCCTGGGGGACGAACTGTTATCTCGTCGCCCCCGCCGCCGGTGAGGAGTGCGTGATCATCGACCCCGGCCACCAGGCCGCCCAAGGCGTCGAGGAAGCGCTGAAGAAGCATCGGCTCAAGCCCGTCGCCGTCGTCCTCACCCATGGCCACATCGACCACGTGGCCTCGGTCGTCCCGGTGTGCGGCGCACACGACGTACCGGCGTGGATCCACCCCGAGGACCGCTACATGATGGCGGACCCCGAGAAGGCGCTCGGCCGTTCCATCGGCATGCCGCTGATGGGCGAGCTGACCGTGGGGGAGCCGGACGACGTCAAGGAGCTGACCGACGGCGCGAAGCTGGCGCTGGCGGGTCTGGAGTTCTCCGTCGCGCACGCGCCCGGCCATACCAAGGGGTCGGTGACCTTCCAGATGCCCGAGACGACCGAGATCCCCTCGGTCTTCTTCTCCGGGGATCTGCTCTTCGCCGGCTCCATCGGACGCACCGACCTGCCCGGCGGTGACATGGCCGAGATGCTCGACTCGCTGGCCCGTGTGTGCCTGCCGCTCGAGGACTCGACCGTGGTCCTGTCCGGCCACGGCCCCCAGACGACCATCGGCCAGGAGCGCGCCACCAACCCGTATCTGCGGCAGGTGGCCGCCGGCCCGGGAGCGAACCCCGATGCCGCTCCCCGACGAGGAATGTGACGAGAGACTTCCCGTGAGCACCTTCAAGGCCCCCAAGGGCACGTACGACCTGATCCCGCCGGACAGCGCGAAGTTCCTGGCGGTCCGCGAGGCGATCGCCGCCCCGCTGCGCAACTCCGGCTACGGCTACATCGAGACCCCCGGCTTCGAGAGCGTCGAGCTCTTCGCGCGCGGTGTCGGCGAGTCCACCGACATCGTCACCAAGGAGATGTACGCCTTCGAGACCAAGGGCGGCGACAAGCTGGCCCTGCGCCCCGAGGGCACGGCGTCCGTGCTGCGCGCGGCGCTGGAGGCCAACCTGCACAAGCTGGGCAACCTCCCGGTCAAGCTCTGGTACTCCGGCTCCTACTACCGCTACGAGCGCCCGCAGAAGGGCCGTTATAGGCACTTCTCGCAGGTCGGCGCCGAGGCGATCGGGGCGGAGGACCCGGCGCTGGACGCCGAGCTGATCATCCTGGCCGACCAGGCGTACCGCTCGCTGAGCCTGAGCAACTTCCGCATCCTGCTCAACAGCCTGGGCGACAAGGAGTGCCGTCCCGTCTACCGGGCTGCGCTGCAGGACTTCCTGCGCGGGCTGGACATCGACGAGGACACGCGCCGCCGCGCCGAGATCAACCCGTTGCGCGTCCTGGACGACAAGCGCGAGTCGGTCCAGAAGCAGCTCGGCGACGCCCCGCTCCTGCGCGACTACCTGTGCGACGCCTGCAAGGCGTACCACGAGGAGGTCCGTGAGCTGATCACGGCGGCGGGCGTCTCCTTCGAGGACGACCCCAAGCTGGTGCGCGGCCTGGACTACTACACCCGTACGACCTTCGAGTTCGTCCACGACGGTCTGGGCTCGCAGTCCGCGGTGGGCGGCGGCGGCCGCTACGACGGCCTGTCGGAGATGATCGGCGGCCCCGCGCTGCCGTCCGTCGGCTGGGCGCTCGGCGTCGACCGCACGGTCCTGGCGCTGGAGGCGGAGGGCGTCGAGCTCGAACTCCCCTCCACGACCAGCGTGTTCGCGGTGCCGCTGGGCGAGGAGGCCCGCCGGGTGCTGTTCGCGAAGGTCACCGAGCTCCGCAAGCTGGGCATCGCGGCCGACTTCTCCTACGGCGCCAAGGGGCTCAAGGGCGCCATGAAGAACGCCAACCGCAGCGGCGCCCGCTACACGATCGTCGCCGGCGAGCGCGACCTCGCCGAGGGCGTCGTACAGCTCAAGGACATGGATTCCGGGGAGCAGGCGGCGGTCGGGGTGAACGAGATCGTGGCGGAGTTGGAGTCTCGGCTCGGCTAGCGGATCGACAAGGGCGCCGGGTGCCTGAAGGGCAACCGGCGCCTTCGTCATTGGTCGAGGAGCCCGTGCCGCATGGCCCTGGTGACGGCCGCTGTGCGGTCGTCGACGCCCAACTTGCCGAAGGCGCGCAGGAGATGGGTCTTCACCGTCGACTCGCCGATGAACAGGCGTCGTCCGATCTCCGCGTTCGTGCAGCCCTCCGCCACCAGCCGGAGCACCGCCCTCTCCCGCTCCGACAGCCGTGGCCGCTCGGGCTTCGTGCGCAGTTGGTCGACCAGGCGGGCCGCGACCGACGGTGCCAGTACCGTCTCACCGCGGGCGGCCGCCCGTACCGCTTCCGCGAGTTCGCTGCGTGGCATGTCCTTGAGCAGGTAGCCCGCCGCGCCGGCCTCCACCGCCCGCAGGATGTCCCGGTCCGTCTCGTACGTCGTCAGGACGATCACCCGGCACGGCAGCCTCGCCTCGCCCATCCGCACGATCGAGTCGACGCCTCCGCCGCCCGGCATCCGCAGGTCCATCAGCACGATGTCGGGGCGGAGTTCAGCCGCCAGCGCCTCCGCCTGCGGACCGCTCGCCGCGTCGGCGACCACCTCCAGGTCCGGCTCGGCGCTGAGCATCGCCCGCAGCCCCTCCCGTACGACGGGATGGTCGTCGGCGAGGACGATCCGGATCACGGTGAACTCCTTACGGGTGATACGGGCAGACTGACCGTCACCGTCGTGCCGTCGCCCGGTGTGCTGCTGATCCGGGCCGTTCCGCCGACCTCGACGGCACGCGCGCGCAGACCCGCCAGACCGTAGCCGTCGCCGGGGACGTCGGGATCGAAGCCGCGGCCGTCGTCCCGTACGGAGACGGTGAGCGTGTCCTCGGCGTACGCCAGCTCGATGCCCACCACGGCCGAACTCCCTGCGTGCTTGCGGGCGTTGGCCAGAGCCTCCTGGCAGGAGCGCAGCGCGACGACCTCGGGGCCGGCGGACAGCGGGCGTACCGGCCCGGTCACGTCGAGTATCGCCTGGTGGCGGGCGGCCAGCCGACGCAGCGCGTCCGGGAGGGAGGTGCCGTCGAGGTCGGCGGGTGCGCCGCCCGCGACCAGGGCGCGGGCCTCGGCGAGGTTCTGCCGGGCCGTCTCGTCCATCAGCGCGAGGTGGCGGCGGGCCTGCGGGAGGTCGTGGTCGAGCTCGGCCTCCACCGCCTGGATCAGCATCAGCAGACTGGTGAAGCCCTGCGCGAGCGTGTCGTGGATCTCGCGGGCCATGCGTTCGCGCTCGGTCAGGGCACCGTGCGCGGCCGAGAGGCGCGAGATCTCGTGGCGGCTCGCGTCCAGTTCGGCGATCAGCTCCGCACGCTCCTGGCTCTGCTCGATGATCCGGATCACCCAACTGCCCACGGCCACCGAGAAGATGAGGGTGACCACGGCGAACAGCCCGTTGAAGAAGACGTCCTGGTCGCTCGGCCACCACAGCAGCGCCCAGCCCACCACCGGCGCCAGGTTGATCACGGCCACCGTGGTGATTGCCCACCGCATCCGCAGCGTCATGAAGCACTGGGGGACGAGCGCGAAGGTCATGAGCCGCGTCTCGCCGACGAGGATTGCCGAGGGCAGGAACAGGGCCGTCATCGCGACGAGGTAGCCGAGGGCCTGGCGCTCGGGCGGCGGATCACCCTTCAGCAGCGGACGGCCCACCCACACGAAAAGGGGGATCAGCGGAACCAGCAGCGCCGCCGCGGTGATGCGGACCGGCCACCCCGGGTGTCCCGTGCCGAGCACGAACGCCAGGGTGGCCAGCCAGATGAGGGCGAAATAGGTGTCCCACAGCCGGAAGGAGCGATCCCAGGTGTAGGCGCCGGTCGCCCCCGCCGGCTCGTTCATCCGTCGCGCCGGTTCTTCCACCGGAAGGTCAGCAGACACAGCACCAATCCTCCGACGCACCAGGCCGCGAGCACCAGCGCCACCTTCCCGAACTCCCAACTGCCGGTCTGCTCCAGGATCCGCGCCGAGTCCGGCAGGAACACCCCGCGCAGCCCCTGGCACATCCACTTCAGCGGGAACAGTGCCCCGATGTTCAGCATCCAGTCGGGGATGGTGTCGATCGCGATGTACACCCCGGAGATGAACTGCAGGATGAGGAAGGGGAGTACGACCACCGAGGTCGCGCTCTTGCCGGACTTCGGGACCGAGCTGATCGCGATACCGAGCAGCGCGCACGCCGTAAGACCGAGGACGAAGATCCACGCGAAGTCGAACCAGCGGGTCGCGCCGGACGGCAGATCGACGTCGTACAGGGTGGTGCCGACGACCAGCAGGATCGCCGTCTCGAGCAGACCGGTGAACAGAACCAGCCAGATCTTGCCGAGGAAGTACGCGGCCGGCGGCATCGGCGTGCCGCGCAGCCGGCGCAGCACCTTCTCGTCCCGCTCGATCGCGATCGAGATGCCGAGGGACTGGAAACTCGTCGACATGATGCCGGCCGCCATCATCGCCGGGACGTACAGCTGGGAGGCGGTGATGCCCGCGTCCTGCACGTCGTCCTTGAAGATCGACGCGAACAGGAAGAGGAACACGACCGGGAACGCGAACGTGAACACCACCTGGTCGCGCTGCCGGAAGAACTGCTTGATCTCCAGCGCGCCCCGCTGCAGCCCCAGCCCCCACGCTCCGGGCAGCCGCTCGGCGGGCGCCTCGGTCCGGGTCCGTACGGCGGTCGTGGTCATCGCGCGTCCTCCTGTCCGGTCAGCCGGAGGTAGACGTCCTCCAGGGTGGGGCGGGTCACCTTCAGGCCCGGGATCTCGCCGTCGAAGCGGTGCATGAGCCCGGCGACCGTCCGGGTGGGCGTGTCCGTGCGCTCGGTGCGCGTGACGCCGTCCGGCTCGGTCCACTCGACGGTGGCCTGGGTGCCGTACCGCTCCCGGAGCGCCGCCGGTTCGCCCTCCGCGACGACCTGGCCCTTGGCGACGACGGCGAGCCGGTCGGCGAGCGCCTCCGCCTCCTCCAGGTAGTGCGTGGTCAGCAGGATCGTCGTGCCCTCGTCGGCGAGCAGCCGGATCAGGTCCCAGAACTGCCGCCGGGCCGCCGGGTCGAAACCGGTCGTCGGCTCGTCCAGGAGCAGCAGCTCGGGATCGCCGATCACCCCCAGGGCAACGTCGAGCCGACGGCGCTGGCCCCCCGACAGCGCCTTGATCCGGCTGCCCGCCTTGGCCTCCAGGCCCACCAGGCCGATGACCTCCTCCGGGTCGCGCGGCCGCGGGTAGTAGCGGGCGAAGTGCCGTACGGTCTCGCGGACCGTCAACTCGGCGGGCGCGGATTCGTCCTGCCAGACGATTCCGACACGTGACCGCCACGCGCGCGTGCCGCTCGCCGGGTCCGCGCCGAGCACGGACACCTCGCCCGCGTCCCGGCTCCGGTTGCCCTGGAGGATCTCCACCGTGGTGCTCTTGCCCGCGCCGTTCGGCCCGAGCAGGCCGAACACCTCTCCGCGCCGGATGCCCAGATCGATGCCGTCCACCGCGGTCACGTCCCCGTACTGCTTGCGCAGCCCCCGTACGTCCACCGCGAGTTCGTTCGCGTGTGTTGTCATGCCGTCGATCGTCGTCCGGAACCGAACGCTCAGGGACGACCGTGCGTACTTCCTTATGTCCACCGAACGGTGGACAGTGGCCCTGGTGCGGCACAATGGCCCGTGCCCGAAGAAGGTCCAACTCTCAAGCAGACGGAATCGGCGTGATGAGCAAGACGACAGTCAAGGACGTCTCCACCGAGCCCGAGCCGAGCAGCGCGGCCCCGGAGCCGCGCACGGTGGGCGGCAGTCGTGCCTTCGCCCTGCTGCTGATCATCACCGGCGCCGCCGGTCTGCTCGCGGCCTGGGTCATCACGATCGACAAGTTCAAGCTGCTCGAGGCCAAGGTCGAGGGCAAGACCTTCACCCCCGGCTGCAGCCTGAACCCGGTCGTCTCCTGCGGCAGCGTCATGGAGTCCAAGCAGGCCGCGGCCTTCGGCTTCCCGAACCCGATGCTCGGCCTGGTCGCCTACGGCATCGTCATCTGCGTCGGCATGAGCCTGCTGGCCCGCGCCCGCTTCCCGCGCTGGTACTGGCTCACCTTCAACTTCGGCACGCTCTTCGGCGTGGCCTTCTGCACCTGGCTGCAGTTCCAGTCGCTGTACCGCATCAACGCGCTGTGCCTGTGGTGCTCCCTGGCCTGGGTAGCGACGATCACGATGTTCTGGTACGTCACGTCCTTCAACATCCGCAACGACTTCCTGCCGACCCCGCGCTGGCTGAAGAGCTTCTTCGGCGAGTTCACCTGGGTCGTGCCCGTGCTGCACGTCGGCATCATCGGCATGCTGGTCCTGACCCGCTGGTGGGACTTCTGGACCAGCTGACATCGCCTGCCGCGTTGTCAGTGCGGTGATTTAGGGTTTTGGACGTGGAGCCCGACCTGTTCACCGCAGCCGCAGAAGAACGCCAGGAGAAGGACCCGACCGGCAGTCCCCTGGCGGTGCGGATGCGCCCGCGCACCCTCGACGAGGTCGTGGGCCAGCAGCATCTGCTGAAGCCCGGCTCGCCCCTGCGCCGACTGGTCGGCGAGGGCGCGGGCGGCCCCGCCGGACCGTCCTCGGTGATCCTCTGGGGCCCGCCCGGCACCGGCAAGACGACCTTGGCGTACGTCGTCTCCAAGGCCACCAACAAGCGCTTCGTCGAACTGTCGGCGATCACCGCGGGCGTCAAGGAGGTCCGTGCGGTCATCGACGGCGCCCGCCGCGCCACCGGCGGGTACGGCAAGGAGACCGTCCTCTTCCTCGACGAGATCCACCGCTTCAGCAAGGCCCAGCAGGACTCCCTGCTGCCGGCGGTGGAGAACCGCTGGGTGACGCTGATCGCGGCGACGACGGAGAACCCGTACTTCTCGGTGATCTCCCCGCTCCTGTCGCGGTCCTTGCTGCTGACCCTCGAGCCGCTCACCGACGACGACGTCCGGGGCCTCCTGAAGCGGGCGCTGAGCGACGAGCGCGGCCTGAAGGACGCCGTCACCCTCCCCGAGGACACCGAGGACCACTTCCTGCGCATCGCCGGCGGAGACGCCCGCCGCGCGCTCACCGCCCTGGAGGCCGCGGCCGGGGCGGCCCTCGACAAGGGCGAGACGGAGATCTCCCTGACGACCCTGGAAGAGGTCGTCGACCGGGCGGCGGTGAAGTACGACCGCGACGGCGACCAGCACTACGACGTCGCCAGCGCCCTCATCAAGTCCATCCGCGGCTCCGACGTCGACGCCGCCCTGCACTATCTGGCCCGCATGATCGAGGCCGGCGAGGACCCCCGCTTCATCGCCCGCCGTCTGATGATCTCCGCGAGCGAAGACATCGGCCTGGCCGACCCGAACGCCCTGCCCATAGCGGTCGCCGCCGCCCAGGCCGTCGCCATGATCGGCTTCCCCGAGGCCGCCCTCACCCTCAGCCACGCCACCATCGCCCTCGCCCTGGCCCCGAAGTCCAACGCCGCGACGACCGCGATCGGCGCCGCCCTGGACGACGTACGCAAGGGACTGGCCGGACAGGTGCCGCCGCACCTGCGCGACGGCCACTACAAGGGCGCCGCCAAGCTCGGGCACGCACAGGGGTACGTGTATCCGCACGATCTGGCGGAGGGCATCGCCGAGCAGCAGTACGCACCGGACGCCCTCAAGGACCGCGAGTACTACACCCCGACCAGGCACGGAGCGGAGGCGCGGTACGCGGACGCGGTGGAGTGGACCAGGAAGCACCTCGGTCGTAAGCGGTCCTGAGCACCCTGTAGACTTCGCCGAAGTGCTGAGTCCCGCGCAGTCAGAGCAGGACATCCAGCCGGAACCCCCAGCGGGTTCCAGGAGCGTCGCGCACCGTCGAACGGTGTCGCGGGCAGCCCACCACCACTCGTCGTACGACGGGAACGGTCGGTGGGCCACTCGCGTGCTGCACGTATGTGCCCAGACCAGGGGAGCGGCTGCCCACCCCGTCCACTCGGACGAGAAGGGTTTCCCCGGCTGCGGATGCGACCTCCCTCAACCCTGACAAGCCGAAAACCAAGAAATGAGACAGAGACAGTGGCGAATCAGTCCCGCCCCAAGGTCAAGAAGTCGCGTGCCCTCGGCATCGCGCTGACCCCGAAGGCCGTCAAGTACTTCGAGGCCCGCCCCTACCCGCCGGGTGAGCACGGCCGTGGCCGCAAGCAGAACTCGGACTACAAGGTCCGTCTGCTGGAGAAGCAGCGTCTGCGCGCGCAGTACGACATCTCCGAGCGCCAGCTGGTCCGCGCCTACGAGCGTGCCTCCAAGGTGCAGGGCAAGACCGGTGAGGCCCTGATCGTGGAGCTCGAGCGCCGTCTCGACGCCCTGGTCCTGCGTTCGGGCATCGCCCGCACCATCTACCAGGCCCGTCAGATGGTCGTTCACGGCCACATCGAGGTCAACGGCCAGAAGGTCGACAAGCCGTCGTTCCGTGTCCGTCCCGACGACGTCGTGATGGTCCGCGAGCGCAGCCGTGAGAAGACCCTCTTCTCGATCGCCCGTGAGGGCGGCTTCGCCCCCGAGGGCGAGACCCCGCGCTACCTGCAGGTGAACCTCAAGGCCCTGGCGTTCCGCCTGGACCGCGAGCCGAACCGCAAGGAAGTTCCGGTCATCTGCGACGAGCAGCTCGTCGTCGAGTACTACGCCCGCTGATCTTCAGCAGGCGGTAGCACCACCTCAGCCCGCCGTCTCCCCGCCCTTCCGGGCGCGGGAGGCGGCGGGTTCGTGCATCTCCACCCGCGCCGTCGCGTGCCGCACCGGCCCCCGCGGCGAGGGCACGGCGTTCAGCGGCCGCTCCAGCGCACGCGTCACAGCCGCCTCCCGCACCAGCCGCGCCCCTTCCCGTACGCACTCCTCGTACCGCTCGTCGCCCAGCCGCTCGCGGGCCATGGCCTCGCACAGCTCGTGCGGGGCGTTGTAGTACGCCGAGCCGAACAGCGGCAGACCCACCGAGATCCACATCCGGCCCGCCGCGCCCTGCAGCACCGCGGCCTCCGCCACATCGCCCTGCACCGCCGTGACCAGCGCCAGCAGCTCGACCGACAGCACCGACCCGAGCAGGTCGTGGAAGGCGTGGGCGCCGGTGAGGCAGTCGGTCAGCAGGGCACGGGCCCGTGCCGGATCGCCCTCGGCCCAGGCCGCGTACGCCAGGACGAACAGGGCGTAGGCACGGGTCCAGCGTTCGCCGTGGTCCTCGCACACCTGGCGCACGTCCTCGCACAGCCGCACCGCACCCGGCAGATCGCCCTGGAAGGCGCGGGTCATCGCCAGTTCGACCTGCGCCATCAGCACATTGCTGTTGAGCTCGCCGATCTCCTGGTAGCGGCGCAGCGCCGAGCGCAGCAGTGTTTCCGCGCGCGCCATGTCGTCGCTGACCAGGGCCAGACAGCCGGTGCGGTGCTCCGCATACGCGACGGCCGTCGGGTCGGCGGCGCGTTCCGCCTCCTCCCGGCACTCCTGCAGCGCCGCCAGCGCGGGGACCGTGTCACCCTGCAGGATCGCCACGTAGCCGAGCACCCACAGCGCCTTCAGCCGGGACTGCTCGTGCCCCGAGGTCGACTGTACGACCTGCTCCAGCCAGTGCCGTCCCTCCGACAGCCGCCCGCAGCCCGCCCAGTAGAACCACAGCGAGCCCGCCAGGTACTGGCCCAGATGCGCCTCGTCCGGCTCGCTCAGGCAGTGCTCCAGCGCACAGCGCAGATTCGGCAGCTCCGCCTCCACGCGCGCGGCCACCTCGGCCTGGCGCGGCGAGAACCAGTCCAGCTCGCACCAGGTCGCCAGGCCCAGGTACCAGTCGCGGTGCCGCCGCCGCAGCCGGAGTGCGTCACCCGTCGCCTCCAGCCAGTCGGCGCCGTACGCCCGGACCGTGTCGAGCATCCGGTAGCGCACGCCCGCGGGTGTCTCCTCGCGTGCGACCACGGACTGCGCGAGCAGCTCGGTGAGCACGTCGAGGACGTCGTCGGCGACCAGACCGTGCCCGCTGCACACGTACTCGACGGCCTCCAGGTCGAACTGCCCGGCGAACACCGACAGCCGCGACCACAGCAACCGCTCCTGGGGCGTGCACAGTTCATGACTCCAGCCGATCGCCGTGCGCAGCGTCCGATGCCGGGGCAGCGCGTCCCGACCGCCGCCGGTCAGCAGCCGGAACCGGTCGTCCAACCGCTCCAGCAACTGCCCGGGGGACAGGGCCCGCAGCCGCCCCGCGGCCAGTTCGACCGCGAGCGGGATCCCGTCCAGACGCCGGCACACCTCCCGTACGGCAGGGTCGTCGCCGGCCGCCACCCCGTGCCGTTCCGCCCGGTCGGCGAACAACGCCACCGCCTCGTCCTCGCCCAGCGGCGCCAGCGGGAACACCCGCTCGCCCGCCACGGCCAGCGGTCTGCGCCCGGCGGCGAGCACCCTGAGCCCGGGCGCCCGCCCCAGCAACTCGCCGACCAGCCCGGCACACGCATCCACCAGATGCTCGAACCCGTCCAGAACCAGCAGGAGTTGACGCTCGGCGAGATGCGCGAGCAGCGTCTCCCGCGGCAACCGCGTCGTGTGGTCCGTCAGCCCGAGAGCTTCTACGACGGCGTAGTCGAGGAACTCCGGATCGCGCACCGGCGCCAGCTCCACCCGCCACACCCCGTCACGCGGCGCGCACCGTGCGGCCGCCCGCGCCGCGAGCCGTGACTTGCCGACCCCGCCCGCACCGGTCACCGTCACCAGCCGAGCGGCGTCGAGCGCCCGCGCCAGCCCGGCGAGTTCGGCCGTACGCCCGACGAAGGAGTCGGGTTCCAGGGGCAGATTGCCGTCCACGGAGGTGGCGCTGCGCTGATGATCCTGCATGGAATACGGAGCGTACTGAGGCGTGTTCGTTCCGTACAATCGCTTCGCGCAACTCGGCAGCGCGCGGAGGGTAATCCGGTGCGGAGCCCAGTCCCCGGCGCGATAGGCTCGGTCCACTACTTTTCGATGTTCAGGCACGTTTCAGGGAGCGGGTGCACACGGTGTCCGGTGGAGAGGTAGCCGGGATCCTGGTGGCCGTCTTCTGGGCGATCCTGGTCTCCTTCCTCGCCGTCGCGCTGGCGAGGGTGGCCCAGACGCTCAAGGCGACCACCAAGCTGGTGGCGGACGTGACCGACCAGGCTGTCCCGCTGCTGGCCGACGCCTCCGCGGCGGTGCGCTCCGCGCAGACCCAGATCGACCGGGTCGACGCGATCGCGACCGACGTCCAGGAGGTCACGTCGAACGCCTCGGCACTGTCGACCACCGTCGCCTCCACCTTCGGCGGCCCCCTGGTCAAGGTCGCGGCCTTCGGCTATGGCGTCCGCCGGGCCCTCGGCGCCCGCCGGGACGACGTGCCCGCCAAGGAGTCCCGGCGTACCGTGATCGTGGGCCGGACGGTCCCCGCGGCGCGGCGGGAGAAGCGCAAGTACCGCGGAAAGAAGGACTGAGCGAACCGATGTTCCGCCGTACGTTCTGGTTCACCACAGGCATGGCCGCCGGTGTGTGGGCCACCACCAAGGTCAACCGCAAGCTGAAGCAGCTGACCCCCGAGAACCTCGCCGTCAGCGCGGCCAACAAGGCGCTCGAGGCCGGTCACCGGCTCAAGGACCGCGCGGTCGGCTTCGCGCTCGATGTCCGCGACAACATGGCGCAGCGGGAGGAGGAGCTCGGCGACGCGCTCGGGCTGAACGCCTCCGTCGACCCCGAACTCCCCGCACCCCGGCGGTACGCCGCCATCGAGAACCGCAACAGCCCGAAGTACGTCGAGGGCTCGACGTACCAGACGTACTCGTACAACCGGAATGAGGACCACTGATGGAGTCGGCCGAGATTCGCCGCCGCTGGCTGAGCTTCTACGAGGAGCGCGGTCACACCGTCGTCCCTTCGGCGTCGCTCATCGCGGACGACCCGACTCTGCTCCTGGTCCCCGCCGGCATGGTGCCCTTCAAGCCGTACTTCCTCGGTGAGGTCAAGCCGCCGTGGGCGCGTGCGACCAGCGTGCAGAAGTGCGTGCGCACGCCCGACATCGAAGAGGTCGGCAAGACCACCCGCCACGGCACGTTCTTCCAGATGTGCGGCAACTTCTCCTTCGGCGACTACTTCAAGGAAGGCGCCATCAAGTACGCCTGGGAGCTGCTCACCAGCCCTCAGGACAAGGGTGGTTACGGCCTGGAGCCGGAGAAGCTCTGGATCACCGTCTACCTGGAGGACGACGAGGCCGAGCGCATCTGGCACGAGGTCGTCGGTGTGCCGAAGGAGCGCATCCAGCGCCTCGGCATGAAGGACAACTACTGGTCCATGGGCGTCCCCGGCCCGTGCGGCCCCTGTTCCGAGATCAACTACGACCGCGGCCCCGAGTTCGGCGTCGAGGGCGGCCCCGCCGTCAACGACGAGCGGTACGTCGAGATCTGGAACCTCGTCTTCATGCAGTACGAGCGCGGTGAGGGCATCGGCAAGGACAACTTCGAGATCCTCGGCGAGCTCCCCAGCAAGAACATCGACACGGGCCTCGGCCTGGAGCGACTCGCCATGATTCTGCAGGGCGTGCAGAACATGTACGAGATCGACACCTCCATGGCCGTCATCAACAAGGCCACCGAGCTGACCGGCGTGGCCTACGGCGACGCCCACGACTCGGACGTCTCCCTGCGCGTGGTCACCGACCACATGCGTACGTCGGTGATGCTCATCGGCGACGGCGTGACCCCCGGCAACGAGGGCCGCGGCTACGTCCTGCGCCGCATCATGCGCCGCGCCATCCGCAACATGCGCCTGCTGGGTGCCACCGGCCCGGTCGTGCTCGACCTGATCGACACCGTCATCGCCATGATGGGTCAGCAGTACCCCGAGCTGGTCACCGACCGCGAGCGCATCGAGAAGGTCGCCGTCGCCGAGGAGAACGCCTTCCTCAAGACGCTGAAGGCCGGCACCAACATCCTCGACACCGCCGTCACCGAGACCAAGCAGGCCGGCTCCTCGGTCCTGCCCGGTGACAAGGCGTTCCTGCTCCACGACACCTGGGGCTTCCCGATCGACCTCACCCTGGAGATGGCCGCCGAGCAGGGCCTCTCCGTGGACGAGGACGGCTTCCGCCGCCTGATGAAGGAGCAGCGGGAGCGCGCCAAGGCCGACGCCCAGGCCAAGAAGACCGGCCACGCTGGCGCCGGTGCCTACCGTGAGATCGCCGACAAGGTGGGCGAGACAGACTTCATCGGCTACTCGGACACCGAGGGCGAGTCCACGATCGTCGGCATCCTCGTCGACGGCGCCTCCTCCCCGGCCGCCACCGAGGGCGACGAGGTCGAGATCGTCCTCGACCGCACCCCGTTCTACGCCGAGGGCGGCGGCCAGATCGGCGACACCGGCAGGATCAAGGTCGACACCGGTGCCGTCATCGAGATCCGCGACTGCCAGAAGCCGGTCCCGGGCGTCTACGTCCACAAGGGCGTCGTCCAGGTCGGCGAGGTCACGGTCGGTGCCAAGGCCCACGCCGCCATCGACAACCGTCGCCGCACGGCCATCGCCCGCGCCCACTCGGCCACCCACCTCACCCACCAGGCGCTGCGCGACGCGCTCGGCCCGACGGCCGCCCAGGCCGGTTCCGAGAACCAGCCCGGCCGCTTCCGCTTCGACTTCGGTTCCCCGTCCGCCGTTCCCACGGCCGTGATGACCGACGTCGAGCAGAAGATCAACGAAGTCCTCGCCCGCGACCTCGACGTCCGCGCCGACATCATGGGCATCGACGAGGCCAAGAAGCAGGGCGCGATCGCCGAGTTCGGCGAGAAGTACGGCGAGCGGGTCCGCGTCGTGACCATCGGCGACTTCTCCAAGGAGCTGTGCGGCGGCACGCACGTGCACAACACCGCCCAGCTGGGCCTGGTGAAGCTGCTCGGCGAGTCCTCCATCGGTTCCGGTGTCCGCCGTATCGAAGCCCTCGTAGGCGTCGACGCCTACAACTTCCTCGCCCGCGAGCACACGGTCGTCAACCAGCTGACCGAACTGCTCAAGGGCCGCTCGGAGGAGCTGCCCGAGAAGGTCTCCGCCATGCTCGGCAAGCTGAAGGACGCCGAGAAGGAGATCGAGAAGTTCCGGGCCGAGAAGGTGCTGCAGGCCGCCGCCGGTCTCGCCGAGTCCGCCAAGGACGTCCGCGGCATCGCCGTCGTCACCGGCCAGGTCCCGGACGGCACGACCCCCGACGACCTGCGCAAGCTGGTCCTCGACGTGCGCGGCCGCATCCAGGGCGGACGGGCCGTCGTGGTCGCCCTCTTCACGGTCAACAACGGCAAGCCGCTGACGGTCATCGCCACCAACGACGCCGCCCGCGAGCGCGGTCTCAAGGCCGGTGACCTGGTCCGTACGGCCGCCAAGACCCTCGGCGGCGGCGGTGGCGGCAAGCCGGACGTCGCCCAGGGCGGCGGCCAGAACCCGGCCGCGATCGGCGACGCCGTCGACGCCGTGGAGCGGCTCGTGGCGGAAACGGCCAAGTGAGCACCGAGGAACGGTCGGGCGAGGACGGCCCGGTGATGCGCCGGGGCCGTCGCCTCGCGATCGACGTCGGGGACGCCCGCATCGGAGTCGCCTCGTGCGACCCCGACGGGATCCTCGCCACCCCGGTGGAGACGGTCCCCGGACGTGACATCCCGGCAGCCCAGCGCCGGTTGAAACAACTGGTCGAGGAGTACGAGCCGATCGAGGTCGTCGTCGGCCTCCCTCGCTCCCTCAAGGGGGGCGAGGGCCCGGCCGCGGTAAAGGTTCGCGGCTTCGCACAGCAGCTCGCGCAGGGCATCGCACCCGTCCCGGTCCGGCTCGTGGACGAGCGGATGACCACGGTGACGGCCAGTCAGGGACTGCGCGCGTCAGGGGTGAAGAGCAAGAAGGGCCGCTCGGTCATCGACCAGGCAGCCGCTGTGATCATCCTGCAGCAGGCCTTGGAATCCGAACGGGTGTCAGGTAAAGCACCCGGCGAGGGCGTCGAAGTGGTCATCTGATCGCGATACGGTAACGTTCCGCGCGACTGTGCCGCTGTTCGAACAGCCGGTGCATAGCAAGAGGCGGAACGGAAACCGGCCATAAGCCGCGTATCCGCCGCCTCGCGGCTCTAGGGGATCGATGACTGAGTATGGCCGGGGCCAAGGCTCCGAACCGTGGCATCCGGAGGACCCGTTGTACGGGGACGACGGATGGGGTGGACAGCAGGCCCACACGGGCCAGCAGTCCCCCTACGGCGGCCAGCCACAGCACTATCCGGAGCAGCCGCAGCAGCAGCACTACGGCAGCTGGGGCAACGGCGGGCAATCCGCGTACGGCCAGGCGCAGCAGCACTACCCCCAGTACGACCAGCAGTACGGACAGCAGTACGGCGACCAGGGACAGCAGAACTACGCAGGTCAGGGGCAGCAGCCTTACGACAACGGCGGTCAAGGGCAGCAGTACGACAACGGCGGTCAAGGACAGCAGCAGTACGACAACGGCGGCTGGGGCACGGGCACCCACGGGCACGTCCAGTACACCGACCCGTCGGATCCGTACGGGCAGCAGTCCGCGGGGTACGGCGGGGAGCAGCACGACTACTACAGCGCGCCCGACGCCTACCCGCCGCCCGAGCCCCCCGCCCGCAGGCAGGCCGAGCCCGAGCCGCGGACCGACTGGGACCCCGGGCCCGACCAGGGCGAACACGCCTTCTTCGCAGGCGGGGCCGAGGACGAGGACGAGGACGACGACCCGCGGGCCGACCGCAAGGGGCGCGGCGGCAAGAAGCCGAAGAAGCGCCGCAACGGATGCGCCTGCCTCGTACTCGTGATGCTCTTCGCCGGAGGCCTCGGCGGTGTCGGCTATTTCGGCTGGCAGTTCTACCAGGACCGTTTCGGCCCGGCACCCGACTACGCGGGCGACGGCAACGGCGACCAGGTCACGGTCGTCATCCCCAAGGGCGCCGGTGGCTATGTGATCGGCCAGAAGCTGAAGGAGAAGGGCGTCGTCGAGAGCGTCGACGCGTTCGTCTCGGCGCAGCAGGCGAACCCCAAGGGCAAGACCATCCAGGACGGCGTCTACACGCTGCAGAAGCAGATGTCGGCGGCGAGCGCCGTCGAGCTGATGCTCAGTCCGAAGAGCCGCAGCAACCTGATCATCGCCGAGGGCTCTCGCAACTCGGCGGTCTACAAGCTGATCGACACCCGCCTGGGCGTGGCCGAGGGCACCACGGCGAAGGTCGCGAAGAAGGACTACAAGAAGCTCGGCCTGCCCTCCTGGGCACTGAACCACGCCAATGTGAAGGACCCGCTGGAAGGATTCCTCTACCCCTCCAGCTATGCGGCCACCAAGGGCCAGAAGCCCGAGACGGTCCTGAAGGACATGGTCTCCCGTGCCAACGGGAAGTACGCGGAGCTCGGCCTCGAGAAGAAGGCGAAGAGCCTCGGACTCGACGGCCCCTGGCAGCTGCTCACCGTGGCGAGCCTGGTGCAGGCCGAGGGTACGAGCCACGACGACTTCCGCAAGATGGCCGAGGTCGTCTACAACCGCCTCAAGCCGGGCAACCCCGAGACCTACGGCTCGCTCGAGTTCGACTCCACGTACAACTACGTGAAGAACCAGAGCAAGATCGACCTGAGTATCGCCGAGCTCAGGAAGTACAACAACCCGTACAACACGTACTACATCAAGGGCCTGCCCCCCGGTCCCATCGACAACCCGGGCGAGGAGGCGCTCAAGGGCGCGCTCAACCCCACGCACGACGGCTGGTACTACTTCATCTCGCTGGACGGCAAGACCAGCAAGTTCACGAAGACGCTCGCCGAGCACAACAAGCTGGTCGACGAGTTCAACGCGTCGAGGAACAAGGACTGATGACGACACCCCGCAGGGCGGCCGTGCTCGGCTCGCCCATCGCCCACTCCCTGTCGCCGCAGCTGCACACCGCGGGCTACCGGGCGCTCGGCCTGGACGGATGGTCGTACGACAGGTTCGAGATCGAGGAGTCGGCGCTGCCCGGGTTCTTCGCGCAGCTCGGACCGGAGTGGGCGGGGCTGTCGCTGACCATGCCGCTCAAGCGGGCGGTGATCCCTCTCCTCGACGAGATCACCGAAACGGCGGCCTCGGTGGAGGCCGTCAACACCGTCGTCTTCCGGCCCGACGGGCGGAAGGTCGGCGACAACACCGACATCCCCGGTCTGGTTGCCGCACTGCACGAGCGCGGCGTCGAGAAGACCGAGTCGGCGGCGATCCTGGGCGCCGGCGCCACCGCCTCGTCCGCCCTCGCCGCGCTCGCGCGGATCTGCACGGGCGAGGTCACCGTCTACGTGCGCAGCGAGCAGCGGGCGGCCGAGATGCGCCAGTGGGGCGAGCGACTCGGCGTCCAGGTCCGCCCGGCCGACTGGGCCGACGCGGCGCGGGCCTTCGAGGCGCCCCTGGTGATCTCCACGACGCCCGCCGGAGGCACCGACGCACTGGCCGGACAGCTCCCCGCCCAGGTCGGCACCCTCTTCGACGTGCTCTACGACCCCTGGCCCACACCCCTCGCCGCAGCCTGGCAGGAGCGCAGCGGGCCGGTACTCAGCGGCCTCGACCTACTGGTGCACCAGGCCGTCTTCCAGTTCCACCAGTTCACCGGCGACCCACGCTCCCCGCTGGCCGCGATGCGCGAGGCCGCCGTGCGCCGCTGACCCGGCAGGCTCTCCCGGCGCCGTTCGCCCTGTCCGTTTGTCGGACTCCGATCGGAGTCGCCTCGCGGACGTGGGAGGATCGGAGGTGGCGGGCCGGGGCCGCGCACCTGGTCGCGCCGTCGCCGTACGCGAGGACGCGCGTACGCAGGCAGTACCAGGGCGCGAGCACTGAGGAGCACCGTTGAGCAGGTTGCGCTGGCTGACCGCGGGGGAGTCCCACGGTCCCGCACTCGTGGCGACGCTGGAGGGCCTTCCCGCCGGCGTGCCGATCACCACGGAGATGGTGGCGGACCACCTGGCCCGGCGCCGGCTCGGCTATGGACGCGGTGCGCGCATGAAGTTCGAGCGCGACGAGGTCACCTTCATCGGCGGCGTCCGGCACGGCCTCACCCTCGGTTCCCCGGTCGCGATCATGGTGGGCAACACCGAGTGGCCCAAGTGGGAGCAGGTGATGTCGGCCGACCCGGTCGACCCCGAGATCCTCGCCGGCCTGGCCCGCAACGCCCCGCTGACCCGCCCGCGCCCCGGCCACGCCGACCTGGCGGGCATGCAGAAGTACGGCTTCGACGAGGCCCGGCCGATCCTGGAGCGTGCGTCCGCGCGGGAGACGGCGGCGCGTGTGGCGCTGGGCGCGGTGGCCCGGTCGTACCTGAAGGAGACGGCCGGCATCGAGATCGTCAGCCACGTCGTGGAGCTGTGCTCCGTGAAGGCTCCTCAGGGTGTGTACCCCACGCCGGCCGACGTCGAGAAGCTGGACGCCGACCCGCTGCGCTGCCTGGACGCGGACGCGTCGAAGGCGATGGTGGCCGAGGTCGACCAGGCCCACAAGGACGGCGACACCCTCGGTGGCGTGGTCGAGATCCTGGCCTACGGGGTCCCGGTCGGGCTGGGCTCGCACGTGCACTGGGACCGCAAGCTGGACGCCCGCCTGGCCGGTGCGCTGATGGGCATCCAGGCCATCAAGGGTGTCGAGCTCGGCGACGGCTTCGAGCTCGCGCGGGTGCCGGGCTCCAAGGCGCACGACGAGATCGTGGGCACCCCGGAGGGCATCCGGCGCGTCTCCGGTCGCTCCGGCGGTACCGAGGGCGGCCTGACCACGGGTGAACTGCTGCGGGTGCGGGCGGCGATGAAGCCGATCGCGACCGTGCCGCGCGCCCTGCAGACCGTCGACGTGGCCACCGGCGAGGCCACGCAGGCGCACCACCAGCGCTCGGACGTGTCCGCGGTGCCGGCGGCCGGGATCGTCGCCGAGGCAATGGTCGCGCTCGTCCTGGCGGACGCGGTGGCGGAGAAGTTCGGCGGCGACTCGGTGCCCGAGACCCGCCGCAATGTGCAGTCCTACCTCGACAACCTGGCCATCCGGTGAGCGCTCCGCAGGTCGTCCTGGTCGGGCCGATGGGTGTGGGCAAGTCCACCGTCGGACAGCTGCTGGCCGAGCGGCTCGGGGCCGGCTACCGCGACACGGACGACGACATCGTGGCCGCCGAGGGCCGCACGATCGCGGAGATCTTCGTCGACGAGGGCGAGCCGGTCTTCCGGGCGATCGAGAAGGCCGCCGTGCAGAAGGCGCTGGCCGAGCACGACGGCGTCCTCGCGCTGGGCGGCGGCTCGATCCTCGACGCGGACACGCGCGCGCTGCTGGCCGGGCAGCGGGTCGTCTACCTCTCGATGGACGTCGAGGAGGCGGTCAAGCGCACCGGGCTGAACGCGGCCCGCCCGCTGCTGGCGGTCAATCCGCGCAAGCAGTGGCGCGAGCTGATGGAGGCGCGGCGCTCGCTGTACGAGGAGGTCGCCACCGTCGTCGTGGCGACCGACGGCCGTACGCCCGAAGAGGTCACCCAAGTCGCCCTGGACGCACTGGAGTTGAAAGAAGCATGAGCGAGGCAGTCACCCGGATCCAGGTCGGCGGGACCGCGGGCAGCGACCCGTACGAGGTTCTGGTGGGCCGTCAACTCCTGGGCGAACTCGGCGGGTTGATCGGGGAGAAGGCCAAGCGGGTCGCCGTCGTGCACCCCGAGGCGCTCGCCGAGACCGGCGAAGCGTTGCGTGCCGACCTCGCCGAGCAGGGCTACGAGGCCGTCGCCATCCAGGTGCCGAACGCGGAGGAGGCCAAGACCGCCGAGGTCGCCGCCTACTGCTGGAAGGCGCTCGGACAGTCCGGCTTCACCCGCACCGACGTCATCGTCGGCGTCGGCGGCGGCTCGACCACCGACCTGGCCGGCTTCGTGGCCGCGACCTGGCTGCGCGGCGTGCGCTGGATCGCGATCCCCACCACCGTCCTCGCGATGGTGGACGCGGCGGTCGGCGGCAAGACCGGCATCAACACCGCCGAGGGCAAGAACCTGGTGGGCGCCTTCTTCCCGCCCGCCGGCGTGCTGTGCGACCTGGCTGCGCTGGAGTCCCTGCCGGTCAACGACTACGTCTCCGGGCTCGCCGAGATCATCAAGGCGGGCTTCATCGCCGACCCGGTGATCCTGGAGCTCATCGAGTCCGACCCCGAGGCCGCGCGCACCCCGGCGGGCCCGCACACCGCGGAGCTCATCGAGCGCTCGATCCGGGTCAAGGCCGAGGTCGTCTCCTCGGACCTCAAGGAGGCCGGACTCCGCGAGATCCTCAACTACGGCCACACGCTGGGCCACGCCATCGAGAAGAACGAGCGCTACAAGTGGCGGCACGGCGCCGCGGTCGCCGTCGGCATGCACTTCGCCGCCGAACTCGGCCGTCTGGCAGGCAGGTTGGACGACGCGACGGCCGACCGCCACCGCACGATCCTCGAATCGGTCGGTCTTCCCCTCCACTACCGCTACGACCAGTGGCCCAAGCTGCTGGAGACCATGAAGGTCGACAAGAAGTCCCGCGGCGACCTGCTGCGCTTCATCGTCCTCGACGGCCTGGCCAAGCCGACCGTCCTGGAGGGCCCCGACCCGGCGGTCCTGCTCGCCGCGTACGGAGAAGTGGGCGAGTAAGTCCGGCGGAGCGTCGTCCGTCCGATTTGCCTTACGGGCATGGGCACTTCGGGCCGTCCCCGGCCGTTCACCAAACGGCGGCCGGGGAAGGTACCGTTCGGTAAGGAGCGGGGTCCGAACCCTGCTGCCAGCGTCAATTGCCTGTACGAGACGGAGTGGCACCGGATGCAGCACGCAGTGGGTTCTCCGCTGCCGCCGCCCCACCAGCCGGGGCACGGACCGGCCGCCGGCTGGTCGCCGGCCGCGCACCACCCGGGCAACCCGGGCCCGCACCAGGGTTCGGCGCCCGTGCCCCCGCCGCCCCCGGCACCGGGCTTCACACCCCCGGGCCCGGTTCCACCCGCGCCGCACCACGCCCCGGCCCCACCGGTCCCGGACACCACCGGCCATGTCCCGCTGCCGCCCGGCGGCCCGGTCGCCGTGCCCAGCGCGCCGCCGGCCACGGCCGCGCCCGATCTGACCGCCACGACCCTCGCCGTCCTGCTGATCGGCCCCGCGGGCGCCGGCAAGACGAGCGTCGCCAAGTACTGGGCGGACCACCGCCGGGTGCCCACCGCCCACATCAGCCTCGACGACGTACGCGAATGGGTCCGCTCGGGCTTCGCCGACCCCCAGTCCGGGTGGAACGACAACTCCGAGGCCCAGTACCGCCTGGCCCGCCGCACCTGCGGCTTCGCCGCGCGCAACTTCCTGGCCAACGGCATCTCCTGCATCCTCGACGACGCCGTCTTCCCCGACCGCCCGGTCGTCGGCCTCGGCGGCTGGAAGCGTCACGTGGGCCCCGGCCTCCTCCCGGTCGTCCTCCTCCCCGGCCTGGAAATCGTCCTGGAACGCAACGCGGAACGCTCCGGCAACCGCCGCCTCACCGACGAGGAGGTGGCCCGCATCCACGGCCGCATGGCGGGCTGGTACGGCTCGGGCCTCCCGATCATCGACAACAGCCAACTGGACGTACCCCAGACAGCCAGGGTTCTGGACGACGTACTGGCAAGATCGATCGCAAGCCCCCCGACCTGGTAGCTGCCGGGGGCTGGACCGACCCAAAGGGGCGCGGGGAACTGCACCAGCCCCCACGCGCCTGCAGACGGCACAGAACCTCAAACCGCACCCCGTCCCCCGAACGCCCTCAGAACCGGCACAAATCGCCCAACCCTCCTACGCTCGTCTCATGTCAGAGGTGTACGCGATCCGCCGAGCCCGGCTGAGGGCACGCTGCAATGCCGGCGGCAGCCAAGCCGCACTGATCTCCCGCCCCGCCAACGTCCGCTACCTCGCGGGCCCCGCCCCGTACGGTTCCGTCCTGCTCCTGGGCAAGACCGAGGACCTGCTCCTCTGCACCGGCCCGCCGGAGGACCGAGCCGCCGAGGGCCGCCCGGACGAGGCGCTGCGCGTGCAGTCCCTGTCGGGCGGCGCGGGCGACCCCGCGGTGGCGGCCGCGGACCTCGCCGAAGGCCAGCGCGCCGAATCCCTCGCCGTGGAGGAACACCACCTCACCGTGGCCCGGCACCGGGCCATCCGCTCCGTCGCCCCCCGCCTCCGCCTCGCGGACCTCGGTGGCGCGGTCGAGCAGCTCAGGGTCGTCAAGGACGAGGAGGAGATCTCCTGTCTGCGCATCGGCGCCGAGATCGCCGACCAGGCGCTCGGGGAACTCCTGGAGTCCATCCTCGTCGGCCGCACCGAACGGCACCTCGCCCTGGAACTCGAACGCCGCCTGGTCGACCACGGCGCCGACGGCCCCGCCTTCGCCACCTCCGTCGCCACCGGCCCCAACGCCGGCCGGCGTGCCCACCGGCCCACCGACCGGCGCGTGGAGGAGGGCGACTTCCTCTCCGTCTGTCTCGGCGCCACCTACCGCGGCTACCGCTGCGAGATCGGCCGTACATTCGTCATCGGCACGTCCCCCGCGGACTGGCAGATCGAGCTGTACGACCTCGTCTTCGCCGCCCAGCGCGCCGGACGGGAGGCGCTCGCACCCGGCGCGACCTACCGCGATGTGGACCGTGCCGCACGTCAGGTGCTGGATTCGGCGGGGTACGGGGAGAGGCTCCCTGGACTCACGGGCCACGGTGTGGGGCTCGAAATCGACGAGGACCCGCAGCTGGCCCCTTCGGCCATGGGTAAACTGGACGCTTGCGTGCCGGTCACCGTCGAACCGGGGGTCCACCTCCCGGGCCGGGGCGGCGTCCGGATCGATGACACGCTCGTCGTCCGCCCCGAGGCGGACGGCGGACCCGAGCTACTCACCATCACGACCAAGGAGCTGCTCGCCCTCTAGGCAGTGGCGTGCGCCGGGGTCGTCCACGTCAGTCCAGGAGATTCCGCAACCGTGGCTTCCACGAACGACCTCAAGAACGGCCTTGTGCTCAAGCTCGAAGGCGGCCAGCTCTGGTCCGTCGTCGAGTTCCAGCACGTCAAGCCCGGCAAGGGCCCGGCCTTCGTGCGCACCAAGCTCAAGAACGTGCTCTCCGGCAAGGTCGTCGACAAGACCTTCAACGCCGGCGTCAAGGTCGAGACGGCCACTGTCGACAAGCGCGACATGCAGTTCTCGTACATGGACGGCGAGTACTTCGTCTTCATGGACATGGAGACCTACGACCAGCTGATGATCGACCGCAAGACGGTCGCCGACGCCGCCAACTTCCTGATCGAGGGCTTCACGGCCACCGTCGCGCAGCACGAGGGCGAGGTGCTCTTCGTCGAGCTTCCGGCCGCCGTCGAGCTCGTCGTCCAGGAGACCGAGCCGGGCCTGCAGGGCGACCGCTCCACCGGTGGCACCAAGCCCGCCACCCTGGAGACCGGCCACCAGATCCAGGTCCCGCTCTTCATCACCACCGGTGAGAAGATCAAGGTCGACACCCGCACCAGCGACTACCTCGGCCGGGTGAACAGCTAACCGTGGCTGCCCGCAACACGGCCCGCAAGCGTGCCTTCCAGATCCTCTTCGAGGGCGACCAGCGCGGCGCCGATGTCCTGACGGTCCTCGCGGACTGGATCCGGCTCTCCCGGGGCGACACCCGGCAGCCGCCGGTGAGCGAGTACACGATGCAGCTGGTCGAGGGCTACGCGAAGCAGGCGAAGCGCATCGACGAGCTGATCGCGCAGTACTCGGTCGGCTGGACGCTGGACCGGATGCCGGTCGTGGACCGCAACATCCTGCGCCTCGGCGCCTACGAGCTGATCTGGGCCGACGAGGTGCCGGACGCCGTCGTGCTGGACGAGATGGTGCAGCTGGCGAAGGAGTTCTCCACGGACGAGTCGCCCGCGTTCGTCAACGGTCTGCTGGGCCGGCTCAAGGAGCTGAAGCCCTCGCTGCGCCGGGACGAGGCCTGAGAGGCCGAGCGCAAGAGGTACGGCATTGCCAGGGGGCCCGCAGCGTGACTGCTGTGGGCCCCCTGGCGTTCCTGTGCCCGGGAGGCTCCCCAAGGCCGCAGAACGCCGCCGGGGTGGCCGGAACCGTGAAGTTCCGGCCACCCCGGCGGCACGTTTCTGCTGAGAGCCTGAGAGCCGTCAGACCTCTTCGTGGGCGACCGCGCGGCGCGCGTCCGCGTCCAGCACGCCCCAGCTGATCAGCTGCTCGGTGAGGACCGAGGGGGACTGGTCGTAGATGACGGCGAGTGTGCGCAGGTCGTCCTGGCGGATCGACAGCACCTTGCCGTTGTAGTCACCGCGCTGCGACTGGATGGTCGCCGCATAGCGCTGCAGCGGGCCCGCCTTCTCGGCCGGCACGGTCGCCAGCCGCTCCAGGTCCAGGACCAGCTTCGGCGGCGGCTCGGCGGCGCCGCCCGGGGTGGTGCCCGGCAGGAGCTCCTGCACCGGGACCCCATAGAAATCCGCCAGTTCGGCGAGGCGCTGTACGGTCACGGCACGGTCGCCGCGCTCGTACGAACCGACCACGACCGCCTTCCAGCGTCCCTGGCTCTTCTCCTCGACACCGTGGAGGGAAAGGCCCTGCTGGGTGCGGATGGCCCGGAGCTTGGCCCCGAGCTGTTTGGCGTATTCGCTGGACATATAGCTCCCCGGACACTGTGTCGACGCGGCTGCAGTGGTCCCGCGCCGCGCGTCTGGTAACTCACTGTGAGGTTACGCAGCGTGACTCTTGCGCGTCAAGCCGAATGGTCCACACCGACTCTTCCGTGGCGGCGGTGGCCGATTACGCCAGGGGGGTGATCAGGGGTGTCGCCCGGGGCTGCTACCGTGGATGGCGCAAATCCGACGTCCTTTAAGGTCCGTCCCGTGAGGCGGAGAAGGAGGTCCGTTTCATATGGACAAGCAGGACACGTCCGGAATTCCGGCGTCCGATGCCCGGCCCGTACTCGAAGGCCCTGACATCGCGCGGGTGTTGACCCGCATCGCCCACGAGATCGTCGAGCGCGCCAAGGGTGCCGACGACGTGGTGCTCCTCGGCATTCCCACCCGAGGCGTCTTCCTCGCCCAGCGGCTCGCCGCCAAGCTCGAGGAGATCACCGAGCGGAAGATCCCGGTCGGTTCGCTCGACATCACCATGTACCGCGACGACCTGCGCATGCACCCGCCGCGTGCGCTGGCCCGAACCGAGATCCCCGGTGACGGCATCGACGGCCGCCTCGTCGTCCTCGTCGACGACGTGCTCTTCTCCGGCCGAACCATCCGCGCAGCCCTCGACGCCCTGAACGACATCGGGCGTCCGCGCGCGGTGCAGCTCGCGGTCCTCGTCGACCGCGGCCACCGCGAACTGCCCATCCGCGCCGACTACGTCGGCAAGAACCTCCCCACGTCGCTGCGGGAGACGGTCAAGGTCCAGCTCGCCGAGGAGGACGGTCGGGACACCGTGCTGCTCGGTGCGAAGTCGACCCAGTAGCAGCCGAAGGGGCCGCATCGTCTCGGTGCGCCCTCGCCTGCCCGGATTCTCCCGAAACCTGAACTGCCTTACGGAGCCTGACAGATGCAGCGTCATCTCATCTCGGCCGCCGACCTCACCCGCGACGACGCCGTCCTGATCCTCGACACCGCCGAGGAGATGGCCCGGGTCGCCGACCGGCCGATCAAGAAACTGCCGACCCTGCGCGGCCGCACGATCGTCAACCTCTTCTTCGAGGACTCCACGCGCACGCGTATCTCCTTCGAAGCCGCCGAGAAGCGCCTCTCCGCGGACGTCATCAACTTCTCCGCCAAGGGGTCGAGCGTGTCCAAGGGCGAGTCCCTGAAGGACACCGCCCAGACCCTCGAGGCCATGGGTGTCGACGCCGTCGTCATCCGGCACGGCGCCTCCGGAGCCCCCTACCGGCTCGCCACCTCCGGGTGGATCGACGCCGCCGTCATCAACGCCGGTGACGGCACCCACCAGCACCCGACCCAGGCCCTGCTGGACGCCTTCACCATGCGGCGCCGCCTGGTCGGCCGGGACGCCGGGCTCGGCCAGGACCTGTCCGGCAAGCGCATCACGCTGGTCGGCGACGTCCTGCACAGCCGCGTCGCGCGCTCCAACGTCGACCTGCTGCACACCCTCGGCGCCGAGGTCACCCTCGTCGCACCGCCCACCCTGGTGCCGGTCGGCGTCGAGAACTGGCCCTGCGAGGTGTCGTACGACCTCGACTCCACGCTGCCCAAGTCCGACGCGGTGATGATGCTGCGCGTCCAGCGCGAGCGCATGAACGCCGCGTTCTTCCCGACCGAGCGCGAGTACTCGCGGCGCTACGGCCTCGACGGCGACCGCATGGCCCGGATGCCCGAGCACGCCATCGTGATGCACCCCGGCCCGATGGTCCGCGGCATGGAGATCACCGCCGAGGTCGCCGATTCCGACCGCTGCACCGTCGTCGAGCAGGTCGCAAACGGAGTCTCCATCCGGATGGCCGTCCTGTACCTGCTGCTCGGTGGAAACGAGCCCGCCGTCACCCACACCCGTACCGAGGAGAAGTAAGACCCATGAGCAAGATCCTGATCCGTGGTGCGAAGGTGCTCGGCGGCGAGCCGCAGGACGTGCTGATCGACGGAGCGGTCATCGAGGCCGTCGGTACGGGGCTCTCCGACGAGGGCGCCGAGGTCGTCGAGGCCGGCGGCAAGCTGTTGCTCCCGGGCCTCGTCGACCTGCACACCCATCTGCGCGAGCCCGGCCGCGAGGACTCCGAGACCGTGCTGACCGGCACGCGCGCGGCGGCGAGCGGCGGCTACACGGCCGTCTTCGCCATGGCCAACACCTTCCCGGTCGCCGACACCGCCGGCGTCGTCGAGCAGGTCTGGCGACTGGGCCGGGAGCACGGCTACTGCGATGTGCAGCCCATCGGCGCCGTCACCGTCGGCCTGGAGGGCAAGAAGCTCGCCGAACTCGGCGCCATGCACGAGTCGGCCGCCGGGGTCACCGTCTTCTCCGACGACGGCAAGTGCGTCGACGACGCCGTGATCATGCGGCGGGCGCTGGAGTACGTGAAGGCCTTCGGCGGGGTCGTCGCCCAGCATGCGCAGGAGCCGCGGCTGACCGAGGGCGCCCAGATGAACGAGGGGATCGTCTCGGCCGAGCTGGGGCTCGGGGGCTGGCCCGCGGTGGCCGAAGAATCGATCATCGCCCGGGATGTCCTGCTCGCCGAGCACGTCGGTTCGCGCGTCCACATCTGCCACCTGTCGACCGCCGGGTCCGTCGAGATCGTCCGCTGGGCCAAGTCCCGCGGCATCGACGTCACCGCCGAGGTCACCCCGCACCACCTGCTCCTCACCGACGAACTGGTGCGGTCGTACAACCCGGTCTACAAGGTCAACCCGCCGCTGCGCACCGAGCGCGACGTGCTCGCCCTGCGCGAGGCGCTCGCCGACGGCACGATCGACATCGTCGCCACCGACCACGCCCCGCACCCGCACGAGGACAAGGACTGCGAGTGGGCCGCGGCCGCCATGGGGATGGTGGGCCTGGAGACCGCGTTGTCAGTGGTGCAGGAGACCATGGTGGACACCGGGCTCCTCACCTGGGCCGGGGTCGCCGAGCGCATGTCCTTCAAGCCCGCCGAGATCGGGCAGGCGAAGGGGCACGGGCGTCCCGTCTCGGCTGGTGAGCCCGCCAACCTCACGCTCGTCGACACGGAATACCGTGGGTCCGTGGACCCCGCGGGCTTCGCCTCGCGCAGCCGGAACACCCCGTACGAGGGGCGTGAGCTGCCGGGCCGTGTGACGCACACGTGGCTCCGGGGCAAGGCCACGCTCGTCGACGGGAAGCTCACGTGACACCTGCAACTCTGCTCGCAGCCGGACTCGCCGCCGAAAAGAAGTCGGCCGAGGTCACCGACTGGGCCGCCCGCGCCGGCTGGCTCGTCGGACTCGCCCTCTTCGTCGCGCTCGTCTACTGGCTGATGCGCGAGGGCTGGAAGTGGCGCGGCACGCTCCAGGGCGACCTCCCGGAGCTGCCCACCGCGCCGGAAGAGCCGGGTGCGGCGAGACTGACGATGAGCGGCCGCTACCACGGCTCGACCACGGCAGGTCAGTGGCTGGACCGCATCGTGGCGCACGGCCTCGGTACCCGCAGCCGGGTCGAGCTCACGCTGACGGACGCGGGACTGGACGTCGTACGCCCCGGTGCGAGCGACTTCTTCGTCCCCGTGGCGCAGCTTCGCGAGGCCCGGCTCGACAAGGGCATCGCCGGCAAGGTCCTGACCGAGGGCGGGCTGCTCGTGGTGACCTGGGCGCACGGCGAGCGGCTGATCGACTCCGGGTTCCGCTCCGACCGCGCGGCCGAGCACACCGAGTGGGTCGCCGCCATCAACTCCATGATCAACAAGACGGAAACGGAAGGCGCACGATGACGACCTCCACAAGGGGAGCCTCGAAGGTTCCCGCGGTACTCGTCCTGGAGGACGGCCGGATCTTCCGCGGCCGTGCCTACGGGGCCGTGGGGGTGACCTTCGGCGAGGCCGTGTTCTCCACCGGGATGACCGGCTACCAGGAGACCCTCACCGACCCGTCGTACCACCGCCAGGTCGTCGTCATGACCGCCCCGCACGTCGGCAACACCGGCGTCAACGACGAGGACCCGGAGTCCAAGCAGATCTGGGTGGCCGGTTACGTCGTGCGCGACCCCGCGCGCGTGCCGTCCAACTGGCGCTCCCGCCGCTCCCTGGACGACGAGCTGCGCCACCAGGGCGTCGTCGGCGTCTCCGGCATCGACACGCGCGCGTTGACGCGTCATCTGCGCGAGCGCGGCGCCATGCGTGTCGGCATCTTCTCCGGCAACGCGCTGCCCGACGAGGGCACCATGCTCGCCGAGGTGCGCCAGGCCCCCGAGATGAAGGGCGCCGACCTCTCCGCCGAGGTCGCCACCAAGGAGGCCTACGTCGTCCCGGCGATCGGCGAGAAGAGGTTCACCGTCGCCGCCGTCGACCTCGGCATCAAGGGCATGACCCCGCACCGGATGGCCGAGCGCGGCATCGAGGTGCATGTCCTGCCGGCCACGGCGACCGCCGAGGACGTCTACGCCGTCAACCCGGACGGCGTGTTCTTCTCCAACGGCCCGGGCGACCCGGCCACCGCCGACCATCCGGTCTCCGTCATGCAGGCGGTCCTGGAGCGCGGCACCCCGCTGTTCGGCATCTGCTTCGGCAACCAGATCCTGGGCCGCGCCCTGGGCTTCGGCACGTACAAGCTCAAGTACGGCCACCGGGGCATCAACCAGCCGGTGCAGGACCGTACGACCGGCAAGGTCGAGGTCACCGCGCACAACCACGGCTTCGCCGTCGACGCCCCGCTCGACAAGGTCTCCGACACCCCCTACGGCCGCGCCGAGGTCTCCCACGTCTGCCTGAACGACAACGTGGTGGAGGGCCTCCAGCTCCTCGACCAGCCGGCCTTCAGCGTCCAGTACCACCCCGAAGCGGCAGCGGGTCCGCACGACGCCGCCTACCTGTTCGACCGCTTCGTATCCCTGATGGAGGGCCAGCGTGCCTAAGCGCACCGATATCCAGTCCGTCCTGGTCATCGGCTCCGGCCCGATCGTCATCGGCCAGGCCGCCGAGTTCGACTACTCCGGCACCCAGGCGTGCCGCATCCTGCGCGCCGAGGGCCTCAGGGTCATCCTGGTCAACTCCAACCCGGCGACGATCATGACCGACCCGGAGATCGCCGACGCCACGTACGTCGAGCCGATCACCCCGGAGTTCGTCGAGAAGATCATCGCCAAGGAGCGCCCGGACGCGCTCCTGCCCACCCTGGGCGGCCAGACGGCCCTCAACACGGCCATCTCGCTGCACGAGGCGGGCACCCTCGAGAAGTACGGCGTCGAGCTGATCGGCGCCAACGTCGAGGCGATCAACAAGGGCGAGGACCGCGACCTCTTCAAGGAGGTCGTCGAGGCCGTCCGCCGGAAGATCGGGCACGGCGAGTCCGCCCGCTCGGTCATCTGCCACTCCATGGAGGACGTGCTCCAGGGTGTCGAGACGCTCGGCGGCTACCCGGTCGTCGTGCGCCCGTCCTTCACCATGGGCGGCGCCGGCTCCGGCTTCGCGCACGACGAGGAGGAGCTGCGCCGCATCGCGGGCCAGGGCCTCACGCTCTCGCCGACCACCGAGGTGCTCCTGGAGGAGTCCATCCTCGGCTGGAAGGAGTACGAGCTGGAGCTGATGCGCGACAAGCACGACAACGTCGTGGTCGTCTGCTCCATCGAGAACTTCGATCCCATGGGCGTGCACACCGGCGACTCGATCACCGTCGCCCCGGCGATGACGCTGACCGACCGCGAGTACCAGATCCTGCGCGACATCGGCATCGCCGTGATCCGCGAGGTCGGCGTCGACACCGGCGGCTGCAACATCCAGTTCGCGGTCAACCCCGAGGACGGTCGCGTGATCGTCATCGAGATGAACCCGCGCGTGTCGCGCTCCTCGGCCCTGGCCTCCAAGGCGACCGGCTTCCCGATCGCCAAGATCGCGGCGAAGCTCGCCGTCGGCTACACGCTCGACGAGATCCCGAACGACATCACCCAGGAGACCCCGGCCTCCTTCGAGCCGACGCTCGACTACGTGGTCGTGAAGGCCCCGCGCTTCGCCTTCGAGAAGTTCCCGCAGGCCGACTCCACGCTGACCACCACCATGAAGTCGGTCGGCGAGGCCATGGCCATCGGCCGCAACTTCACCGAGGCCTTCCAGAAGGCGCTGCGCTCGCTGGAGAAGAAGGGCAGCCAGTTCACCTTCGTCGGCGAGCCCGGCGAGAAGGCTCTCCTCCTCGAAGAGGCCGTGCGCCCGACTGACGGCCGTATCAACACGGTCATGCAGGCCATCCGCGCAGGCGCCACGCAGGAGGAGGTCTTCGAGTACACGAAGATCGACCCCTGGTTCGTCGACCAGCTCTTCCTGATCAAGGAGATCGCCGACGAGCTCGCCGAGGCGCCCGAGCTGACCCGCGAGCTGCTGGCCGAGGCCAAGCGGCACGGCTTCTCGGACCAGCAGATCGGTGAGATCCGGGGCCTGCGCGAGGACGTCGTGCGCGAGGTCAGGCATGCGCTGGGCATCCGCCCGGTCTACAAGACGGTCGACACCTGCGCCGCCGAGTTCGCGGCCAGGACGCCGTACTTCTACTCCTCGTACGACGAGGAGACGGAGGTCGCTGCCCGCGAGAAGCCGGCGGTCATCATCCTGGGCTCCGGCCCCAACCGCATCGGCCAGGGCATCGAGTTCGACTACTCCTGTGTCCACGCCTCCTTCGCGCTGAGCGACGCGGGCTACGAGACGGTGATGGTCAACTGCAACCCGGAGACCGTCTCCACGGACTATGACACCTCCGACCGCCTGTACTTCGAGCCGCTGACCCTCGAGGACGTGCTGGAGATCGTCCACGCGGAGCAGCAGGCCGGTCCCGTGGCGGGCGTCGTCGTCCAGCTGGGCGGCCAGACCCCGCTGGGCCTCTCGCAGGCGCTCAAGGACAACGGCGTGCCGATCGTGGGCACTTCGCCGGAGGCCATCCACGCCGCCGAGGACCGCGGCGCCTTCGGGCGCGTGCTCGCCGAGGCCGGCCTTCCGGCCCCCAAGCACGGCACCGCCACCACCTTCGCCGAGGCCAAGGCCATCGCCGACGAGATCGGCTACCCGGTCCTCGTCCGGCCGTCGTACGTCCTCGGCGGACGCGGCATGGAGATCGTCTACGACGAGACCCGGCTGTCCTCCTACATCGCCGAGTCGACCGAGATCAGCCCCTCCCGGCCGGTCCTGGTCGACCGCTTCCTGGATGACGCGATCGAGATCGACGTCGACGCGCTCTACGACGGCCAGGAGCTCTACCTCGGCGGCGTCATGGAGCACATCGAGGAGGCCGGCATCCACTCCGGAGACTCGGCGTGCGCACTGCCGCCGATCACGCTGGGCGGCTTCGACATCAAGCGGCTCAGGGCTTCCACGGAGGCCATTGCCAAGGGTGTCGGCGTCCGCGGCCTGATCAACATCCAGTTCGCGATGGCCGGCGACATCCTCTACGTCCTCGAAGCCAACCCGCGCGCGTCCCGCACCGTCCCCTTCACCTCGAAGGCGACCGCGGTGCCGCTGGCCAAGGCCGCCGCCCGGATCTCGCTGGGCGCGACCATCGCCGAACTGCGCGCGGAGGGCCTGCTCCCGGCGAACGGCGACGGCGGCGAGCTCCCGCTCGACGCGCCGATCTCCGTCAAGGAGGCGGTCATGCCGTGGTCGCGCTTCCGCGACATCCACGGCCGCGGTGTCGACACGGTTCTCGGCCCGGAGATGCGCTCCACCGGCGAGGTCATGGGCATCGACTCGGTCTTCGGCACGGCGTACGCCAAGTCGCAGGCCGGTGCCTACGGTCCGCTGCCCACCAAGGGCCGCGCGTTCATCTCGGTCGCCAACCGGGACAAGCGCTCGATGATCTTCCCGGCGCGCGAGCTGGTCGCCCACGGCTTCGAGCTGCTGGCCACGTCCGGCACCGCCGAGGTCCTCAAGCGCAACGGCATCAACGCCACGATCGTGCGCAAGCAGTCCGAGGGCACCGGCCCGAACGGGGAGAAGACCATCGTCCAGCTGATCCACGACGGCGAGGTCGACCTCATCGTCAACACCCCGTACGGCACCGGAGGCCGCCTCGACGGCTACGAGATCCGTACGGCGGCCGTGGCGCGGTCGGTCCCGTGCCTGACGACGGTCCAGGCGCTCGCCGCAGCCGTCCAGGGCATCGACGCCCTCAACCACGGTGACGTGGGCGTCCGTTCGCTCCAGGAACACGCGGAACACCTGACCGCGGCCCGCGACTAGCAGCCCTGAGGGGGACACCGGAAACGGTGTCCCCCTCTTCGTGAGGTCACCTGAGACTTCAAGAGGACACTCGATGTACAAGATCTTTTTCAAGCTCGTATTCAAACGGATGAACCCGGAGCAGGCGCACTACCTCGCCTTCCGCTGGATCCGCCGCGCCGTCCGCATCCCTGTCCTGCGCACCTTCGTCGCCGCCGCGCTCGCGCCCCGCTACAACGAGCTGCGCACCGAGGCGTTCGGGCTGCGCATGCACGGCCCCTTCGGGCTCGCCGCCGGCTTCGACAAGAACGCGGTGGCGATCGACGGGATGTCGATGCTCGGCTTCGACCATGTCGAGATCGGCACGGTGACCGGGGAGGCACAGCCCGGCAACCCCAAGAAGCGGCTGTTCCGCCTCGTGAAGGACCGTGCGCTCATCAACCGCATGGGCTTCAACAACGAGGGCTCGCTGGCCGTGGCGGCCCGTCTGGCGTCCCGTGAGCCGGTCTTCAAGACGGTCGTGGGCGTCAACATCGGCAAGACCAAGGTCGTCCCCGAGGACGAGGCCGCCGCGGACTACGTGAAGTCGACCGAGCGGCTGGCTCCGTACGCCGACTACCTGGTCGTGAACGTCTCGTCCCCCAACACGCCCGGCCTGCGCAACCTCCAGGCCACCGAGGCGCTGCGCCCGCTCCTGAGCGCCGTCCGCGAGGCCGCAGACCGCATCGTCACCAACCGTCGCGTCCCGCTCCTGGTCAAGATCGCGCCGGACCTCGCCGACGAGGACGTCGACGCCGTGGCCGACCTGGCCGTCGAGCTCGGCCTGGACGGGATCATCGCCACCAACACCACCATCGCGCGCGACGGACTCGGTTTGAAATCCGAACCGTCTCTCGTGAAGGAGACCGGCGGCCTGTCCGGCGCACCCCTCAAGTCCCGCTCCCTGGAGGTGCTGCGCCGCCTCTACGCGCGCGTGGGCGACCGCGTCACCCTGGTGGGCGTCGGCGGCATCGAGAACGCCGAGGACGCCTGGCAGCGCATCCTGGCGGGCGCCACGCTGGTCCAGGGCTACAGCGCCTTCATTTACGAGGGTCCCTTCTGGGGCCGCGCCATCCACAAGGGCCTCGCCGCCCGCCTGCGTACGAGCCCGTACGCCACCCTCGCCGACGCGGTCGGCGCCGACGTAAGGAAGAACGGATGACTGTCCTCGAACCCTTCGGTGCACGCCTCCGACGGGCCATGGACGAGCGCGGCCCGCTCTGCGTCGGCATCGACCCGCACGCGTCGCTGCTGACCGAGTGGGGACTGAACGACGACGTGGCCGGCCTGGAGCGGTTCAGCCGCACGGTCGTCGAGGCGATGGCCGACCGGGTCGCTGTCCTGAAGCCGCAGAGCGCGTTCTTCGAGCGGTTCGGGTCGCGCGGAGTCGCCGTCCTGGAGAAGTCGGTCGAGGAGGCGCGGGCGGCCGGTGCACTCGTCGTGATGGACGCCAAGCGCGGCGACATCGGCTCGACCATGGCCGGATACGCCGAGGCCTTCCTGCGCAAGGACTCCCCGCTGTTCTCGGACGCCCTCACCGTCTCGCCGTACCTCGGCTACGGGTCGCTCTCGCCGGCGATCGCGCTGGCCCGGGAGAACGGCACGGGCCTGTTCGTGCTCGCGCTGACCTCCAACCCGGAGGGCGGCGAGGTCCAGCACGCCGTCCGTGCGGACGGCAGGAACGTCGGAGAGACGATGCTGGCCCACCTCGCCGCCGAGAACGAGGGAGAGGAGCCCCTGGGCTCCTTCGGAGCCGTCGTCGGCGCCACCCTCGGCGACCTGTCCTCGTACGACCTGGACATCAACGGCCCGCTCCTGGCCCCCGGCGTCGGCGCCCAGGGGGCGACCCCGGCGGACCTTCCCGGGGTCTTCGGGGCCGCGGTGCGCAACGTCGTCCCGAACGTCAGCCGAGGTGTGCTGCGGCAGGGGCCCGACGTCAGCGCGCTGCGAGCCTCCGCGGACCGTTTCGCCGAGGAGATCCGGACTGCGCTGGCGACCGTCTGACGCTTCTGTGACGACCGTAGGAAACTTCTGCGACGACCGTATGCGGCTTTCGCGACGGTCGTCGCGGGTGTTCGAGCAGCTCGCACGAGACCTCCGATGAGTGGTCCGAGGCCTGCTTGAGGCTGAATACATCCTCAAATCCAGGGCATTATGTCCTAAATGTCCGGCCTGACGGAGGCTGACCAGGACTTTTCCGCTGTTCTCGCTGACTCTGGCGGAGTTGGCCGCTAGTCTCCGACGCAGAGTGAACGGGCAAGCGTGTTGCTCGTGGCTCCCCAGGTGTGGGGCGACTAGGTTCCTCACCGGTCCGTATCCGACAGTTCGACATCCGAGGTGACGTAGGCGTGGCTCTTCCGCCCCTTACCCCTGAACAGCGCGCAGCCGCGCTCGAAAAGGCCGCCGCGGCTCGCCGGGAGCGGGCCGAGGTCAAGAATCGACTCAAGCACTCCGGCGCCTCCCTGCACGAGGTCATCAAGCAGGGCCAGGAGAACGACGTCATCGGCAAGATGAAGGTCTCCGCCCTGCTCGAGTCCCTGCCGGGCGTGGGCAAGGTCCGCGCCAAGCAGATCATGGAGCGACTCGGCATCTCCGAGAGCCGTCGTGTGCGCGGCCTCGGTTCCAACCAGATCGCTTCCCTGGAGCGTGAGTTCGGCAGCACCGGCTCCTGATCCGGGCAGTCCGGACCGGGAGTCCCGGGCACTCCGGGATTGCTGGAATAATCGCTGCATGAGTGAACGTCCGCGGCTGACCGTGCTCTCCGGCCCCTCCGGGGTCGGCAAGAGCACGGTCGTCGCCCATATGCGCAAGGAACACCCCGAGGTCTGGCTCTCGGTGTCGGCGACGACCCGCAAGCCCCGCCCCGGCGAGAAGCACGGAGTCCACTACTTCTTCGTCACCGACGAGGAGATGGACAAGCTGATCGCCAACGGCGAGCTGCTGGAGTGGGCCGAGTTCGCCGGCAACCGCTACGGCACACCGCGTGCGGCCGTGCTGGAGCGCCTGGAGGCGGGTGAGCCCGTCCTGCTGGAGATCGACCTCCAGGGGGCGCGGCAGGTCCGCGAGTCCATGGCGGAGGCCCAGCTGGTGTTCCTGGCTCCTCCCTCCTGGGAGGAGCTCGTGCGCAGGCTCACCGGGCGGGGCACCGAGCCGCCCGAGGTGATCGAGCGCCGCCTCGAAGCGGCGAAGATCGAGCTGGCCGCGGAGCCGGAGTTCGACGTGACCTTGGTCAACACCTCCGTCGAGGACGTGGCGCGCGAGCTGCTAGCCTTGATGGACGTAGTGTGATCACGATCTGTGATCATGACGATCTTTTCCCATCCATCGGAAGGTAGAGCGTGTCCTCTTCCATCTCCGCGCCCGAGGGCATCATCAACCCGCCGATCGACGAGCTCCTCGAGGCCACCGACTCGAAGTACAGCCTCGTGATCTACGCGGCCAAGCGTGCTCGCCAGATCAACGCGTACTACTCGCAGCTCGGCGAGGGCCTCCTCGAGTACGTCGGTCCGCTCGTCGACACCCACGTCCACGAGAAGCCGCTCTCGATCGCCCTGCGCGAGATCAACGCGGGTCTGCTGACGTCCGAGGCCGTTGAGGGCCCCGCGCAGTAGTACTTTCACATTGCAGTTGGCTTTTCCACAGGCCCGGCAGCGCGACTGTCGGGCCTGTGGTGTGTCATGGAGTCGTAGGTTCGACGAAGGGGAGACCTGGTGGACAAGCCGAAGGTCGTGCTGGGCGTCAGCGGTGGCATCGCCGCCTACAAGGCCTGTGAGCTGCTGCGCAGACTGACCGAGTCGGGCCATGACGTGCGCGTGGTGCCCACGGCCTCCGCGTTGCACTTCGTCGGTGCCGCCACCTGGTCCGCCCTCTCCGGCAACCCGGTCTCCACGGAGGTCTGGGACGACGTCCACGAGGTCCCGCATGTCCGCATCGGGCAGCACGCCGACCTGGTGGTCGTGGCCCCGGCCACCGCGGACATCCTGGCGAAGGCCGCCCACGGACTGGCGGACGACCTGCTGACCAACACCCTCCTCACCGCCCGCTGTCCGGTCGTCTTCGCGCCCGCCATGCACACCGAGATGTGGGAGCACCCGGCCACCCAGGAGAACGTGGCGACGCTACGGAGCCGGGGTGCCGTCGTCATCGAGCCCGCCGTCGGCCGCCTCACCGGCGTCGACACCGGCAAGGGCCGTCTGCCCGACCCGACGGAGATTTACGGCATCTGCCGCCGCGTACTGTCCCGGGGCGTCACCGAGCCCGACCTCAAGGGCCGGCACGTCGTCGTCAGCGCCGGCGGCACCCGCGAGCCGCTCGACCCGGTCCGCTTCCTCGGCAACCGCTCCTCCGGCAAGCAGGGGTACGCCCTGGCCCGCACCGCGGCCGCGCGCGGGGCCCGCGTCACGCTCATCGCCGCGAACACCGGACTGCCCGACCCGGCGGGCGTGGACGTCGTCCAGGTCGGCACGGCCGTGCAGCTGCGCGAGGCGGTCCTCAAGGCGGCCCCGGACGCCGACGCCGTCGTCATGGCGGCCGCGGTCGCGGACTTCCGCCCGGAGACATACGCCGCCGGAAAGATCAAGAAGAAGGACGGCCAGGACCCGGACCCCATCGTGCTGGTGCGGAATCCGGACATCCTCGCGGAGATCTCGGCGGAGCGCGCCCGTCCCGGGCAGGTGATCGTCGGCTTCGCCGCCGAGACCGACGACGTGCTGGCCAACGGCCGCACCAAGCTGGAGCGCAAGGGCTGCGACCTGCTCGTGGTGAACGAGGTGGGGGAGCGCAAGACCTTCGGCTCCGAGGAGAACGAGGCGGTGGTGCTGGGCGCCGACGGCAGCGAGACCCCCGTCCACCGGGGCCCGAAGGAGCATTTGGCCGAAACCGTCTGGGACCTGGTGGCGGAGCGCCTCAGCTGAATGTTTCATTCGCTTCTCGGTCCCCTCAAACCTCTGCCACAGAGGTGTGGCGGCCCTGGTCAAGGCCGCCGGGGATTGGGCAGAATGCCCGTGCCGCAGGTCACAGCGCTCCCGAGAGGCGAGACAGGGGGGCCGGTGGCAGAGTGCGACCGATAAACTGTTCTCGGACGATGCCGGGCGCAGCCCCCGAGCCCGTCCGCCAATGATCAGCCAGCAGCCGCTGCAACCCCAGGGAGCGTTGTGTCCCGTCGCCTGTTCACCTCGGAGTCCGTGACCGAGGGTCACCCCGACAAGATCGCTGACCAGATCAGCGACACCATTCTCGACGCGCTTCTGCGCGAGGACCCGACCTCCAGGGTCGCGGTCGAGACCCTGATCACCACCGGCCTGGTGCACGTGGCCGGAGAGGTCACCACCAAGACCTACGCGGACATCGCGACGCTGGTCCGCAACAAGATCCTCGAGATCGGTTACGACTCCTCGAAGAAGGGCTTCGATGGCGCCTCCTGCGGCGTCTCGGTGTCCATCGGCGCGCAGTCCCCGGACATCGCGCAGGGCGTCGACACGGCGTACGAGTCGCGGGTCGAGGGCGACGAGGACGAGCTGGACCGCCAGGGCGCGGGCGACCAGGGCCTGATGTTCGGTTACGCGACCGACGAGACGCCGACCCTCATGCCGCTGCCGATCTTCCTGGCGCACCGCCTGTCGAAGCGCCTCTCGGAGGTCCGCAAGAACGGCACCATCCCCTACCTGCGCCCGGACGGCAAGACGCAGGTCACCATCGAGTACGACGGCGACAAGGCCGTCCGCCTCGACACCGTGGTCGTCTCCTCGCAGCACGCGAGCGACATCGACCTGGACTCGCTGCTCGCGCCCGACATCCGCGAGTTCGTCGTCGAGCCGGAGCTGAAGGCGCTCCTGGACGAGGGCATCAAGATCGACACGGAGAACTACCGCCTCCTGGTCAACCCCACCGGCCGCTTCGAGATCGGCGGCCCGATGGGCGACGCCGGCCTCACCGGCCGCAAGATCATCATCGACACGTACGGCGGCATGGCCCGCCACGGCGGTGGCGCCTTCTCCGGCAAGGACCCGTCCAAGGTGGACCGTTCGGCGGCGTACGCGATGCGCTGGGTGGCGAAGAACGTGGTCGCGGCCGGTCTGGCCTCCCGCTGCGAGGTCCAGGTCGCGTACGCGATCGGCAAGGCCGAGCCCGTGGGTCTCTTCGTCGAGACCTTCGGTACCGCCAAGATCGACACCGAGAAGATCGAGAAGGCCATCGACGAGGTCTTCGACCTCCGCCCGGCCGCCATCATCCGCGACCTCGACCTGCTCCGCCCGATCTACGCCCAGACCGCGGCGTACGGCCACTTCGGCCGCGAGCTGCCGGAGTTCACCTGGGAGAAGACGGACCGCGTGGACGCACTGCGGAAGGCTGCGGGGCTGTAAGTCCCGAGCTTCCTCGCGAGGCCCGGTTCCCGTTCGGGAGCCGGGCCTCGGCGCGTTCCCAGCCGGAATTGGCTGGCCGTCCGAACCGGTGGATCCGTACCATGATGATCTCCCGGTGCGATGGCCGCGGTTCCTTCGGTGGAGTGCGCTCTGTGCGTGCGGTGAATCTGGAAAACGGTGTGCCGCTGCCGTTCTGATCTCGGGAGAGCCGACCGATGCGGCCCGGTGCGATGGCTGCGGGTACTTCCGGGTAATCCCCTCGCAGGTTCGAATCCTGCTGCCGGTCCCGGACCGGTATGGCCGAGTGGCCCAAGGCAGAAGCGCCTCGTGGCGTTCGTGATCCGCCGCCGGACTGATCTCGGGCGCGCGTCGGTTGTCAGCGGCGTTTGGTAAGAATGCAAGCGTGAGCAGCGAGAACGAGCAGTCGGGTGGCGGGGTCGAAGGGGCGCCGCCCGAGCAGCTTGCGCTCATCAGGGAGAGTGTGCGGAAGGCCGAGGTGCCGCGGGCCAAGCCGCGCACCTGGCGGGGGGCCGCGCTGGCCAGGGAGCTGCCGGTCGCGCGGGTGCTGGTCGACAAGGGTGTGCTGCATCTCGACCGGTACTTCGACTATGCGGTGCCGGAAGAGCTGGATGCCGACGCTCAGCCCGGGGTGCGGGTGCGGGTGCGGTTCGGGGCCGGGCGGCATCGCGTGCGGGACGGGCGGCGTGAGGGCGGCGGGCTGATCGACGGGTTTCTCGTCGAGCGGCTGGCGGAGTCCGACTACTCCGGGCCGTTGGCCGCGCTGGCTCAGGTCGTTTCGCCCGAGCCGGTGCTGAGCGAGGAGTTGCTGGGGCTGGCCCGGGCCGTGGCCGATCGGTATGCGGGGAGTCTGGCCGATGTGCTGCAGCTTGCCGTGCCGCCGCGCAGTGCGCGCGCCGAGCAGCGACCCTCGCCCGAGCCGCTCCCGGCGCCCGCGGCGCCGGAGGCGGGGTCCTGGGTGCGATACGAGCACGGGGGCGCGTTTCTGGAGTCGCTGGCGTCGGGAGGTGCGCCGCGCGCCGTGTGGAACGCGCTGCCCGGGCCCGAGTGGAGCGAGGAGCTTGCGCGGGCCGTCGTGGCGACGCTGGCCTCCGGACGTGGCGCGCTGGCCGTCCTGCCCGACGGGCGGGCGGTCGCGCGGGTCGACGCCGCGCTGACCGCGCTGCTGGGGGACGGGCGGCATGCCGTGCTCACCGCCGACGCCGGACCCGAGAAGCGGTACCGGGAGTGGCTGGCGGTGCGGCGAGGAGCGGTGCGGGCGGTCATCGGGACGCGGGCCGCCATGTTCGCACCCGTCCAGGATCTCGGGCTCGTCGCCATCTGGGACGACGGGGACGACAGCCACAGCGAGCAGCACGCACCGCAGCCGCATGCGCGTGAGGTGTTGTTGTTGCGGGCCGCCCAGGACAAGTGCGCGTTTCTGCTGGGCAGTTGGAACTGCACCGTGGAGGCGGCCCAGCTGGTCGAGAGCGGTTGGGCGCGGCCGATCGTCGCCGGGCGGGAGCAGGTGCGGGGGGCCGCGCCGCTCGTGCGGACCGTCGGGGACCAGGACCTTGCGCGCGACGAGGCCGCGCGGGCGGCCCGGCTGCCGACGCTCGCCTGGCAGGCCGTCAGGGAGGGGCTGCGGCACGGGCCGGTGCTCGTGCAGGTGCCCCGGCGGGGATACGTCCCGCGGATGGCGTGCGCCAACTGCCGGGCGCCCGCACGGTGTCGGCACTGCTCAGGGCCGTTGGAGGCGCAGGAATCGGGGACGGCCCTGCGGTGCGGGTGGTGCGGGCGGGACGAAGCCGGCTGGCACTGCCAGGAGTGCGGTGGGTTCCGGTTGCGGGCCCAGGTGGTGGGGGCGCGGCGGACCGCCGAGGAGTTGGGGCGGGCGTTTCCCGCTGTTCCGGTGCGGACGTCCGGGCGCGAGCACGTACTCGACACCGTGCCGGGGGCGCCCGCGCTGGTCGTGAGCACACCGGGAGCCGAGCCGGTGGCCGAGGGCGGATATGCGGCGGCGCTGCTGCTGGACGGCTGGGCGATGCTCGGACGGCCCGATCTGCGCGCCGGCGAGGACGCGCTCAGACGGTGGATCGCGGCCGCCGCGCTCGTGCGTCCACAGGGGGCCGGGGGCACGGTGGTCGTCGTGGCCGAGCCGACGTTGCGGCCCGTGCAGTCGCTGGTGCGCTGGGATCCCGTAGGACATGCGGTGCGGGAGCTCGCCGAGCGGGCCGAGCTGGGCTTTCCGCCGGTGTCGCGGATGGCGGCCGTGTCCGGTACGGGGGAGGCGGTCGCGGAGTTCCTGCGTGCGGTCGAGATGCCGCGGGAGGCCCAGGTGTTGGGGCCGGTGCCGTTGCCGGTCGCGGCAGCGGGGCGGCCGCGGCGGGTGGGGGCACCGCCGCCGGGGGAGCACTGGGAGCGAGCGCTTGTCAGGGTGCCGCCGGGGAGCGGCGCCGCACTGGCATCGGCGCTGAAGGCCGCGCAGGCGGCGCGGATGGCGCGGGGGGCCGGGGAGGCCGTGGTCCGGGTGCGGATCGATCCGCCCGACATCGGCTGAGGTCGCCCGGCACGAGGTGGGGAGCGGCTCGACCTGCAAGCAGGTCCCGACCTGCGTCTGCCCTCCCGGATGCGTGCCGGGAGGGCAGGAGGGGGGAAGGTGGCTCAGCCGTTGCGGGGGCCGGGGAAAGCCGTTGGCCTGACCTCGTCGCGGAGGGCGGGGCTGCCCGCCGTCGGCTGGGTCGGCATCGAACGGGCCGCGGGAACCGTCGGCACCGTGGGGATGCCGGTGTTCACGCTGACGGTCCGGGGTGCCGTCGGCTCGGCGGCCCGCTCGGTCTCGGCGGCCGCCTGGGCCGCGGCACGACGGGCGCCGTAACGGCGGTGGACCGCCTGCTTGGTGACCCCCAGCGCGGAACCCACCGCGTCCCACGAGAAGCCGAGGGAACGGTCGAAGTCGACCGCGGCCGTGACCAGGGTCTCGACACTGTCCCGCAGCTCCTGGGCGAGACGGACCGTCGGGGCGGGAGCGCGTCCGTAGACGACGAAGCCCGTGGAGGGGCCGGAGCGGCGCGGGCGGTAGACATTGCCCAACTGGGCGGTGAGCGTGCGCAGTGCGTCCACCTGCCGGCGGACCCGCTCGATGTCCCGCACCAGCAAGTGCAGGCTGGCCCGAGCCTGGGCGTCGTGGGTTGCGTGGTCGGCCATGAACAAGCCTCTCGAACCGGCGTTGAAAAGGACAGGGCCGCGCGATTGCGGCCCGTTGTGGTCAACTCTTTCTTGACCAACGCGGGAGCGGTCCGCGGGTCACGCAGTGGGGGCGTGTGGGCATATGCGTACGCCCCCGGGAGGGGGTGTGTGCGCCGTCGGCGGCTTTCCCCGTCGTCGCGAGAACTCGCCGCACAGCCTTGGTCATAGACTTGTGTGTCGCCCGCAACCGCCCCTGCCCGAGAGGCCCGTACCCACCCATGAAGCTCGTCTTCGCCGGGACCCCCGAGGTCGCCGTTCCCGCTCTGGACGCTCTCATCGCCTCCGGGCGGCACGAGGTGGCCGCCGTCGTCACGCGGCCCGACGCGCCGGCCGGGCGGGGGCGCAGGCTGGTCGCGTCGCCCGTGGCGCAGCGGGCGGAGGAGGCCGGGATCGAGGTGCTGAAGCCGGTCCGGCCGCGGGACCCGGAGTTCCTGGAGCGGCTGCGGGAGATCGGGCCCGACTGCTGTCCCGTCGTCGCCTACGGCGCGCTGCTGCCGCGCGTCGCCCTCGACGTCCCCGCCCACGGCTGGGTCAACCTGCACTTCTCGCTGCTGCCCGCCTGGCGGGGCGCCGCGCCCGTGCAGCACTCCATCATGGCCGGGGACGAGATCACGGGGGCCTCCACCTTCCTCATCGAGGAAGGGCTCGACTCAGGGCCCGTGTACGGGACGGTCACGGAGGAGATCCGGTCCACCGACACCAGCGGCGACCTGCTGACCCGCCTTGCCTTCGCCGGTGCCGGGCTGCTCGCCGCGACCATGGACGGCATCGAGGACGGCACGCTGAAGGCCGTACCGCAGCCGGGCGAAGGCATCACCCTCGCGCCGAAGATCACCGTCGAGGACGCCCGGGTGGAGTGGTCCACCCCGGCCCTGCGGGTCGACCGGGTCGTGCGCGGGTGCACCCCCGCTCCCGGTGCCTGGACCACCTTCCGGGGCGAGCGGCTCAAGCTGATCCAGGTCACGCCCGTGCCGGAGCGGACCGACCTGGCGCCGGGTCAGCTCGCCGTGGGCAAGAACAGCGTTCATGTCGGGACCGGTTCGTACGCCGTGGAGCTGCTGTGGGTGCAGGCCCAGGGCAAGAAGCCGATGCGGGCGGCGGACTGGGCGCGCGGTGTGCGCATCGCGGACGGCGAGACGCTCGGCGGGTAGCAACGGGGAGGCGCCCGGCGGGTAGCGGGGGGACGAGCGGGACGTACCCTTGGGGCGTATCCAAAACAAACTTCCGGAGCACCTTTTTCGTGAGCGACACCTCCCGTGGGCCGCGCAAGCCCGGCAAGCCCTACCGGCGGCCCAAGAAGGACCCCGTCCGCATCCTCGCCTTCGAGGCACTGAGGGCGGTGGACGAGCGGGACGCGTACGCCAACCTCGTACTCCCGCCCCTGCTGCGCAAGGCGCGCGAGAAGGGCGACTTCGACGGGCGGGACGCGGCGCTCGCGACCGAGCTGGTGTATGGGACCCTGCGGCGGCAGGGGACGTACGACGCGGTCATCGCCGCCTGTGTAGACCGGCCGCTGCGTGAGGTCGATCCGCCGGTGCTGGACGTGCTCAGTCTCGGGGTGCATCAGCTGCTCGGGACGCGGATTCCGACGCATGCCGCCGTGTCCGCCTCCGTCGAGCTCGCCCGGGTCGTGCTCGGTGACGGGCGGGCCAAGTTCGTCAACGCCGTGCTGCGGAAGGTCGCGCAGGACGACCTCGACACCTGGATCGAGCGCGTGGCGCCGCCGTACGACGATGATCCCGAGGACCATCTCGCCGTCGTGCACTCGCATCCGCGCTGGGTCGTCTCCGCGCTGTGGGACTCGCTCGGCGGCGGCCGGGCCGGCATCGAGCAGCTGCTGGCGGCCGACAACGAGCGGCCCGAGGTCACCCTGGTCGCGCGCCCCGGACGGGCCACCACCGAGGAACTGCTCGGCGAGGAGGCCGCGGTGGCCGGGCGCTGGTCGCCGTATGCCGTGCGGCTGAGCGAGGGCGGGGAGCCCGGGGCCATCCAGGCCGTGCGGGAGGGGCGCGCGGGCGTACAGGACGAGGGCAGTCAGCTCGTGGCGCTGGCGTTGGCCAATGCGCCCCTCGACGGGCCCGACGGGAAGTGGCTCGACGGGTGTGCCGGGCCCGGTGGCAAGGCCGCGCTGCTTGCCGCGCTCGCCGCCGAGCGGGGTGCCGTACTGCTCGCCTCCGAGAAGCAGCCGCACCGGGCCGGGCTGGTCGCCAAGGCGCTGCACGGCAATCCCGGGCCCTACCAGGTCATCGCCGCCGACGGGACCCGGCCGCCGTGGCGGCCCGGCTCCTTCGACCGCGTGCTGATGGACGTGCCCTGCACCGGGCTCGGCGCCCTGCGGCGGCGGCCAGAGGCGCGCTGGCGGCGCCGTCCCGAGGACCTGGAGGGGTTCGGTCCGCTCCAGCGTGACCTGCTGCGCTCCGCCCTGGACGCGGTGCGGGTCGGCGGTGTCATCGGCTACGCGACCTGCTCGCCGCACCTTGCGGAGACCCGGGCGGTCGTCGACGACCTGCTCAAGCAGCACCCCGAGGCGGAGCTGATCGACGCGCGCCCCCTCCTGCCGGGCATGCCGGACCTCGGCGACGGTCCCGACGTCCAGCTGTGGCCGCATCTGCACGGGACCGACGCCATGTACCTGGCCCTCATTCGGAGGACTGGCTGACCTTCGCGCCGACCGCCTCGGCGGCGCGGGTCTCCCCGTCCTCGTGCGCCAGATGGTGCGGCCACCACACCTTCTTGCCCACGTCGAGGAAGAGGGAGGTGACCAGCACGGAGCGGACGACGAAGGTGTCCAGCAGTACGCCCAGTGCGACCGCGAAGCCGATCTCGGCGAAGCCCACCATCGGCAGTGTGCCCAGGGCGGCGAACGTCCCGGCGAGGACCAGGCCGGCCGAGGTGATCACCGCACCGGTCGCGGCCAGGCCCGTGACCACGCCGGGGCGGGTGCCCTGACGCTTGGCCTCCTCGTGGATACGAGTGGTCAGGAAGATGTTGTAGTCGATGCCCAGCGCGACGAGGAACACGAAGACGAACAGCGGGAAGGCCACGTCCTCGCCCGCGTAGTCGAAGACGTACCGGAAGGCCAGGGCGCTCAGGCCCAGTGCCGTGGCCAGGGACAGTATGACCGTCCCGATCAGCAGCAGCGGGGCCACCAGGGCGCGCAGCAGGATGCCGAGCACCAGCAGGACGACGGCCAGGACCAGGGGGATGACCAGGTAGTTGTCGTGTGTCTGGGCGTTCTCCATGTCCAGCAGGGCTGCCGTGCCGCCGCCCACCTGGGCGTCGGCGCCGGGCACGGCGTGCACCGCGTCGCGGACCCGCTCCACGGTCGCCTTGGCCGCGTCGCTGTCGGCCGGGGCGCGCATGGTCGCCTCGAACAGCACCTGCCCGTTCTGCTCGGGCGTGGTGCCGGGCGGTACGCCGATGCTCTGCGGGACGACCCCGCGGTCCGCGGCGACGGCCCGGCCCACCTGCTCGGCCTGCGCCTTGTCGGAGACGATGACGAGCGGATCGCCGGTGCCCGCCGGGAAGTAGCGTGCGGAGACCTTCTGGCCGGTGATCGAGTCCGGGGTGTTGGTGAAGGCGTCCGCGTTGGCGATTCCCGACGCGCGCAGCTGGAACAGGCCGAGAGACAGTGCGATGAGCACCGCCGCCGTGATGCTCCAGACCATGCGTGGACGGCGGGCGATGGCGCGGCCCATGCGGGCCCAGACGCCGCTCTTGGTCGGATCGGCGGACCCGTGGTGAGGGATCGCCGGCCAGAAGATCCAGCGGCCGAAGATAAGCAGCAGGGCCGGGAAGAGGGTGAGCATGGCCAGCAGCGCGATCGCGACGCCGATGGCTGCCACGGGGCCGAGGCCCCGGGTCGAGTTCATCTCGGCGACCAGCAGGACCAGCATGCTCAGGACGACCGTCGCACCGGAGGCCATGACCGCCGGGCCGGCCCGGTTCATGGCCAGCTCCATCGCCTCGTGCCGGCTCGTGTGGCGGCGCAGCTCCTCCCTGTAGCGGGCCACCAGCAGCAGCGCGTAGTCGGTGCCCGCACCGAAGACGAGCACCGTCAGGATGCCCGCGCTCTGGCCGTTGACGGTCAGACCGGCGTGTTTCGCGAGCAGATAGATCAGCGCCTGCGCCGTGAACAGGGCCGCCACCACTCCGATCAGCGGCACGAACAGCAGGGTCGGACTGCGGAACGTGATCAGCAGCATCACGATCACGACGGCCATCGCGGAGAACAGCAGCGTCGAGTCGATGCCCTCGAAGGCCTTGGAGAAGTCGGCGGACGTGCCGCCCGGCCCCGTGATGTGCACGGCGAGCCCGCCGCCGCCCTTGCCCGTCTGGTCGCGGATCGAGTCGACCGCGGGCGCGATGCGCTGCCAGCCCTGCGCGTCCATGGTGATCGGCACGTAGATCTGCGCGGCCCGCGGTGCCGTCTGCCGGTCGTAGACGGGCCCACGGGTCTCCGCGCCGCGGATGCCGTGGTCGTGCAGCGCCTTGATCTGGCGGGCGTCCTCGGCGATCTGCTGCCGGTCCTGGACGGTCAGTCCGCCCGGGCGTGCGTAGACGACGACCGCCGGGATCTGCTCGGGCCTGAAGTCCTCGGAAGCGTTGAGAACCTGGGTGGACTCCGCGGAGCCGGGCAGCCAGGACTGGGCGTCGTTGTCCTGGGCGTCGTTGAGTTTCATCCCGAACGGGGCCGCGATCACGAGGACCACCAGCCACAGGACCACGATCAGCCACTTGGAGCGCCGTCCGCACACGAACCGAATGGAGTTCCGCTTCCAAACGTCGAGTTGCCTCATGGCGACCCCCGTGGCCGTACGTGGTGCCGGTCGGCGGCCCAGCATGGCACGCGTCGCCCGCGGACAACATCCGATGAACGGCTTAGGTCTGGACCGGCGCGAACAAACGTGCCCGGACATGGCAGGCTTGGGTCATGGCCGTGCAGATCAACCCCAGCATCCTGTCCGCCGACTTCGCCCGCCTCGCGGACGAGGCGAAGGCGGTCGAAGGAGCCGACTGGCTCCACGTAGACGTCATGGACAACCATTTCGTCCCGAACCTCACGCTCGGTGTGCCGGTCGTAGAGTCCCTGGCCCGTGCGACGGACACCCCGCTGGACTGCCATCTGATGATCGAGGCCCCCGATCGCTGGGCCCCGCAGTACGTCGAAGCGGGGGCCGGATCCGTCACCTTCCACGTCGAGGCGGCCACCGCTCCGGTGCGACTCGCCCGGGAGATCCGGGCCAAGGGCGCGCGCGCCTCCATGGCGCTTCGGCCCGCGACGCCCATCGAGCCGTACGAGGACCTGCTCCCCGAGCTCGACATGCTGCTGATCATGACCGTGGAGCCGGGCTTCGGCGGGCAGGCGTTCCTCGACATCATGCTCCCGAAGATTCGCCGCACCCGCGAGTTGATCAGCAAGCACGGTCTCGAGCTGTGGCTCCAGGTCGACGGCGGAGTCTCCGCCGCCACCATCGAGCGCTGTGCGGAGGCCGGCGCGGACGTCTTCGTCGCGGGTTCGGCGGTGTACAACGCCGACGACCCGGCCGAGGCGGTACGTGCACTGCGCAACCAGGCGGAGGCGGTGACCGCGAAGGCGTCCTGGGCATGCGACCACTGAGCCACAGGTACGTGAACGGAGCCCATCGGGGCGGATCAACTGCGCCGGATCTGCAAGGATGAACGGCGAATCCAGAGTGTGAACAGCAGTGAGGAGATCGCCGTGTCGGGTATGTCGGCGGGCCGGTCAGCAGTGCGGATGGGACCCGCTGAGCTGGTGCAGGCGGCGGCCATGGCCCGCCGCTTCTACCTCGAGGGCAAGTCCAAGATCCAGATCGCGGAGGAGTTCGGCGTCAGCCGCTTCAAGGTGGCCCGGGTCCTGGAGACGGCTCTCGAACGGGATCTCGTACGCATCGAGATCCGCGTCCCGGCCGAGCTGGACGCCGAGCGCTCGGACGCGCTGCGCGCCCGCTACGGCCTCAGGCACGCCGTCGTGGTCGAGTCGCCGGCCGAGGCCGAGGACTCGCCCGACCCGGAGAACCTCGGTGAGGTGGCCGCCGACCTGCTCGGCGAACTCGTCAACGAGGGCGACGTGCTCGGCCTTGCCTGGGGCCGCTCCACCATCCACATGGCCGCGGCCCTGGACCGGCTGCCGCCGTGCACGGTGGTGCAGCTGACGGGCGTGTACGACGCCGGGACCGCCGAGCGCGGCTCCGTCGAGGCCGTGCGCCGGGCCGCGCAGGTGTCCGGCGGCGACGCGCACCCCATCTACGCGCCGATGCTGCTGCCGGACGCGGCGACCGCGGCGGCGCTGCGCAACCAGACCGGGATCGCCCGGGCCTTCGAGTACTTCGACAAGGTCACCGTCGCCTGCGTCTCCATCGGTTCCTGGGAGCCGGGCATCTCCACGGTGCACGACATGCTCAGCGACGAGGAGCGCGCGCACTACGCCTCGCTCGGCGTCGCCGCCGAGATGTCCGCGCACCTCTTCAACTCCGAGGGGCGCCGCGTCGGCCGGGACCTCGGCGAGCGGTGCATCACCGTCAAGGCGGACCAGCTCCGTCGTATCCCCGAGGTCGTCGCGATCGCGGGCGGGTCGCGCAAGGCGTCCGCCATCGACGCGGTGCTGCGCTCGGGGCTCGTCACCAGCCTGGTGACGGACACGTCGGCGGCGGACGTCCTGATGACGGCGGGTCAGACACCGAAGCCGGCGCTCAACAGGGCGGATCCGGACGGGCCCTGACGGAGGGGACCCCGACGGAGGGGCGAACACGTCGGGCTCGCGCGAGCGCAGGGCCCGGCGGATTGTCATCGGGCGGGCGACGAGATCTACTACACCGGTGATCACTACTCGTCGTTCAGGGCGGTGCTGAGATGACCCACGACCCGCTCGTCCAGGTCCTGTCGGGGGACACGCCACCCGGCGTGCTGTCCTGGCCCGCCGAACTGCCGGCGCAGCGAGCCCTGGACGAAGCCCGCGACGCGGGCTGGGAGACGGCCGTTCTGGAGCTGTCCGGAGTCCTGGACAAGGCCGGGCTCATGGCGGCGAGCGCGGTCGCGCTGCGGCTGCCCGACTGGTTCGGCGCCAACTGGGACGCCCTCGCCGACTGCCTGACCGACCTGTCATGGTGGCCCGCCGAGCGGGGACGGCTGATCCTCGTGCGGAACTGGCAGGCGTATGCGGCGGCCGATCCCAAGGGCTGGGGTGTTCTGCAGGAGATCTTCGCCGACGCGGCGGCCCACTGGCGCGACACGGACACGGGTCTGGCCGTCGTGATGACGCTGGGCTGATCAGCACCGACCTCAGGGCGATGTCGGAGGATGACACGAACGGTCCGTCGGCCTGCCTGGACGTTCCGACCAGGCCGTGCATACCCGTCGACATGGGACAATGAAGTACGTGCTCTTCCCCCTGGCTGACCTGTCCGGGGGCCACCTCTGAACGACTGGGATGTGCAGCACGTGCGTTTCCTCAACGACATCCAGCCCGCGTACGACCTGACGTACGACGACGTCTTCATGGTTCCGAGCCGCAGTGCGGTCGGCTCGCGGCAGGGCGTGGACCTCAGCTCCCCGGACGGCACGGGCACCACGATCCCGCTGGTCGTCGCCAACATGACCGCCATCGCCGGGCGCCGCATGGCCGAGACCATGGCCCGGCGCGGCGGGCTCGTGGTCATCCCGCAGGACATCCCGATCGAGGTCGTCACCGACGTCGTCTCCTGGGTGAAGAGCCGCCATCACGTGCTCGACACCCCGATCGTTCTCACCCCGCACCAGACCGTCGCCGACGCACTGGCCCTGCTGCCCAAGCGGGCGCACAACGCCGGTGTGGTCGTCGACGAGGCGGGCCGGCCCGTCGGTGTCGTCACCGACCAGGACCTGACCGGCGTCGACCGCTTCACGCAGCTCGAGGTCGTCATGTCCAAGGACCTGCTGCTGCTCGACGCGGACATCGACCCGCGCGAGGCCTTCAACCGCCTGGACCACGCCAACCGCCGCTACGCGCCCGCCGTCGACAAGGACGGCCGCCTCGCCGGCATCCTCACCCGCAAGGGCGCCCTGCGCGCCACGCTGTACACCCCGGCCGTCGACGCGAACGGCAAGCTGCGCATCGCCGCCGCCGTCGGCATCAACGGCGACGTCGCGGGCAAGGCCAAGCAGCTGCTCGACGCGGGCGTGGACACGCTCGTCATCGACACCGCGCACGGCCACCAGGAGTCGATGATCGCCGCGATCAAGGTGGTGCGGGCGCTCGACCCGCAGGTGCCGATCGTCGCCGGCAACATCGTCGCCGCGGAGGGTGTGCGGGATCTGATCGAGGCCGGCGCCGACATCATCAAGGTCGGTGTCGGACCCGGCGCCATGTGCACCACCCGCATGATGACCGGCGTCGGCCGGCCGCAGTTCTCCGCGGTTCTGGAGTGCGCGGCCGAGGCCAAGAAGTACGGCAAGCACGTGTGGGCCGACGGCGGTGTCCGGCACCCGCGCGACGTCGCCATGGCGCTCGCGGCCGGTGCGTCCAACGTGATGGTCGGGTCCTGGTTCGCGGGGACGTACGAGTCGCCGGGCGACCTGCAGCAGGACGCCAACGGCCGCCTCTACAAGGAGTCGTTCGGCATGGCGTCCGCGCGGGCCGTGGCCAACCGGACGTCCGACGAGTCGGCGTACGACCGTGCCCGCAAGGCGCTGTTCGAGGAGGGCATCTCGACCTCCCGCATGTTCCTCGACCCGGTCCGGCCGGGCGTCGAGGACCTGATCGACTCGATCATCGCGGGCGTCCGCTCCTCCTGCACCTACGCCGGCGCGGGCTCCCTGGAGGAGTTCGCCGAGAAGGCCGTCGTCGGCATCCAGAGCGCCGCCGGCTACGCGGAGGGCAAGCCGCTGCATGCCAGCTGGAGCTGAGCCAAGTCCCTGGCGTACGGCCCCCGTTGAAATTCGGGAGCCGTACGCGTGCCGGGGCTCTACCGTCGGGGGCATGGAGATCACCGTCTGCCGGGCCGCCGATGTGCCGCTGCTCGACCGGTACATGGGCGCGACCGCGGCCACGTCCTTCCACGCCCGCCGGTTCGCGCGCCAGGAGGCGGGGGAGTGCACGTACCTCGTCGCCTGGCTGGACGGGCGGCCCGTCGGGCACACGGAGATGCGCTGGATCGGCTGCGACGCTCCCGAAGTCACCGTGGACTGCCCCGAGATCGGCGGTTTGGGCGTCTGGCCGGAGGAACTGCGCTCGCGCGGCATCGGCACCCAACTGATCCGTGCCGCCGAGGAGTTGGCCCGGGAGCGGGACCTGCCGGTGGTCGGCATCGGCGTGGGCAGGGACAACCCGCGCGCCGCCACGCTGTACGCCCGGCTCGGATACCGCCCGGTGGTCGACTACCTGGACCGCTACACGTACGTCGGCACGGACGGCGTGGAGCACGAATGCGTCGACCCGTGCACGTTCCTGACGAAGCGGTTGGCGTAACCGTCCCCTCGCAACGTCCGAAAACGCCCGCGCAACGAAACCGCGCACGGATGCGATGAACGCAAGGATCTTGCGGGTATGCGCAAGGTTGCTGCATTACGCCCGTGAAGGCCTGGCAAATAGGGTCATGCGCTGTACGTGGCGTGGCGGGGACCCCGCTCGGTGGGTTCCTGCTCGCGCAGGCATGCCGCCGGTCCCCGCCGCCCAGACAGCAGCGACGAAGGAGTCAGCGCGTGCTGGATCAAGGCGCACCCCCGACCGACCGCACCCCGACAGCCCCACAGTCCCCGGGCGCCGTCGCGCGCCTCATGCGGCGCAAGCCGGTGGAACGCCTGGTCGCGGAGGGCGGCCAGGGCGAGGGTGGCAGCCTGCGGCGCTCCCTCGGATTGTGGCAGCTCACCATGATCAGCATCGGTGCCACCCTCGGCACCGGCATCTTCGTGGTCCTCGGCGAGGCCGTCCCCAAGGCCGGTCCCGCCGTCACCCTCTCCTTCGTGATCGCCGGTCTCACGGCGCTCTTCTCGGCCCTCTCGTACGCCGAGCTGGCGGGCACCATCCCGGTCTCCGGCTCCTCGTACTCGTACGCATACGCAACGATGGGCGAGCTGATCGCCTGGATCTGCGGTTGGTGTCTGGTCCTGGAGTACGGCGTCTCGGTCGCCGCCGTGGCCGTCGGCTGGGGCGAGTACCTCAACGAGCTGCTCGACGGGACGATCGGGGTCACGATCCCGGACGCCCTGTCGGCCCCGCCCGGTGACGGCGGCGTCTTCAACCTGCCCGCGCTGATCGTCGTCCTCCTTGCCATGGCGTTCCTGATCGGTGGCGCCCGGGAATCCGCGCGTGCCAACACCGTCATGGTGTGCGTGAAGATCGCCGCGCTGGTGCTGTTCTGCGCGATCGGCATCCAGGGGTTCAGGTCCGGGAACTACGAGCACTTCATGCCGCTCGGCATGGCGGGTGTGAGCGCCGCCGGGGCGACGCTGTTCTTCTCGTACATCGGCTTCGACGCGGCCTCCACCGCCGGTGAGGAAGCGACGAACGCACAGCGCGACCTGCCCCGCGCCATCATGCTGTCGCTGGTCATCGTCACCGCGCTGTACGTGCTCGTCGCGGCCGTCGCCGTCGGTGCCAAGCCCTGGCGGCGGTTCAACGACTCCGAAGCCGCGCTCGCCCAGATCATGCGGGACGTCACGGGACAGAGCTTCTGGGGCACCCTGCTCGCGGCCTGCGCCGTCATCGCCATCGCGAGCGTCGTGCTGACCGTGCTCTACGGCCAGACCCGCATCCTCTTCGCGATGTCCCGCGACGGGCTCGTGCCCAAGGTGTTCGCCAAGGTCCACCCGAAGACCGGCACGCCCCGCGCCAACACCGTGATCGTGTCGCTGTTCTGCGGTGTGCTCGCCGCCGCGATCCCGCTCGGGCAGCTCGCCGACGCCACCAGCATCGGCACGCTCTTCGCCTTCGCCCTGGTCAACATCGCCGTGGTGGTGCTGCGCCGGACCCGCCCGACCATGACCCGCACCTTCCGCGTCCCGCTCTCGCCGGTCCTGCCCGCGCTGGGCTTCGCGTTCTGCGTCTGGATGATGGGCAGCCTGTCCGCCGTCACCTGGGTGGTCTTCGGTGTCTGGATGGCCGTCGGGCTCGTGTTCTACTTCGGGTACGGGTATCGGCGATCCCGCCTCGCCGCACCGGAAGTGCCCGCAAACACCTGAAGTGCCCGCGCCACCAGAAGTGAAGTGAACGACCCCCAGTGCTGAACGATCTCGACGAACGCATCGTGCACGCCCTCGCCGAGGACGCCCGCCGCTCCTACGCGGACATCGGGCAGCTCGTCGGCCTGTCCGCGCCCGCCGTGAAGCGGCGCGTGGACCGGCTGCGCGCCACCGGTGCCATCACCGGGTTCACCGTACGGGTGGACCCGTCGGCCCTCGGCTGGGAGACCGAGGGGTTCGTCGAGATCTACTGCCGGCACAACACCTCGCCGGAGGTCATCCGGCGGGGCCTGGAGCGCTACCAGGAGGTCGTGGCCGCGTCGACCGTCACCGGCGACGCGGACGCGATCGTCCAGGTCTTCGCCTCCGACATGCGGCACTTCGAGCGGGTCCTGGAGCGGATCGCCGGGGAGCCGTTCGTCGAGCGCACCAAGTCCGTGCTGGTGCTGTCGCCGCTGCTGCGCCGCTTCTCGTCGGGTTCGCCGACGTAATACCCCTGACGGGTGCGCCGGGTCTGTCTACCATCGGTGACATGACCTGGCGACATTGATCCACCAGCCGTGCCTCCCGAGGGCCGCCTCGGACGCCGTACTCCGAGCGTCCGAACTGTCCCTGCGGGAAGGCCTCATGACACTCTCACCTGCACGCGTGCCCGCCGCCACCGGCGTGCGGCGGCTCACGGCCACGCTGTACGGCTACGCGTTCCTCGACGACTTCGTCCTGCTCTACCCGGTGTACGCGCTGCTGTTCAGCGACACCGGTCTGTCCGTCTGGCAGCTGTCCTCGCTGTTCGCCATCTGGTCGATCACCGGCGTGGTGCTGGAGGTGCCCTCCGGCGCCTGGGCCGACGCCGTCTCCCGGCGGCTGCTGCTCTGGGTCGGGCCGCTGCTCACCGCGGCCGGCTTCGCCCTGTGGGTGCTCACCCCGTCGTACTGGGCCTTCGCCCTCGGCTTCGTGCTGTGGGGCGCGCGCGGAGCGCTCGGCTCCGGTGCGCTGGAGGCCCTCGTCTACGAGGAGCTGGAGCGGCTCGGTACGGCCGATCGGTACGCCCACGTCATGGGCCGGGCCCGGGCCGCGGGGCTCGTCGCGGTCATGGCGGCGATGGGCCTCGCCGGGCCCGTGTTCGCCTGGGGCGGCTACCCGGCCGTCGGCGCGGCGAGCGTGCTGGCCTGTCTGGCCTCCGCCGCGACGGCAGCCCGGTTCCCGGAGCACCGGGTGCCGGGGGAGAGCGGCGGCGACAGCTGGGCCGTGACCCTGAAGGCCGGGCTCGCGGAGGTCCGGCGGGACCGGTCGCTGCGCGGGGCGATCCTGCTCATCCCCGTCGTCAGCTCCGTATGGAGCGCGCTCGACGAGTACACACCGCTGCTCGCGCGGGACACCGGCGTGGCCGAGGCGACGGTGCCGTATCTGCTCCTGCTGATCTGGACTGGCGCGACGGCCGGGAGCCTGCTGTCCGGCCGGTTCGAACGCCTCGGGACGCCGGGACTCGCCTGGCTGCTCGGCGGAGCGGCCGTGGCGCTGGCCGTGGGCGCCGCGGCCCGGACCCCGGTCGCCCTCGGCCTTGTCGCCCTCGCCTTCGGCGGCTTCCAGTTGGCGACCGTCCTGGCCGACGTCCGCCTCCAGCAGCGCATCGACGACACCGGCCGGGCCACCCTCACCTCGGTCGCGGGCCTGGGCACGGAACTGGTCACGGTCGCCGTGTACGCCGGTTATGCGGCGATCGCGACGAGGACCGAACACAGCACCGCCTTCGCGCTGTTCGCGCTGCCGTATCTGGTGACGGCGGTGCTGCTGGCCCTGACTAGAAGCCCGGCTGCCAAGGCACGACCCTGAAATCGCCGGTGCCCTTCCTGACCTTCTCGAACGGCGCCGAACTCACGCACTTGGGCAGGTCCTTCGGCCCCATGTCCTCGCTCGCCGCCCAGCTGTACCCGAGCCGGTCGACACCGCCCGTGTCGTGGACGGTGATGCCCACGCGGTGACCCTTGACCCCGTCCAGATCGGTGTCCGTGATGACGCCGGAGACGACGGCCACCTTGCCGCCGGTGACCAGGCAGTCGACCTTCGCCTTCGCCCAGCCGCCCTCGCCGTTCGCCGCGTAGTGGCTCCAGCGGAAGCTGCCGGTGGCCTTGAGCGGGTTGTCGTTGTCCTTCGCCGCGAGATGGGCGTCGAAAGTGAAGGTGATGTCGTCGCCCGCGACGCGGTAGAGCTTCGCGGTTCCGGTGAGCGCGGCGGCCTCTCGTTGCGGGGGGCCGCCGTCTCCGGATGCCACGGCGGCTCCTGTCGCGCCGGCGGTGAGCAGGAGCACGGCCCCGAGCACGGCGATCCTCGTGCGAGTACGACGCTGCATGACGGTCCTTTCTGCAGGTGAAGCGGACGCTCACCACTGTCCCGGCGCCGCGCCCCGACCACATCGCGCCCGAGTCGGCACCCCGCCTCCGCCGCCCGGCGGGGGCACCACCGCGCCCTGCGCCTCCAGGAGGACCGGAACTACGCCTGACGGCGCGCAACGAATCGCCGCCGGACGGACGCCGCACGCAACGAACCGCTCATCAGCGCGCAACGGCTCCTTCTTGCTGGTCCGAGCCCCGCGCCCGTACCGTCTAAGTGACCCCCAGAACCCTTCCGTACCGTTGAGGAACCAGCATGCGCACCGCCCTGCTCCAGAGCTCCGGACGCCCCGGCTCCGTCGTCGAGAACCTCAAGGTCCTCGACGCTGCCGCGGGCCGTGCCGCCGCCGCGGGGGCCGGGCTGCTGGTGGCGCCGGAGATGTTCCTGACCGGCTATGCGATCGGCGACGACATCGGCCGCCTCGCCGAGCCCGCCGACGGCGACTCCGCGGACGCGATCGCCGACCTCGCCGGACGGCACGGGCTCGCGATCGCGTACGGGTATCCGGAGCGGGACGGCGAGACGGTCTTCAACTCCGCCCAGCTGATCTCCGCCGAGGGCATCCGCCTCGCGAACTACCGCAAGACCCACCTCTTCGGCTGCTTCGAACGCGAGCACTTCACGCCGGGAGAGCAGCCGGTCGTCCAGGCCGAGCTGGGCAGCCTCCGCATCGGCCTCATGATCTGCTACGACGTCGAGTTCCCGGAGAACGTCCGCGCCCACGCCCTGGCCGGCACCGACCTCCTGGTCGTCCCGACGGCGCAGATGCACCCCTTCCAGTTCGTCGCCGAGTCGATGATCCCGGTGCGTGCCTTCGAGAACCAGATGTACGTCGCCTACGTCAACCGGGTCGGCCAGGAAGGTGAGTTCGACTTCGTCGGGCTCTCCGCGCTGGCCGGTCCCGACGGGGTCGCCCGGGCCCGGGCCGGCCGCGGCGAGGAGCTCGTCTTCGCCGACGCCGACCCCGCCTTCCTCGCCGCCTCCCGCGAGGCGAACCCGTACCTGAAGGACCGCCGCCCCGGCCTCTACGGGTCCCTGGTCTGAAGCCCCGCAGAAAAAGCCTCCCCTCAGTAGCTTTCGTGCAAGGAGTCCGTACCCCATGACGTCCACCGTGCCCAACGCCGTCGAGCACGCAGACGAGCACCAGCCGCCGATCACCATGTTCGGCCCGGACTTCCCGTACGCGTACGACGACTTCCTCGCCCATCCGGCGGGCCTCGGCCAGATACCGGCGACCGAGCTCGGCACCGAGGTCGCGGTCATCGGCGGCGGCCTGTCCGGCATCGTGGCCGCGTACGAGCTGATGAAGATGGGTCTCAAGCCCGTCGTGTACGAGGCCGACCGGATCGGTGGGCGCCTGCGGACCGTCGGCTTCGACGGCCCCGGCACCGACGGGCTCACCGCCGAGATGGGCGCGATGCGCTTCCCGCCCTCCTCCACGGCGCTCCAGCACTACATCGACCTGGTGGACCTGAAGACCCAGCCCTTCCCCAACCCCCTTGCGGAGGCGACCCCTTCGACCGTCGTCGACCTCAAGGGCGAGTCGCACTACGCCGAGACGATCGACGACCTGCCGCAGGTCTACCGCGATGTCGCCGCCGCCTGGAACAAGTGCCTCGAAGAGGGCGCCGACTTCTCCGACATGAACCGCGCGATGCGCGAGCGCGACGTGCCGCGCATCCGCGAGATCTGGGCGAAGCTGGTCGAGAAGCTCGACAACCAGACCTTCTACGGCTTCCTCTGCGACTCGGAGGCCTTCAAGTCCTTCCGGCACCGCGAGATCTTCGGCCAGGTCGGCTTCGGTACCGGCGGCTGGGACACCGACTTCCCCAACTCCATCCTGGAGATCCTCCGCGTCGTCTACACCGAGGCCGACGACCACCACCGCGGCATCGTCGGCGGCAGCCAGCAGCTGCCGCTGCGCATGTGGGAGCGCGAGCCGGAGAAGATCGTCCACTGGGCCCACGGGACCTCGCTGGCGAAGCTGCACGAGAACGGCGAACCGCGCCCGGCCGTGACCCGGCTGCACCGCACGGCGAAAAACCGCATCACCGTGACGGACGCCAACGGAGACATCCGTACGTACAAGGCGGCGATCTTCACCGCCCAGTCCTGGATGCTGCTCTCGAAGATCGCCTGCGACGACTCGCTCTTCCCGATCGACCACTGGACGGCGATCGAGCGGACCCACTACATGGAGTCGTCGAAGCTCTTCGTGCCCGTCGACCGGCCGTTCTGGTTGGACAAGGACGAGGAGACCGGCCGGGACGTCATGTCGATGACGCTCACCGACCGTATGACGCGCGGGACTTACCTCCTCGACGACGGTCCCGACAAGCCGGCCGTCATCTGCCTCTCCTACACCTGGTGCGACGACAGCCTGAAGTGGCTGCCGCTGTCCGCGAACGAGCGGATGGAGGTCATGCTGAAGTCGCTCGGCGAGATCTATCCGAAGGTCGACATCCGCAAGCACATCATCGGCAACCCGGTGACCGTGTCCTGGGAGAACGAGCCGTACTTCATGGGCGCGTTCAAGGCCAACCTGCCCGGCCACTACCGCTACCAGCGGCGCCTGTTCACGCACTTCATGCAGGACCGGCTGCCCGAGGACAAGCGGGGCATCTTCCTCGCCGGCGACGACATCTCCTGGACGGCCGGCTGGGCCGAGGGCGCGATCCAGACCGCGCTGAACGCGGTCTGGGGCGTCATGCACCACCTCGGTGGCACGACCGACGCGACCAACCCGGGCCCGGGTGACGTGTACGAGGAGATCGCGCCGGTCGAGCTGCCGGAGGACTAGATCCCGGCGGCACGTGCCTTCTCGTACACCTCGGCGGCGAGGTCCTTGAGCTCCTGGGCGTCGCGCAGGTCGTGCTGGAGATCGACGAGGATCTCGTCGATTCCGACCTCGGCATGCGCGACCAGGTCCTCGACGATCTGGTCGACGCTGCCGTGGAAGGGCTGACGGTCGGCGCCTACGTAACCCCCCGGCCGGTAGCGGGTGTTGGCGCGCAGAACCGTCTGGATCGGCTCGGTGCGCCCGCGTTCGGCGGCCAGTTCCTGCAGCTCCTTCCACTGCGCGGCCAGCGCCTCGGGACCCCCCATGCCGACCGGCAGCCAGCCGTCGGCATGGTCGACGAGGCGGCGCCTGGCCTTCTTGGAACCGGCCGCCAGCAGGATCGGGATGGGCCGGGCGGGCTTGGGCCCGACGACGGACGGGTTGATCGTCGTGACGCGTCCCTCGTACGACACCGGGTCCGGGCCCCAGACCGCGCGGCACACCTCGATCAGCTCGTCCAGGACCTGGCCGCGCTCCTCGAAGGGGCGCACGGAGGCGGCCGCGTACTCGTCGAGCGACCAGCCCGTGCCCAGGCCCGCGACGACCCGGCCGCCGCTCGCCGCGTCCAGCGTGGCCAGGGCCTTGGCGAGCTGGAACGGCACATGCAGCGGGGCGACCAGGACGCTGCTGCCGAGCCGGGCCCGCCGGGTGGCCGCGGCGGCGAGGGTCAGCGTGACCAGGGGCTCGGCGACGCCACGGTACGCGTCCGGCCAGGGCAGGCCCTCGATGCCGTACAGGCCCTGGATGGCGGGATCCGGGACCAGCAGCCGCTCGTACACCCAGAGGCTCTCGTAGCCGATCTCCTCGGCGGTGCGCGCGACGTCGGGGACGTCCCTGCCGAGGTCGTACTGCTTGTTCTGGGGGAGTCCGAGTCCGAGCCGTACCGGCATACCTGTGCTCCTTTGCAGTAGGTCCGCTTCTGTCGAACGTACAACGTTCATCCAGGAGTTGAGGGGCCTCGGCGGAGGAGTGGCCGGATCAGTCCGGCAGCGGCGTGAGCAGCATGCGGCCCGCGAAGCCCACCGCTGTGTCCAGGCGCTCGGTGAACTCGGCGGCGACGTCCGGCAGTCCGCGCAGGGCCCACAGCGCACGCGCCGCGGTCCAGGTGGCGTCCCGGGCGCGCTCGAGGCTCCACGCGCCGAGCAGATGGGTCAGCGGGTCGGCGATCTGGAGGAGGTCGGGGCCCGGCATCAGATCTTCGCGGATGCGCTCCTCCAGCGAGACGAGGAGGTCACCCACGCGGTCGAACTCGTCCTCCAGCTCGGCCGGTTCGCAGCCGAGGCTACGACAACTGTCCACCACGGCGAGCGCCAGGTCGTGGCCGATGTGCGCGTTGATGCCCGCAAGCGCGAACTGCAGCGGACGTACTCCGGGATGACGGCGCAGCTGGAACAGGGGCCGCCAGCAGGCCGGCGGTCGACGCTCGCGGGCGACCGCGTCGACGGCGGCCAGATAGCGTTCCGCGAACCGCACGTCCAGCGTGATCGCGGCCCGGGAGTCCGGGAACCCACCGCCGTCGATACGCCGGTCGACCGCCTCGGTGACGGCGAGGTAGACGCGGTTGAAGACGGCCACGCCGTCGCGCTCGGGCAGGGTGGCGTCCAGTGCGCGCATACGTGAGACGACTGTGTCGACTGTGTCCACGGGTTTGGTGAACTGTTCCAATTGCCCCATGGGGGAAGGGTCCCAGTCATAGGCTGACGGGAATGTCGGCGGGCCCGGCGCTTCCCCAGAACGGGGGAACGCACGAGTCGCAGGGCCGGAAAAGTGGGGGGAGCGGTACGGTGCCAGGCTTACGCGCGCAGCGGCTGGCGGCACGCAGGGCCGAGCGCAGGCGCGCCGCCCGGCGCGGTGCCATGGTCGCGGCGGCCTCGGTCGTGGTCGCCGTCGGAACGGTGACCGGCATGGTCTCGGCCCTCGACGACGGCCGTGGCGCCGACGAGGCGAAGCCCGAGGTGACCAGTTCGCCGCGGCTGGAGCAGCTGCCGGTGGTGCCGTCCCCGTCGGCCACGGCCACCAAGTCCGCCTCGCCGACGCCGAGTTCGTCGAAGAAGGCCAGTCCTTCGCCGACGAAGACGGAGAAGAAGCGGCAGCCGGCCGCCGTGTCCGCCCGCCTCTACCGCCACCCCGACTCCCAGGTGCTCGACTGGGTCCGCTCCCACCCGGGCGACCCGCGCACGTCGGTCATAGAGTCGCGCATCGCCGACCAGCCGGCCGCGGTGTGGTTCGCCGACTACACGCCCGCGACCATCGCCTCCCGGGTCCGCGCGGTCACCTCGGGCGCCGCGGCGCAGGGCCGGGTGCCGGTCGTGGTGCCGTACGCGATACCGGGCCGCGACTGCGGCGGCGCCTCCGAGGGCGGGGCGCCCGACCTTTCCGCGTACGACGCCTGGATCGAGAACTTCGCGGCGGGACTGGGCTCGGGCGAGGTCGTCGTAGTCCTGGAACCCGACTCCATAGCCCAGTCCGACTGCCTCTCCGAGGGCGGGCGCGCCGACCGCTTCGCCTCGTTGGCCCGCGCCGGCCGCGTCCTCAAGGCCGTGAACCCGAACGCCCGGGTCTACTACGACGCCGGCCACTCCGGCTGGAACGCCCCCGGCAAACAGGCCGCGCTGCTGAAACAGGCGGGCGCCGCCTCGGCCGCCTCCTCCGACGGGATCTTCAGCAACGTCTCCAACTTCCACACCACGTCCGACGAGATCGCCTACGACCGACAGGTCCTCGCCGCCCTCGGCGGACCGTCGGACCTGGGCGCCGTCATCGACACCAGCCGCAACGGCAACGGCGCCCCCGCCGACGGCCAGTGGTGCGACCCGGCGGGCCGCAGGATCGGCCGCGCGCCGACGCTCAGCACGGGCGCGGCGCGCATCGACGCGTATCTGTGGGTGAAGCTGCCGGGGGAGTCGGACGGCTGCAAGGGGTCGCCGGGGACGTTCACACCGTCGTACGCCTACGACTTGGCGCGCTGACCGTCGTCCCGAGCGGCTTCGTCGTACGACGAGGTCCCCTCGTCCAGCAGCGGATGCTGCGTCTTGAGGTGGGCCGGGGCGAACGCCCGCAGCGCGTGGTAGCCGGTGATGACGACCAGCGTGCCCAGCGCGATTCCGCTGAGGGAGAAGTTGTCGGTGAACTTCATCGTGACGTTGCCGACGCCGATGATGATGCCCGCGGCGGCCGGGACCAGGTTCAGCGGATTGCGCAGGTCCACCCGGGAGTTGGTCCAGATCTGGGCGCCGAGCAGGCCGATCATGCCGTAGAGGATGACGGTGATGCCGCCGAGGACGCCGCCCGGGATGGCGGCCACCACTGCGCCGAACTTCGGGCAGAGGCCGAAGAGAAGGGCGAAGCCGGCGGCGGCCCAGTAGGCGGCGGTCGAGTAGACGCGGGTCGCGGCCATCACGCCGATGTTCTCGGAGTACGTCGTGTTGGGCGGGCCGCCGACCGCGGTGGACAGCACCGAGCCGATGCCGTCGGCCGCGATCGCCGTGCCGAGCTTGTCGTCCAGCGGGTCGCCGGTCATCTCGCCGACCGCCTTGATGTGCCCGGCGTTCTCGGCGACGAGGGCGATGACGACGGGCAGGGCGACGAGGACGGCCGACCACTGGAAGGACGGCCCGTGGAAGGAGGGGAGTCCGATCCAGTCGGCCTTGCCGACGCCGGAGAGGTCGAGCCGCCAGTGATCCGTGAGCCTGCCGCTCGCGTCGACCGAGTGGATCTTGCCGAAGATACGGTCGAAGGCCCACGAGATGCCGTAGCCGAAGACCAGCCCGAGGAAGATCGCGATCCGTGACCAGAAACCGCGCAGACAGACGACGGCCAGACCGGTGAACAGCATGACCAGCAGGGCCGTCCACTGGTCCTGCGGCCAGTAGGTGGAGGCCGTGACGGGCGCGAGGTTGAAGCCGATCAGCATCACGACCGCGCCGGTGACGATCGGCGGCATCGCGGCATGGATGATCCGCGCGCCGAAGCGCTGCACGGCAAGACCGACGAGGAACAGCACCACTCCGACGACGAGCACCGCTCCGGTGACGGTGGCGCTCGTGCCGCCCTGCGCGCGGATCACGGCGGCCACGCCCACGAACGACAGCGAGCAGCCCAGGTAGCTGGGCACTCGACCGCGGGTCGCGAGCAGGAAGATCACGGTCGCGACGCCCGACATCATGATCGCGAGGTTGGGATCCAGGCCCATCAGCACCGGGGCCACGAAGGACGCGCCGAACATGGCCACCACGTGCTGGGCGCCGAGGCCGACCGTGCGGGGCCAGGAGAGGCGTTCGTCGGGGCGTACCACCGCTCCGGGCGCGGGAGTTCGGCCGTCTCCGTGCAGCTTCCAGCGCACGCCGAGGTCCATGGTGGGGTTTCGCTTTCTCTGTACGTGAAGTCTGTCCGGACCATTGTCACGGGTACCTCGGGGTTCTACGCTCGCACGGTCCTACTCATGAACCGTGTTCACATTCCTGACCAGTCGTTCGATGGATCGGAGTGCTAGATGAGAGGAAGATCCCGTGCGGCCGTCCTGCTGGCCGCGATGGTGAGTCTCGGAGCCGTCCTCGTCCCCTCGGCACATGCGACCCCGAAGGCCCCGGACACCGCCGTCCTCGACGGCAGCCGGCTGCAACAGACGAAGGTCCGGCTGGACCGGGGCGATCCCCAACTGCGCCGCGCCCTGCGCAACTTGACGACCCGCGCCGACAACTGGCTTGCCCAGGGCCCCTGGACGGTCGTCGACAAGCCGAAGCCCGCACCCGGCGGCGACGTCCACGACTACCTCAGCCAGGCCCCCTACTGGTGGCCCACCACGACCCCGACCGCCGACAACCCGTGGGGCTGCCCCTACGTCCAGCGCGACGGACAGCGCAACCCCGAGGTCGACTCCGGCACCGACCGCCAGGACGTCGAGCACGTCTTCGACTCGACATACGACCTGTCCCTGGCCTGGTACTACACGGGCAAGCGGCAGTACGCCGAGAAGGCGGCCCAGATCCTGCGCGCCTGGTTCCTCGACCCGGCCACCCGGATGAACCCGAACCTGAACCACGCGCAGTTCATCCCCTGCAAGTACGACGGCCGGGCCATCGGCATCATCGACTTCTCGCAGTCGTACACGAGCGTGCTCGACGCCCAGGCCGTCCTCGCGACCGGAGCCCCGGGCTGGAGCGCCAAGGACCGCACCGCCATGGGCAAGTGGAACTCCGACTTCCTCGGCTGGCTGAAGAACAGCGACTTCGGCAAGGAGGAGGGCGCGGCGGCCAACAACCACGGCACGTTCTACGACATGCAGCTCGCCGCCCTCGCATACGCGACCGGCGACAAGGCGCTCGCCCGGCGGACCGTCCTCGACGCGCGCGCCAAGCGCATCGACCCGCAGATCGCCGCCGACGGCAGCCAGCCGCAGGAGCTCGCGCGGACGCGGAGCTGGCACTACTCGACCTTCGACCTGGTCGCGTACACCCGGCTCGCCGCCATCGGCCGGCACGTCGGCGTGAACCTGTGGGCCTATCAAGGGCCGGACGGACAGGGCCTGTTCAAGGCCGTGGACTATCTGCTGCCCGCCGCGACCGGGGCCGCCGCGTGGCCGTACCCGGAGCTGGAGTTCCACCGCTTCGCGGCGGCCGACGTGGTGCACGCGGCGGCGGACGCGGGGGACAGGGCGGCGCAGAAGGCCGTACCGAAGCTGGAGGCACCGCCCGGCGGTGACCTCTGGGCGCTGCGCCCGGCGGCCGAGCAGCTGGACTCCATAGCGGGCTGACCAGGCCTTCCGACCGGGACTCCTGAGCGTCCGCTCGGGATGGAGTGTCCCCACCGCTCCGTCCCGCGACGCCCGGGAGTCCCTCCGGCTTCAGGGCCGCGGGTCGGGAACCGCCGCGGCCTGCGGACCGACCTCGGACCGGGTGCGGCGGTCGCCGGTGCGCAGTACCCCCGCGAAGACCGCGAGGCCGCCGGACAGGACGGTCACCAGCACGAACGACACCACCAGGCTCGTCGCCTGCGCCACCCCGCCGATCAGGCTGGGCGCGATCAGGCCCGAGGTGTAGGTGATGGTCGCGACGCCCGCGATCGCCTGGCTCGGGTTCGGGCCGCTGTGGCCCGCCGCCGCGAAGCACAGCGGTACGACGACGGCGATGCCGAGACCGAGCAGCGCGAACCCTGTCATCGCCACGGCCGGGTGGCCCGCGAAGACGATCAGCAGCCCGCCGAGCACGGCGAACCCGCCGCCCGCCCGCACCGTGCGGACCGCGCCGAAGCGGTTCACCACCGCGTCGCCCGCGATCCGGGCCAGCGCCATGGTGAGCATGAAACCGGTCGTGCAGGCCGCGGCGAGGCCCGCCGAGGTGTCCAACTGGTCGCGGAGGAAGACCGCCGACCAGTCGAGACTGGCGCCCTCCGCGAACACCGCGCAGAAGCCGACGGTGCCGATCAGCAGCGCGGACTTCGGCGGCAGCGCGAACCGGGGCGGCGGCTCCTCGTCCTCGGCGGGCTGCAGGTCGAGGACCCACTGACAGGCCAGCACGCCGAGGAGGGTGAGGGTGGCCGCTGCCAGCGCGAAGTGCAGGCGCGCGTCCGAACCGAGGTGCGCGGCGAGCGTGCCGCCCGCAGAGCCGATCAGGGCGCCCGCACTCCACATGCCGTGCAGACCGGACATGATCGACTTGTTCAGCTGGTGCTCGATCTCGACGCCGAGCGCGTTCATCGCGACGTCGGCCATGCCCGCGCTCGCGCCGTACGCGAACATCGCCAGACACAGGGTGGGCATGTTCGGCGCGAGGGACGGCAGCACGAGGGCCAGCGTCCACAGCGCGATCAGTCCGCGCAGCGCCGTCCGGCTGCCGAAACGGTGGCTGATCCGGCCGGCCAGCGGCATGGAGCAGGAGGCGCCGAATGCCGTGAAGGCGAGCGCGAAGCCCAGCTGACCCGCGCTCAGCCCCGCGTGGTCCTGGATCCACGGCACGCGCGTCGCGAAGGAGCCGGTGACCGCGCCGTGCACGGCGAACACGGCGGCCACGGCGTACCGCGCCCGCCTCACCTCGCGCAGGTCGTAGACCACGTCGCCCATTCTCGGCCCCCTCCGGTTCCCGCTGGAATTTCTCCGGTTCTCACTCGCGCCGCGTAAACTATCAGGGACCCTGCCTGATAGATAGAGGATTAATGGCCGCGGCCACGGGACGGGGACATCCGGCCGCCCCCTGCGCGGCCCCGTCGATCTGGGAGGATCCCGGCATGCCCGCATCACCGAGCACCGCCCGGGCCATCAACGACCGGCTCGCCCTGCGTCTGCTCCAGCAGGAGGGCCCGTTGACGGCAGGGCAGTTGAAGCAGCTGACCGGCCTGTCCCGGCCGACCGTGGCCGACCTCGTGGAACGCCTCACGGCATCCGGCCTGATCACCGTGGTCGGCGAGGCGGGCGAACAGCGGCGCGGGCCGAACGCGCGGCTGTACGGCATCGTCGCCGACCGGGCCCACCTCGCGGCGCTGGACGTACGTACCGAAGGCGTCCGGGTGGTCGTCTCCGACCTGATCGGCGGGGTGCTCGCCGAAGCGTCCGTGCCCATCGGCGGCGACATCGGGACCGGACCCGCGGTGGAACAGTCCGTCGCGCTGGTCGAACGCGTGGCGAAGGAGGCCGGGGCGGACCGGCTGCACACCGTCGGCATCGGCGCCCCCGGCCTGATCGACCCGTCCACCGGCGAGCTCCGCGACTCCTCGGGCCTGCCGGAATGGCACCGTCGCCTGTGCGCAGCCCTTCAGGAACGCTTTCCCGAGGCCCGCGTCAACGTCGAGAACGAGACCAACCTCGCGGCGCTGGCGGAACAGCGCGACGGCGTGGCCCGCGACCGGGACACGTTCGTGCTGCTGTGGCTGGGGCACGGCACGGGCGCGGCGGTGGTCCTGGACGGCGCGCTGCGGCGCGGTGCCTCAGGCGGCACCGGGGAGATCGGCTTCCTGCCGGTGCCGGGGTCGAGCGGACTGCCCTCGGCGACGGACTGCGAGGGCGGTTTCCACTCGCTGGCGGGATCGGCGGCGATCGTGGAGCTGGCGGGGGAGTACGGAGTGGCGGCGGAGGGTGTGGAACGCGAACCGGTCGCCGCAGCCGTCGTACAGGCGGCGGTGGCCGTTGTTTCGGGGACGGATGCAGGAAGCGGCGTGCTCGTCCCCGATGCCGGGTCCGCGGCCGGTTTCCTGGACGCCCTGGCCGACCGGCTCGCCGTGGGTGTCGCCTCCGTCGTGGCGATCCTCGACCCCGGATGCGTCGTCCTGGGCGGCGAGGTCGGACAGGCCGGCGGAGACGAGCTTGCCGCCCGCGTGGAGGAACGGGTCCGCCGGATGTCGCCGCTGCCCATCGAGGTCCGCGCCGGCGAGCTCGGTGGCGGTGCCGTGCTGCGCGGAGCGCTCCTCACCGCACGGGACCGCGCTCAGGACGAGCTGTTCGCACCTCCCGAACGCTGACCCGTCGCCTGAGGTGGCTCACCTCTGCCGTCGCGCCAGGTATTCCTCGAACGTCCCCTTCCCCACAGCGTGTTCCGACGTGAGGTGCCCGCCCTCGCGGAAGGCCCGGTACGCCTTGCCCCACAGCGGCACGCTCACGACCGCCCGCCGGCGTCCCGCCGCCTTGAGGTAGGCGCGGGCCAGCGACTCGAAGGTGCGGATCTCCGGCCCGCCCATGTCCTCGACCCGCCCGGCGGGCTCGCCCACCGCCAACTCGGCCAGCCGGTCCGCGACTTCGGCCACCTCGATCGGCTGGTCCCGCACATCGGCAGGCAGCAGCACGACCGGCGACTTGGACAGCGCCTTGAGCAGCATCACCGGCAGATCGTGGAACTGGGTCGTCCGCAGCACCGTCCAGCCGAGCCCCGACTCCTCGATCGCCTTCTCGATGGCGAGCTTGGCCTTGTAGTAGCCGAACGGAACCCGGTCGACACCGACGATCGAGATGAAGACCAGATGACCCACCCCGGCCCGGCGCGCCGCCGCGATCAGATGCGCGGCCGCCTTCTCGTCGCCGCCGGTCTTCGTGGTCGCACAGTGCACGATCGTGTCCACGCCCTCGACCGCCGCGTCCAGCCCGGCACCGCCCTGGCGCAGATCGACGGCGTACGGCTCCCTGTGCCGGCTCAGCACCCGCACGTCGTGCCCGTCCGCCCGCAGCCGCGCGGTGACGAGCCGGCCGAGGGTTCCGGTCCCGCCGGTCACCAGGATCGTGGTCATGCTGTTCAGCCCCTTCTGACGCGGGGCGCTCCCGGGTGGAGCGCCCTACGTGAGCTGAGACCGGGCAGCCGGTGTGGAATGTGACATGCCACTGCGGGTGGTATGTCACATACCGCCGCGGGTGGAATGTGACATAGCACTACGACCGCGCGAGCTGACGGCGCACAAAGCCCAGCTTGTCCGGATTCACCACGGCTCGCACATGCGCGATAAGACCGTCGCGGACATCGAACGCGACCACGGCGACGAGCGTGTCGCCCGCCCAAGCGGCCAGCCCGGGCTCGCCGTTGACCTCGGTCGTCGTGAAGTCCAGGCCCGCGGCGAACCTCTCGGCGCCGCCCGCCGTGAGCCGGGCGACCTTGTCGCGGCCCTCGACCGGCCGCCGGGCCGCGCTGACCTTGCCGCCGCCGTCGCTCGTCCAGGTCACATCGGCCGCCAGCAGCTTCTCCAGACCGGCCAGATCACCGTCCCGGGCCGCCGTGAGGAACGACGCGACGAGCTCCTCCTGCAGCTCGGGCGCCGGCTCGAACCGGGACTGCGGCTCGCCCACCCGCTGCACCGCCCGCCGGTACAGCTGACGGCAGTTGGGCTCGGTCAGGTCCAGTACGCCGGCGATCTCGCGGTGCCCGTAGCCGAACGCCTCCCGCAGCACGTACACCGCGCGCTCGGTCGGGGTGAGCCGCTCCAGCAGTACCAGCATCGCCATCGACACGGCGTCGCGCTGCTCGGCCGACTCCAGCGGGCCGAGGGCGCCGTCCGAGGTGACCACCGGCTCCGGCAGCCAGGCCCCCACGTACTGCTCGCGCCGGGCCCGCGCCGAAGTCAGCCGGCTGAGGCAGAGGTTGGTGACGACCTTGGCGAGCCAGGCCCCCGGATACTCGATGCCGGCGCGGTCGGCGCCGCTGAAACGCAGATACGCGTCCTGTACGGCGTCCTGCGCCTCGTCGGCCGAGCCCAGCATGCGGTAGGCCAGACCGAACAGGCGTGGGCGGTGACTCTCGAACTCCTCGGCGAGCGCAGTCGTCATACCCATCACCCTGCCAGAGCCCGGCCGGACACGGATGATGAGGCCCGGCGGCGGGCAAGGGCCGTCGTCACCACCGCCGGGCCGGTCTGCGAAGATCCCGAAAGGACTAGACCAAAGGGTCCATCAGGGAAGGCGGGTTGAGAAGTCCAGCGACGTCCCTTGTGAGCCACCCCACACCGTTCACCCGTATGGACCTCGATCAGGCGTGGCACACTGGCTCTGTACCAGAAGCAGCGCACTCCGGGGTCGGTGAAAGTCCGAACCGGCGGTTACAGTCCGCGACCCGGCCGCTTCCAGCGGCCGGTTGACCAGGTGAAATTCCTGGACCGACGGTTAAAGTCCGGATGGGAGGCAGTGCGCGGCGGGCGGGCATTCGTGCGCGCCGCCGTATCGGTCCGTCCTGCGGGACGGGTGCGTCCGGCGTCGCCCCCGGTGTCCCTGCTCGTACATTCTGTCGTCATCGACAGCCCCGGAGTCCGTGCCCCGATGTGGCAGGAGGACCCGGGAAGTGTTCACCGGAATCGTCGAAGAGCTGGGCGAGATCACCGCCGTCGAGAACCTCGGCGACGCCTGTCGCTTCCGAGTGCGGGGCCCCGTCGTCACCGAAGGCGCGAAGCACGGTGACTCCATCGCGGTGAACGGCGTCTGCCTCACCGTCGTCGAGCACGAGGGCGACGAGTTCACTGCTGACGTCATGGCGGAGACCCTCGACCGCTCCAGCCTCGGTGCCATCGCCGCTGGCTCCCGCGTCAACCTCGAGCGCCCCACCGCCGTGGGCGCACGCCTCGGCGGCCACATCGTGCAGGGCCACGTCGACGGCACCGGCCGGGTCCTCGAGCGCAAGCCGTCCGAGAACTGGGAGATCATCAAGATCTCCCTCCCCGCGGAGCTGACCCGCTACGTCGTCGAGAAGGGCTCCATCACGGTCGACGGCATCAGCCTCACCGTCGTCGGCGCCGGCCCGGACTACTTCACGGTCAGCCTCATCCCGACCACCCTCGCCCTGACCACGCTCGGCATCAAGCAGCCCGGCGACCCGGTCAACCTCGAGGTCGACGTCGTCGCCAAGTACGTCGAGCGCCTGCTCGCCAGTTCGCAGGGGGCGGCCAAGTGAACTGGCTGAACTCCGAGGCGTTCACCCTCCTCGACCAGCGCATCATCTGGTCGGACATGATCGGCAACATCCTCGGCCTGATCACCCTGGCCCTCGGCTGGCGCCGCTCCCTGCTGACCTGGCCGGTCCAGTTCCTCTCCGGCGTGGTCCTCTTCATCGCCTTCTACGGCCACCTGGCGGGCAGCGCCGGCAAGCAAGTCGTCGTCATGGTGGTCGCCCTGTACGGCTGGTGGCAGTGGAACCGCAACAAGGGCCAGTCGGAGGACGGCCACATCGCCCCGCGCTTCGCCACCTGGCGCGAGCGCGGCGCGATGATCGCCGCCGCCGCGGTCGGCACGGTCGCGGTCGCCCTGCTCTTCAAGGCCTACCCGTCCCTGTCCTGGGACCCCTGGCCGGACGCCTACATCTTCGTCGGCACCATCGTCGCCATGTACGCCCAGGCGCGCGGCATGGTCGAGTTCTGGATCGCCTGGCTCCTCGTCGACCTGGTCGGCGTCCCCCTCAACTTCGCCAACGGCTACGCCTTCTCCGGCTTCGTCTACGTCATCTACGGCGCACTCGTCCTGTGGGGCATGCGCGACTGGTGGCTGCGCTCCCGCAGGACGTCGCAGCCCGTCCTGGAAGGAGCGCCGGCATGACCGCGGCACCGATTCTCTACAGCACCGACGGCATCGAGGACTGGTCGCTCGACCCGATCGAGCAGGCCATCGCCGACATCGCGGCCGGCCGCCCGATCGTCGTCGTCGACGACGAGGACCGCGAGAACGAGGGCGACCTCGTCGTCGCCGCCGAGAAGGTCACCCCCGAGATCGTGGCCTTCATGATGAGCGAGTGCCGCGGCCTGATCTGCGCCCCCATGGAGGGCGAGGAGCTGGACCGGCTCGAGCTCCCGCAGATGGTCCAGGACAACACCGAGTCGATGAAGACCGCCTTCACGGTCTCCGTCGACGCCTCCGGCGCGCACGGCGTGACCACCGGCATCTCGGCCGCCGACCGCGCCACCACGCTCCAGCTCCTGGCGAGCGGCGACGCCGAGGCGACCGACTTCGTCCGCCCCGGCCACATCTTCCCGCTCCGTGCCCGGGCCGGCGGCGTCCTGACCCGCAACGGCCACACCGAGGCCGCCGTCGACCTCGCCCGCCTTGCGGGCCTGCGCCCGGCCGGCGCGATCGTCGAGATCGCCGGCGAGGACGGCCGCATGCTGCGCCTGCCCGAGCTGATCCCGTTCGCCCGCAAGCACGGCCTGACGATCATCTCCATCGAGGACCTGATCGCCTACCGCCGCACCAGCGAGCCCACCGTGCGCCGCGAGGCCGAGACTCATCTCCCCACCGCCCACGGCGAGTTCAAGGCCTACGGCTACCGCTCCACCGTCGACGGCGTCGAGCACGTCGCCCTCGTCCACGGCGAGATCGGCGACGGCGAGGAGGTCCTGGTCCGCGTCCACTCCGAGTGCCTGACCGGCGACATCTTCTCCTCCCTGCGCTGCGACTGCGGCCCCCAGCTGGACGCCTCCCTGGAGCGCATCCAGGCCGAGGGCAGGGGAGTGGTGGTCTACCTGCGCGGCCACGAGGGGCGCGGCATCGGTCTGCTGTCCAAGCTGCGCGCGTACGAGCTCCAGGAGCGCGGCCGTGACACCCTCGACGCCAACCTCGAGCTCGGCCTGCCCGCCGACGCCCGGGACTACGGCGCAGGGGCCCAGATCCTGGAGGACCTGGGCGTCCGCAGCGTGCGCCTGATGACCAACAACCCCGACAAGACGGATGCTCTTGTCCGCCACGGCCTCAAGGTCACCGGCCGCGAGCCGATGCCCGTACAGGCGGGCGAGCACAACCTCCGCTACCTGCGCACCAAGCGGGACCGGATGGGACACGACCTGCCCTGGCTGGACGCCACCCCGGTGTCCACCTGCAGCAACCAGTAACAGCACCTCGAGGAGACAAGAGAACGTGAGCGGCAAGGGCGCACCGGAGCTGTCCGTACGCAACGTCGGAGACCTGCGGGTCGCCGTCATCGCGGCGCAGTGGCACGAAAAGGTGATGGACGGCCTGGTGGACGGCGCTCTGCGCGCCCTGCACGACCTCGGCATCGACGAGCCGACCCTCCTGAGGGTCCCCGGCAGCTGGGAGCTCCCGGTGGTCGCCAAGGTCCTCGCGGGCCGCGGCTACGACGCGATCGTCGCCCTGGGCGTCGTCATCCGCGGCGGCACCCCCCACTTCGAGTACGTCTGCCAGGGCGTCACCCAGGGCCTCACCCAGGTGTCCGTCGAGACCGGCGTCCCCGTCGGCTTCGGCGTACTGACCTGCGACACCGAGGAGCAGGCCCTGGACCGGGCCGGCATCGAGGGCTCCAACGAGGACAAGGGGCACGAGGCGGTGACCGCGGCGGTGGCCACCGCCGCGACCCTCCGCTCAGTATCTGAACCGTGGCGCTGACGAAGGTGCCGTTTGGCATAGGCTGAGCGACACCATGTCCAATAAGACGTTCGAGGAGCTCTTCACCGAGCTCCAGCACAAGGCCGCCCACGGCGATCCCGCCACTTCCCGCACCGCAGAACTGGTCGGCAAGGGCGTCCATGCCATCGGCAAGAAGGTCGTCGAAGAGGCCGCCGAGGTCTGGATGGCCGCCGAGTACGAGGGCAAGGAAGCGGCCGCCGAGGAGATCTCGCAGCTGCTGTACCACGTTCAGGTGATGATGGTCGCCCGCGGGATCTCCCTGGACGACGTCTACGCCCACCTCTGAGCCGTAACCCGCACACCAGCACCGTACGCACGAACAAAGGAAGCCGACCTCATGCTGCGCATCGCCGTCCCCAACAAGGGTTCCCTGTCAGGCCCTGCGGCGGAGATGCTGCATGAGGCCGGCTACCAGCAGCGCCGCGAGTCCAAGGAGCTGCGGATCGTCGACCCGGTCAACGACGTCGAGTTCTTCTACCTCCGGCCGCGCGACATCGCGATCTACGTCTCCTCCGGCCAGCTCGACATCGGCATCACCGGCCGCGACCTGCTGATCGACTCCGGCGCCAACGCCGAGGAGATCCTCCCGCTCGGCTTCGCCCGCTCCACCTTCCGCTTCGCCTCCAAGCAGGGCGCGGCGAGCGGCGTCGAGGACCTCAACGGCAAGACGGTCGCCACCTCGTACGAGGGGATCGTCGCCAAGCACCTGGCCGACAGCGGCATCGACGCCTCCGTCGTCCACCTCGACGGTGCCGTCGAGACCGCCATCGAGCTCGGTGTGGCCGAGGTCATCGCGGACGTCGTCGAGACCGGCACCTCGCTGCGCAACGCCGGTCTGGAGGTCTTCGGCGAGCCGATCATGAAGTCCGAGGCCGTCGTCATCCGCCGCACCGGGGCGGACGGCGAGGAGCCCAAGGTGCAGCAGTTCCTGCGCCGCCTCCAGGGCGTTCTGGTGGCCCGGACGTACGTGATGATGGACTACGACTGCCGGGTCGAGCAGCTCGAGAAGGCCGTCGCCCTGACCCCCGGTCTCGAGTCGCCGACCGTCTCCCCGCTGCACAACGAGGGCTGGGTCGCCGTCCGCGCGATGGTCCCGGCCAAGGAGGCCCAGCGGATCATGGACGACCTGTACGACCTCGGCGCCCGGGCCATCCTGACCACGGCCATCCACGCCTGCCGTCTCTGAGCGACACCGATCCGATAGACACCGAGAGATGTCCGAGCTGCCCACCCTCCCCGTCACGTTCCGGCCGGGCCGTACCCGGGCCGTCCTGCTCACCGCCGGCGTCGCGATCTTCGTCGTCATCACGACGGTCGCGTTCCTGCTGGAGCAGCTCAGCCCGGGCGAGCGCCTGAGCTTCATCTTCACGGCGGCACTCCTCGCCGGGGTGCTGGCCCTGCTCGCCCGCGTCAAGGTCGTCGCCGACGAGTCCGGTGTCACCGTCGTCAACATCGCCAGCAGGCGGCGCCTGGACTGGGCCGAGATCATCCAGGTGAACCTCCGCCCCGGCGACCCCTGGGTGTTCCTCAACCTCAGCGACGGCACCAGCCTGCCCGCGCTCGGCATCCAGCCGGGCATCGCCAAGGAGCGTGCCATCGCCGACGCTCGCACCCTGCGTGCGCTCGCCGAGGCTCGCTCGACAAGGGATCTGCCGTAACGGCCCATGTCTTGATTAATCTGTTGGCGGAGGCGTTTTCGTCGCGCCTCCGCCGCTGATGTTCCCGCCGGGCCCACAGCGGCCCCCTGCAACCCGAGGAGTGACTCCCTCCAGCGATGGACGGATCGTCCTGTAGTACCTGCGCCGCCCCCTCACGACATACCGAGGCGGCGGCATCATGACCACCCCCCTGCTGCTCCTCGGAGCGGCCTTCCTGCTGATCCTCGCCAACGGCTTCTTCGTGGCCGCCGAGTTCGGCCTGGTCACGGTCGAGTCGACGGACGCCGAGAAGGCCGCCGCCGAAGGCGACAAGCGAGCCCTCAGGGTCGCCGAGTCGCTCAGGGAGCTGTCCTTCCAGCTCTCCGGCACCCAGCTCGGCATCACCATCACCTCCCTCGTCGTCGGCATGCTCGCCGAACCCGCGCTGGCGGAGCTGCTGCACGGCCCGTTCACCGCGATCGGCATCCCCGAGGGCGCCGTCTCCGGCGTCGCGGTGGTCGTCGGCATGCTCGCGGCCTCCGCCGTACAGATGGTGATCGGCGAACTCGTGCCCAAGAACTGGGCGGTGTCCAAGCCCATGCAGGTCGCGCGCTTCGTCGCCGGCCCGCAGCACGCCTTCGCCCGGCTGTTCCGCCCGGTCATCGCCGCGCTGAACGCGGTCGCCAACCGCCTCGTCCGCGCCCTGGGCGTCGAGCCCACCGCGGAGCTGGCCTCCGCCCGCACCCCCGGCGAACTCGTCTCCCTGGCCCGGCACTCCGCACAGGCAGGCGCCCTGGAACAGGACACCGCCGACCTCTTCGTACGGACCCTGTCGCTCGCCGAGCTGACCGCGCAGCATGTGATGACCCCGCGCGTGAAGGTCAGCGCGCTGCAGTCGTCGGCGACCGCCGAGGACGTGGTCAACCTGACCCGCGCCACCGGCCTGTCCCGCTTCCCCGTCTACAAGGAGCGGATCGACGAGGTCGTCGGCATGGTCCACCTCAAGGACGCCCTCGCCGTCCCGGTGCACGAGCGGCTGCGCACCCCCGTCGGCCGTATCGCCCGCCCGGCGCTGCTGGTCCCCGAGACGCTGCCCGTGCAGCCCCTGTTGGCCCAGCTGCGCAGCGAGCAGCCCATCGCCGTCGTCGTCGACGAGTACGGCGGTACGGCCGGCGTGGTCACGCTGGAGGACATCGTCGAGGAGATCGTCGGCGAGGTCCGCGACGAGCACGACGGTCAGGACGTGCCCGAACTCGCCGCCGCCCCGCCGGAGGAGGGCAGGCCCGCCTGGGACGCCGACGGCAGCTGCCGCGTCGACATCCTGCAGCGCATAGGACTCGACGTGCCCGAGGGGCCGTACGAGACCGTCGCCGGGCTGGTCGCCGACCTGCTCGGACGCATTCCGGCCGCCGGTGACCGGGCCGAACTGCCCGGCTGGCGGCTGACCGTGCGCCGCGTCGGCCACTACCGCGCCGAGCGGGTACGGCTCGTGCGGACCGGGTCGGTCGTGGAGGTCGCCCGATGAGCGTGCTCCAACTCCTGTTCGCCGCCCTGCTCGTACTCGCCAACGGCTTCTTCGTCGGCGCCGAGTTCGCCCTCGTCTCGGTACGCCGCAGCCAGATCGAACCCCTCGGCACGGCCCGCGCCCGCCAGGTCCTCTACGGCCTGGAGCGGTTGCCGCAGATGATGGCCGCGGCCCAGTTCGGCATCACCGTCTGCTCGCTGACGCTGGGCGCGGTCGCCGAACCGACCGTCGCGCACCTGCTGGAACCGGTCTTCGAGTGGATCCACCTGCCCCACGGCATGATCCACCCGCTGGGCTACGTCATCGCGCTCGCCGCCGTGGTCTTCTTCCACCTCGTCATCGGCGAGATGGTCCCGAAGAACCTCGCCATGGCGGCCCCGGAGAAGGCCGCGCTGTGGCTCGCACCGGGTCTGGTCGCCTTCGCCCGTCTCTGCAAGCCGATCACCATCGCCCTGGGTGCCGTCGCCCAGGCGATCCTGCGGCTCTTCCGCGTCGAGCCGAAGGACGAGGTCGAGGCCGTCTTCACCAGCGAGCAGCTCAACCGCCTGGTGGAGGACTCAGGACAGGCGGGCCTGCTGGACCCCGAGGAGCAGGAACGCCTCGAGGACGCCCTGGAGCTGGGCTCCCGCCCGGTGACGGACGTGCTCCTGAAGCGCGAGTCGCTGGTGACGGTCAGCCCGTCGGTCACCCCGGGCCGGATCGTCGAACTCACCGCCCGCACCGGGTACTCCCGCTTCCCGATCGCGGCGGAGAACGGCGCCTTCATGGGCTACCTGCACGTGAAGGACGTACTCGACCTGGAGGACTCGGACCGGGCGGTGCCGCAGCACCTGTGGCGGCCGATGACGACGCTGCGCTCCGAACTCCCCCTGGACGACGCCCTCACGGTCATGCGCCGCGCCGCCACGCACCTGGCCCAGGTCGCCGACGCGTCCGGCAAGGTCCTGGGCCTGGTCGCCCTGGAGGACGTACTGGAACTCCTGGTCGGCGAGGTCACGGACCCTGCGCACCGGGAGGTGCCGGAGGTGCGGGTGACGGAGCCGCGGGCCAGCGGGGAGCCGGAGGGAGTGCTGGCGACGTAGGTGGGGCGGGCGGGGGCTGTGCTATGTCACATACCGCGGCCAGTGCCGTGTGACATGTCGCGGCCAGTGCCATGTCACATGGCAGACGGATCCTGCGGCCCCCGCCCCGACAGCACCTCTCCATACGCCTGCATCAGATCCGGCAGCCGCAGAGTCGACAAGTCGTCCCGTGACAACACCCCGGGATACGTCGACAGCCGCAGATCCCGGTACGCGCAGCTCTTCTCGTACAGCGTGCGCAGGAAGCGTCCGTTGCCGAGCTCGTCGATCCAGCCCTGGTCCACCACGTGCCCGGCGATCGAGCGCAGTTCGTCGAGGGCCTCCTCGTCCCACACGTCACCGTTCTCCCCGGCCAGCACCTCGCCGATCGAGGTGAGCTCGAGGGGGCGGTAGGACGGGAAGTCGACGCGGGTCGTGAAGCGGGACGACAGGCCGGGGTTGGCCGCGAGGAGACGGTCCATGCCCTCCGGGTAGCCGGCCAGGATGACCACCAGGTGGTCGCGGTTGTCCTCGGCCCGCTTCAGAAGGACCTGCAGCGCCTCGTCGCCGTACGCGTCGCCCTTGCCGTAGCCGGAGTTGGAGAGCGAGTACGCCTCGTCGACGAAGAGCACACCACCGATCGCGGAGTCGATCAGTTCGTTGGCCTTCACGGCCGTCTGGCCCAGGTACTCGCCGACCAGATCGGCCCGCTGGGCCTCCACGAGGTGGTCGCCGCCGAGCAGGCCGAGGGCGTAGAAGACGCGGCCCAGGATGCGGGCCACCGTGGTCTTGCCGGTGCCGGAGGGGCCGGAGAAGACGAAGTGGCGTTTGGGCGGCTGGACCGGCAGTCCCTGACCTGCCCGCAGCCTCGCCATGTTCAACTGGGCGGACAGCGCCTTGACTTGGCGCTTCACCGGCTCCAGGCCCACCATCCGCTCCAGCTCGGCGAGCGCCTCCTCGAGCAGTGCGGGGTCGGTGGGCCCGGCGGGCAGCGGGGATCCCGGCGGTCCTAAGGTCTTCTCGCGCACCGCCGGGTCGATCGCCGAGGGCAGCGGGCCGACCGGCGGCAGGTCGGACTCGGTGAGCCTGAGGTCCCGGCCCTCGGCGCCGAACAGCGGGTCGAGGGCGTCAGGGCCCTCCAGGACGTCCTGGCTGCCGGAGAGCGTGATCGCCGCGAGGTCGGCCGCGTCGTCGTACCCGTCGCCCTCGGCGATCGCCGCGAGCCGGGCCGAGGTGTCCATGAAGGCGGGGTCGACGCGGTGCACGGCCCGGTACAGGGGGAGCGCGGCGGCCGAGCGGCCCGTGCCCTCGTGGGCTCGCGCGAGCCAGTAGCGCAGTTCCTTGCGCTGCGGCTGTTCGCTGCGGCAGCGCATCAAGGCCGCGGAGAGCAGTGGTTCGGCCTGGCCGTACATCTCGAGGCGGACCCGGGCCATGCCGCCGAACAGGCCCGCCTCGATGCCGAGCAGGGCGTCGTCGATCAACGGGTCGGTGTGGCGGACCAGTTGCTCCCAGTCCTTGACGAGATAGGCGCGACACGCGTGCAGAAAGCGGACCTGGGGGTCGGCGTCCACGGGCGGGAGCCCGGCGAGCGCCCGGTCCAGCTCCGGGACATGGCGGCCGTCCAGCCAGTGCGAGGCGTGCGCGAGCAGCAGGTCGCGCGGGCTCTCCAGCACGGGCTGCACCCACCAGCCGAGCCAGTACCAGGAGTTGAGGGAGCGCCGGTGCCGGGCGCGCTGCTCGCCGAAGCGGTCCCGGTGGCGGAACATCCGCAGCAGCGCGGTCGTCGTGTCGACGCGCAGCGCGTGCAGTCCGAGCCAGCCGTCGGCCATCCCGGGATCCATCCGCACCGCGGCCCGGAACTCCTCCTCCGCCTGTGGATAGGCGCCCATCGTGTAGGCGTCCACACCTCGCAGCCAGGCGAGGTCGGCCGGGGCCTCGGGGCCCTGCGTGCCGAAATCCATCACGTCCCCCACAAACCGTGCCCCCGTCGGTTGTCCGCCGGACCGGCGTCCGTCGGCCGCATTGATCGAACCGCCGTGCCGCGGACCGGAGTTGCGGTGCGCGCAGCCGTCCGTCAGGTCGCACCGAGGGCATCGTACCTGCGGTGGCGGGGCCCGCCGTAGGGTGCCGCACAGGCCGTTTGGCGAGGTGGGAGCAGATGGGGCGTACTTCGGACGGTGACCGTGGGTGAGCGAAAGACACCGCGCAGCGTCCGGAAAATGAGACGAGGGCAGAACGAAGCCCCCGATCACGGGGGAACAACCGGGGGCTTCGCGACATTGGGCGGCGTCGAATGGCCGCACATTGAGAACGTAAGTCCTGTACGGCCCCCCGGTCAAGCCGAGTTGAGGGACTCCGGAAAGTTCTCCGGCAGGGGTCTTCACAAGTTCAGCACACTGCCGATGGCCCGTCACCGTGCGTGAGCATCTGGTCCGGTCCAACTCTCTTCGCGGGCCCCGGGAGTATCTCGTAACCCTTCTCCAACTGCCGTACCAGGAGATCGGCGTACGGTCTCGACGGATCCTCGGCGAAGTGCCGTCGCTCCGCCGTGACCCACCCGGCCCAGAACTCCCGCTGCTCCTCCCCGTCGCGGTGCTGTCCGCGTGCCCAGGAGTCCTCGTGCGGTAGCTCCATCCACAGCAGATGCGCCAGATACGGGCGCAGCGCGCGGCGGCCCGCGCCGACCCCCTCGACGAGGATCACCGGGGCCGGCGGCAGGGCGCGGGGCGGTTCGAAGGCGCGGGTGCGCCAGTCGTAGGGGGTGTAGAAGGCACTCTCGCCGCGGCCGAGCGGTTCGATCACCTGGGTCAGCAGTCGTCCCGTCCACTCGAACAGCTCGTCGTGGCTGGCGATGTCGTCGAGGTGCAGCACGGGGGCGTCGTCCAGCGCCCGGGCCAACTGCCCGGCGAACGTGGACTTTCCGGAGCCGGCGTGTCCGTCGACGCCGATCAGGCGGACCGGGCCGCAGGACGCGGGGAGGTGACGGAGCCGGGAGGCGAGGTGGTGAATGGCGATTCCTTGACCGACGGGAGGTTGGGCATATTCGGCAGGAACATTCTAGTGGCGGGCGATATCGGGGCGAATGGACGGGTGGCGAACGGGGTGATGAGTAGTGCCGTATTGAACAAGTTGCAAGGGGTCCTCGTTGATTGGCCCGCGGCCAGTCTTATTCACGTCGCATAATCACGGACAACATCTCGAAAATCGCGTTCCGGTTGCGCTCGTTGCTGAGTAGGGTGCCAGGTGCACAACTGCGAGGCGTCGTACGGGGAGACAGGAGCAGATGGCCGCTGGGTTATTCGAAGGGCAGTATGTGTGGCATCCGGCGGCCGACGACCGAGTGCTCGCGCGCGTATGCGTGGACATACGCGCCGGCCGTTACCTGAGCGCCCACGAAGCCCTCGCCGAAACACGCGGCGACTTCGGGCTGCGCGCCCATCGTTCCCTGGTCCTCGCCTCGGAGGCGGCCGACTCCGACCTCGCCGAGCGCTGGCTGGCGGAGGAGCCGACGCCGGAGGCCGCGCTGTTGTGGGCGCGGGTGGCCGTGCTGCGGGCGCTGCGCGCGGCCGACGCGCAGGACGAGCGGGCAGAGGCCCTGGAGCGCATTGCGCTCGCGGCCTGCGACCGGGCGTCGGCGACGGACCCGGCCGACCCCACGCCCTGGGTCGCGCGGCTGGCCATGGCGCGGCTGCACCGGCTGACCGAACCCGCGCCGCGAGGTCTGCTCACCGCGCCGCCCGGACCGTGGCGGCTGTTCGCGCACGTGCTGTCCCTCGACCCGTGGCACCGCGAGGCCCACCACCGCTTCCTGGCCTGCTTCTTCGCCCGCCACGGCGGCTCCGTCAACGCCGCCTGGGACGTCGCCGCCTTCCTCGGCCAGCGCGCGCCCGTCGACTCCCCGCTGCGCCTGCTCCCGCTGGTCGCCCTCGTCGAGAGCTACAACCCGACCCAGCTGCTGGCCGACCGCGTCTGGGAGCAGCCGCAGTGGCGCTCCACCGCACTCGCGATCTACCAGAACTGGCTGCCCCGGGTGGCGGGTTACCGCTTCACCCCGGTCCTCGACCTGGCCTACCTCGCGCACGCGCTGGTCATGGGCAAGCGCGAGTTCGAGGCGCGGGCGGTCTTCGCGGCGATGGGGCCGTACGCCTCGCGCATGCCCTGGTCCGCCTTCGGCGACCCGGCCGACCAGCTCTCCCGCGCCCGCCGCGCCTGCGGGCTCCCCGTCCCCCCATAGAGAGAAAGGCCGGCAAGTGTCAGAACGAACAGCAGAACCGATTGAGCTCGACGACGACGCCACCCTGCATGCGATGGGTTATCCGAGAAAACTCACACGCCGCTTCAAGGCGTTCGACAATTTCGCCATATCGTTCACCATCATCAACATCATCTCGGGCATTTTCTCGGGCTTCGGATTCGGCATGAACGCCGGCGGTCCCCGCATTCTCGTCTTCGGCTGGATCGGCGTCTCCGTCATGGTTCTCCTGGTCGGCGCCGCGATGGCGGAAGTCGCCTCGGCCTATCCGACGAGCGGGGCGCTGTATTTCTCAGCCGGGAAACTCGCCAAACGGCACAAGGGCGCCTGGTCCTGGTACACCGGCTGGCTGAACTTCGTGGGCCAGGTCGGCGGCACGGCCGCCACCGGCTACGCCGCCGCCACCTTCATCCAGGCCTTCATCGCCCTGCAGTGGTCCTCCTATGTGCCGACCGCCCACCAGACGGTGCTGATCACGGCGCTGCTCATCGTGGTGCAGGGGCTCGCCAACACCTACACCGTCCAACTGGTCGCCCTGCTGAACCGGATCTCCGTGTGGTGGCTGCTGATCGGACTCGTGGTGATCGTCGGCGCCCTGATCGTCGGCCCCGACCAGCACCGGTCGGCCTCGTTCGTCACGCATTTCGCGAACAACACCGGTTTCACGAGCGGCCTTTACGGCGGGATGCTCGGCCTGCTCGTCACCAGTTGGACGTTCACCGGCTTCGACGGCAGCTTCCACATGTCCGAGGAAACGGTTCGTGCCACGGTCAACGCACCGAAGGGGATCACCCGGGCCATCGGCTACTCGGCGATCACCGGCCTGATCCTCATGCTCGCGCTGGTTTACAGCATTCGCGATTACGACCATGTGGCGAGCGCTTCCGCACCGCCCGTCCAGATTCTCATCGACGGACTCGGCGTGGGCACCGCCAAGGTGCTCCTGCTGATCGTGATCGGCGCAATGCTCTTCTGCGGTCTCGCCAACCTCACCAGCAACACCCGGCAGATCTTCGCCTTCTCCCGCGACGGCGCGATGCCCGGCTCGCGCCTGTGGCACTCGGTCTCGCCGCGCACCCGCACCCCCGTCAAGGCGGTCTGGCTCGCGGTCGGCTGCTCCCTGGCGCTCGTGCTGCCCGGCTGGTGGTCGCACACGGCGTTCACCGCCATCGTCAGCGTGAACGTCGTCGGCCTCTTCCTCGCCTACGCCGTACCGATCCTGCTCCGGCTGAACCTGGGCGCCGACTTCGAGCCGGGGCCGTGGCACCTGGGCCGCTGGAGCCGGCCCGTCGGCGTGGTGGCGGTTGCCTGGATCCTGCTGAGCAGCGTCCTGTTCATGCTGCCGCAGGCCTCGCCGATCACCGTCGACTCCTTCAACTACGCGCCGATCGCCCTCGCCGTCGTGCTGGTCGTCGCCACGGTCTGGTGGTTCGCCACCGCCCGCCGCCGCTTCCAGGGCCCGGTCAGCTACGGCCGCCCCGACGAGGTCGCGGCGATGGACCTGATCTGAGTAACGATGGACCTCGTCCGAGGCCGGTCCCGGCGTATCCCGCGGGGTGGGTGCGCCGGGCCGGACGGCCCAGCAGGTCATGCCAGTGGTCCAGGCCAATATTCGTGGGCGCGGCATGGGCCGAAGTGCTGGCAGGACGATCCGCCTGCGGCCATAGTTGGCGCACAACAGTGCAGCGCAACCGCGCAATTGGACCTGCCCCGACTCGGACACCTGGGGGTCTTTCCGCCCATGAGCAGAGCCGAACAGCCGTCCCGCAGAACCGTCCTCGCCGCCGCTGTGGCTGCCGCCGTGGTCGGCCCCGCGGTCACCGCCGGCGTGGCCGACGCGGAGGAGCCGGCCGTGGCCCCGGCCCGCCCCGTCGACTACCGCTCCTGGACCTCGTACACCGACTGGCGCAGCGGAACCACGAAGGGCACCCGGGCCGTCGCCGGCGCCCGCCCCGGCGTGGTGATCGCCGCCCCCGCCGGCACCACCGACTACACGGACCCGCACACCGGCACGACCGCCACCTGGGAGTACGCGACCTGGACCGCTCCGGTCCACAAGCTCCGCGTCCCCTCCACAGAGGTGATCGCCTCCTGGAACGCGCACACCCCGGCCGGCACCTGGCTCCAGGTGGAACTGCTCGGCACCTACTCCGACGGCACCGAGACCCCCTGGTACGTGATGGGCCGCTGGGCCGCCGGTGACCAGGACATCAAGCGGACCTCGGTGGACGACCAGAAGGACGGCAAGAGCACCGTCTGGACGGACACCTTCGCCATCGACGACGCGACGACCGGCCTGCGCCTGGTCTCGTACCGCCTCCGGCTCACCCTCTACCGCAAGCCCGGCACCAAGCTCACCCCCACGGTCTGGCGCCTGGGCGCGATGGGCTCGGACATCCCCGACCGCTTCACCGTCCCGGCCTCCACGCCGGGCCTGGCCCAGGAGCTGATCGTCCCGCGCTACTCGCAGGAGATCCACAAGGGCCAGTACCCCGAGTACGACAACGGTGGCGAGGCCTGGTGCAGCCCCACCTCCTCGCAGATGATCATCGAGTACTGGGGCGGCCGGCTCACCCCCGAGCAACTGGCCTGGGTGGACCCGACGTTCGCCGACCCGCAGGTCTGTCACGCCGCCCGCTTCACCTTCGACTACCAGTACGAGGGCTGCGGCAACTGGCCGTTCAACGCGGCCTACGCGGCAACCTACAAGGGCCTGCAGGGCGTGGTCACCCGGCTCGGCTCGCTCACCGACCTGGAGACGCTGATCGCGGCCGGCATCCCGGCCATAACGTCCCAGTCGTTCCTCAAGGAGGAGCTGACGGGGGCGGGTTACGGCACCTCGGGCCATCTGATGACCGTCATCGGGTTCACCGCCGACGGCGACGTGATCGCCAACGACCCGTTCTCGCCGAGCGACGACGCCGTGCGGCGGGTCTACAAGCGGCGCGAGTGGGAGAACATCTGGCTGCGCACCAAGCGATACAACGCCAGCGGCAAGGTCGTCTCCGGCACCGGCGGCGTCTGCTACCTGTACTTCCCGGCGCGGCCCACGCCCCGCCAGCGCAAGGCGCTCGCGGCGGTCGGCGTGCGCTGAGCCCATGTGTTCATGCGTGAAGGCCCCGGGAAACCGGGGCCTTTCCGCTGTGACCAACATCTCTGCCGCAAAAGCCGTTCGGGGTGGCAAGGTGGCCAGAACCCTGGGGGGAGTCCACCGCACCCGACCTCAGCGAGACGCCATGACCGCACACACAGCCAGCGCCGCCCGCACCCGCACCGGCGGCCCCGAGGACCACGGTCCGAAGATCCTCGAGCACGTCATGGGCTGGGCCCTCGTCGTGGTCGTCGCGATGCTCGTCACCCAGCTCGGCCTGCTGTGATCTGAGCCGTGCAACCCCGGTAGCGCCCGCTCCAGTTCCTCGATCGGACTCGAACGAGTGGGCGTTGTTGTTCTGACATACTGCGGATGTCCCGCCGCCAGCCCGAGACCAGGGTCGAAATTGAAGATCAGCCAACAGAGCGAGGCCGTACGCCCCCGTGCGCGCGGAACCGAGCGCTCGCTGGCGCGCCGCGCCGAACTCATCGCCATCGGGCGCAAGTTGTTCGCCGACACGTCGTACGACGCGCTCTCGATGGACGACATCGCCCGGCAGGCGCATGTGGCGAAGGGGCTGATCTACTACTACTTCCAGTCCAAGCGCGGCTACTACCTGGCGATCATCCACGACTCGGTCGCCGACCTGGTCAGCTTCGCGGCGAGCGGACTCGAACTGCAGCAGGTGGACCGGGTCCACCGCACCATGGAGAGCTATCTGCGCTGGGCCGAGCACAACCAGGCCGCCTACCGCACGATCGTCAGCGGCGGTGTCGGCTTCGACGCCGAGGTGCACGCGGTCCGGGACGGGGTGCGCGAGGCGATCGTCGCGACCGTCGCCGACGGGGCCTACGGCCGCACCGACATCTCCCCGCTGGCCCGCATGGGTCTGTTCGGCTGGGTGTGCAGCGTGGAGGGCGCCACCCTCGACTGGATCGACCGCCCCGAGCTGTCCCGCGAGACCATGCGCGAACTTCTGGTCAAGATGCTCGGCGGTGCCATGCGCGCCATCGAGGAGATGGACCCCGCCTACCCGGCTCCGGAGCCGGCCCGCCGGGACGTCTGACCGGCTGCGCGCGCGAGGGGCGGAGGCTCCGACGCCCCCGCCCCGACCACCGTGCTTCCGCGGTCAGTTGATGGCCTTGATCAGCTCACCGTTCGCGGTGTCCCCGCTCAGCTCCCAGAAGAACGTGCCGCCCAGACCCTGCTGGTTCTTGTACGTCATCTTCGTGCCGATGGTCGCGGGCGTGTCGTAACTCCACCAGTTGCTCCCGCACTTGGCGTACGCGGTGCCGCCCACCGTGCCGGTAGCCGGGCACTTGCTCTTGAGCACCTTGTAGTCGTCGATGCCCTGCTCGTACGTCCCCGCCGCAGGGCCGGTCGCCGTGCCGCCGGGCGCCGCCTGGGTGACACCGGTCCAGCCGCGGCCGTAGAAGCCGATCCCGAGCAGCAGCTTCGAGGCCGGGATGCCGAGGCCCTTGAGCTTGGCGATGGTCGCCGAGGTGTAGAAGTTCGCCTTCGGTATGCCGGAGTAGGAGTTCAGCGGCGAGTGCGGGGCCGTCGGGCCGCTCGCGTCCCAGGCACCGAAGTAGTCGTACGTCATCGGGTTGTACCAGTCGACGTACTGTGCCGCACCCGCGTAGTTCGCGGCGTCGATCTTGCCGCCGCTCGTGGCGTCCGCAGTGATCGCGGCCGTGACCAGCGAGCTGCTCCCGAACTTCGAACGCAGCGCCGCCATCAGGTTCTTGAAGGCCTCCTTGCCGCTGGTGTCGCAGGTGTTGCCGCAGGCGTTCGGGTACTCCCAGTCGATGTCGATGCCGTCGAAGACACCCGCCCACTTGGAGTTCTTCACCAGGTCGTAGCAGGACTGGGCGAACGCCGCCGGGTTCTTCGCCGCCTCTCCGAAGCCGCTCGACCAGGTCCAGCCACCGAAGGACCAGAGCACCTTGAGACCCGGGTGCTTCTTCTTGAGCTTCAGCAGCTGGTTGAAGTTGCCGCGCAGCGGCTGGTCCCAGGTGTCGGCGACGCCGTCCACCGACTCGGCCGCGGTGTACGCACGGTCGGTCGCCGCGTACGAGTCGCCCATCGCGCACTTGCCGCCGGTGACATTGCCGAAGGCGTAGTTGATGTGCGTGAGCTTGGTCGCCGAGCCGGACGTCTCGATGTTCTTGACGTAGTACTTGCGGTCGTAGGTGCCCCATTCGGTGAAGTAACCGACGACCTTCGAGCCCGCCGCTTCCTGGGCGGACGGCTTGGCGGAGGCGGTGCCCGCGCCGGCGAGCAGCCCTGCGCCCAGGACCGCGCAACACGCGGCCGAGACGAGCGCCCGGAAGGAGGCGCGGGGGCGGTGCGGAATGTGCATCGGGTGTCTCCTCGTGGGGGAGAGGGAACGCGCGCCGATTGGCATGAACGCGGTAAAGCGTTGGTCATGGAGAGTAGGAGGACTAGACCAGTTCGGTCAATGGTGCGGACCAATTTCGCGACCGCTGGACAGGACTTCCGGTCGGGTCGAGATATTCTTGAAGTAAGCGGTCGTTAACTGGTGACGGGATGCCTGCGATCGGGCATACTCACAGCGCACAGCCGCTGGTCAGCAGCTTCCGAGACCCGGGAGAGCGAGCATCGGCCAGGCCTCAGTACGACCCGGCGGAGCCGCCCCCACCCAGGGCGCACGTCCGTCGATGTGCCCGAAACAGGGAGGAGAGCGTCGCCATGCCCGACCGCGCCCCGCAGCCGGTGGACCGTCAACTGCCCACGGACGAGGCCCGGGACCTGATCTCGCTCGTCCGTGACATCGCCCAGCGCGAGATCGCCCCGAAGGCGGCCGAGGAGGAGGACGCCGGTCGCTTCCCGCGCGAGGTCTTCACCCTGCTCTCGGAGTCGGGTCTGCTCGGCCTGCCCTACGACGCCGAATACGGCGGCGGCGACCAGCCGTACGAGGTCTATCTCCAGGTCCTCGAGGAGCTCGCCGCGGCCCGGCTCACCGTCGGACTCGGCGTCAGCGTCCACACGCTCGCTTCCTACGCACTCGCCGCATACGGCAGCAAGGAACAGCAGGTCGAGCACCTGCCCGCCATGCTCGGCGGAGGCCTGCTGGGTGCCTACTGCCTGTCCGAGCCGGCGTCCGGCTCCGATGCCGCATCGCTTCGTACGAAGGCGGTCCGGGACGGCGACGACTGGGTGATCAGCGGCACCAAGGCCTGGATCACGCACGGCGGAATCGCCGACTTCTACACGGTCATGGCCCGGACGGGGGAGGACGGGCCGCGCGGCATCACTGCCTTCTTGGTCCCCGGCGACGCGGAAGGCCTGAGCGGTGCGATGCCCGAGAAGAAGATGGGCATGAAGGGCTCACCCACCGCCCAGGTCCACTTCGACGGGGTGCGCGTCCCGGACGAGCGGCGCGTCGGCGAGGAGGGCCAGGGCTTCGCGATCGCGCTGGCCTCGCTCGACTCCGGCCGGCTCGGCATCGCGGCCTGCGCGATCGGCCTCGCCCAGGCGGCGCTCGACGAGGCGGTCGCGTACGCCACCGGGCGGCTGCAGTTCGGGCGGCCCATCGCCGACTTCCAGGGGCTGCGCTTCATGCTCGCCGACATGGCGACCCAGATCGAGGCGGGCCGAGCCCTGTACCTCGCGGCGGCACGGCTGCGCGACGCGGGCCGCCCGTTCGCCAAGCAGGCGGCCATGGCCAAGCTGCACTGCACGGACACCGCGATGAAGGTCACCACGGACGCTGTGCAGGTGCTCGGTGGGTACGGCTACACCGCGGACTTCCCGGTCGAGCGCTATATGCGCGAGGCCAAGGTCCTGCAGATCGTCGAGGGCACCAACCAGATCCAGCGGATGGTCATCGCCCGTCACCTCGCGGGTCCGGAAACCCGCTGAACTGCCCCGGTGCGACCTGCGGGGCCGCCAGCCTGACCCACTCCGGGTCGTGGCGGCCCGGCAGGGTGCGGCCCCGGTCGGCCCAGGTGCGCATGAGATCGCGGTAGATCGGCGGGTCCTGGTGCTGCGGCGGCGCCGACGGAACCGTTCCTGCGGGTGGCGGGACGAAGATGCGGCGCTGACGCCCGATCGCTGGAAAAGAGGGGGTCATACCAGGGCAACGCGGAGGTAGGCGGACAGGTCACCGCTGGGCGGAATCGGGCGTGAGTTCGCGGACGTCCGGCTCCGCGTCTGGCCACCTGCGGCCGTCTGACGTACCGTCAGCCAGGCTCTCTCCAGGGAGGTTTGGCATGGCCGACGACCGTCCCGTACCGCTCGACGAGTACCCCGTGCACCAGGTCCCCCTCTCCATGAAGCACGTGGCGACCGGGGACCGGAACGCGTACGACCGCTGCATCTTCCACGTCCTCGACCACGAGGGCCGCGCGCTGCTCATCGTCGGCCTCGGCGTCTACCCGAACGTCGGTGTGATCGACGCTTACGCGACCCTGCGGACCGGCGACGAACTGCACGCGGTGCGTGCCTCGGACGCCCTGGGCGAGGACCGCATGCGGCTCGCCGTCGGCCCGCTCAGGATCGAGGTCGAGGAGCCACTGCGGCGACTGCGGCTCCGCAGCGACGACGAGTTGTTGTCGTACGACCTCACCTGGACCGCCGACTTCCCGGCCCTGTGGGAACCCCACCACCTGCAGCGCCGCGGCGACCGGCTCACCCTCGAAGGGCGCCGCTTCGTCCAGGCGGGCAGCGCGGAGGGCGTGATCCGCGCCGCCGGGGAGGAGTTCCGGGTGACCGCCACGCAGTGGACGGGCACCCGCGACCGCAGCTGGGGTGTCCGGCCCATACCGGGGGAGGAGGGCGGCCGCCTCGCCGAGGAGCACCCGACCGAGGGCTTCCACTGGCTGTGGTGCCCGGTCCGCTTCGAGGACCGGTTCCTGATGGTGATCGTCCAGGAGGACGCTGACGGATACCGCTCCCTGAACGACGCCACCCTCGTCCGCCCCGGCCACCGCGACCGCCAACTCGGCTGGCCCCAGCCGGAGATCACGTACCGCTCGGGCACCCGGGTCCCGGAACGTGCCCTCATCCACCTGGGCGACGTCCGCAAGCCGCAGGAGCTGGAGGTCGAGACCTTGACGTCCTCCCCGCTGGCCATCGGCGCCGGCTACCCGCCCGCCGACGACTGGCAGCACGGCACCTGGCGCGGCCGCGGCTGGACCGACCGCCGGACCTACGACCTCACCGAGCCGCACCCCCTGGCCGCCTACGGGGTCACCGACCATGCCGCCCGCTTCCGGCTGGACGGCAGGGTCGGTCACGGCATCTTCGAGCACGGCACGTTCGGGCGGCACGACCCGAGCGGCTTCGCGGACTTCACATCGGTAGCTCCGTAAGGGGGTTTGCGACATGGCGGCCACGGCACCCCGTCCCCGTACCACCACCCGCGACCCGGAGGAGATCGCCCACCGCCTCACCGCCTGGCTCGGCACCCGCCTGCCCGGCGCCAAGGCGGTCGGCGTCACCGTCCCCGCGTCCAACGGCATGTCCAGCGAGACCCTGCTCTTCGACATCGAGCACCCCGAACCACCCGTGCGCCCCTGCGCGTTGAGACTCGCGGCGGACCCGGCCGCGTACACCGTCTTCCCCGTGTACGACATGCCGCGCCAGTACCGCACCATGCGCGTCGTGGCGGAGCACTCGGATCTGCCCGTACCCAAGGTGCTGTGGCTGGAGGAGGATCCAGGGCCGCTCGGGGCGCCCTTCTTCGTGATGGAGCGCGTCGAGGGGCGCGTACCGCCCGACGTCATGCCCTATACGTACGAGGGCAATTGGCTGCACGCGGCGAGCGACGCGGAACGCGAGCGCCTGGAGGCGGCATCGATCGGACTGCTGGCCCGACTGCACGACCAAGTGCCCGTACGGGAAGCCGAGTTCCTCGCACTCCCGGGCGAGGGCGACGCACTGCGCCGCCATGTCACCGCCCAACGCGCCTACTACGACTGGGTGGTGGCCGGACGCGCCCGCTCACCCCTCATCGAGGCTGCCTTCGACCGGCTGGAGAACCTCTGGCCGACCGATCCGGGCACGCCGGTGCTCAACTGGGGCGACGCACGCATCGGGAACATCGTCTACGACGGCTTCGAACCCGCGGCCGTACTCGACTGGGAGATGGCGGCCCCGGCCCCGCGCGAGGTCGACCTCGGCTGGACCGTCTATCTGCACCGCTTCTTCCAGGACCTGACGGTCGCCTTCGGCCAGCGCGGCCTGCCGGACTTCCTGCGCCGCGACCGCATCGAGGCCCGCTATGCCGAACTCACCGGCCACACACCGCGCGACATGGACTTCCACACCCTGTACGCCGCGCTGCGGCACGCGATCGTCATGCTGCGCGTCGCCTACCGGCAGGTGCACTTCGGGGAGGCCGTCGTCCCGGCGGATCCGGACACACTGATCCTGCACCACGGCAGTCTGCGGGCCATGGTGCAGGGCAGCTACTGGGATTGAGCGAGGCGGTTCAGGCAGCCTGACGGCGCATCACCGGCACGCGCATCGGGCGCGAGCCCGGGCCGCCGACGTGCGAGAACGGCTGCGTCCGCCAGTCGAGCCCCTGAGGGAGCGTCAACAGCAGGGCCGTGTCCTGCTCCTGAGCCTTCGCCGACTCGTCCGCGGAGCGGGCCTCGGCGGCCCTGCGGCCGGTACCGGCGCACACCGTGAGGCCGAACGGGTTCCACGGCGAGGCGCACAGCGCGTGCTCCGGCAGGACCTCCTCGTCCGCCAGCAGGGCGATGGGCTGCGCGCAGTCCGGGCAGACCACCCGGTACATCTCGAAGGTGTCGTACGCGTCGAGCTCGTCCTCGAAGGCGTCGGGTTCGACGCCCTCCGGCTCGGCCTCGACGACCGCGTGGAGCCGCTTGGGCGCGGTGCGACCAGGGCGCTTAAGACTCTGCATGGGTTCTCCCCCTCGGGCTGGGCCGTTCAGGCTCTGCGGCCTCGACCACAGCAAGCACTTCCCGTCCCGTCTCGGCGGTAATCACGAGAGCATCACGGAGACGTCGCGGCGGCTGTGGCGTTCGTCACATGCCGCCCGCAGGTGCCCGTGGCGGACGTTTTGTCCCTCAGACGGCTCACAGGCAGCTCTCGGGCACATCACGAACCGGGCATGACCTGGGCTCCTGAGGTATCCGTGGAGATCAAGCGCACTGTAGGTTCTTGCGCCATGGAGGAGCTGGACCGTCAAATCGTGCAGCTGCTCGTCAAGGACGGGCGGATGAGCTACACAGACCTGGGCAAGGCCACGGGCCTGTCCACGTCGGCCGTGCACCAGCGGGTGCGTCGGCTGGAGCAGCGTGGCGTCATCCGCGGCTATGCCGCGGTGGTCGACCCCGAGGCCGTCGGGTTGCCCATGACCGCGTTCATCTCGGTCAAACCGTTCGACCCCAGCGCCCCCGACGACATCGCGGACCGCCTGGCCGGCGTCCCCGAGATCGAGGCCTGTCACAGCGTCGCGGGCGACGAGAACTACATCCTCAAGGTCCGGGTATCGACCCCGCACGAGCTGGAGGAGCTGCTGGCCCGGCTGCGGACGCTGGCGGGCGTCTCGACGCGGACGACGGTGGTCCTGTCGACGCCGTACGAGGCGCGGCCACCGCGGATCTGAGGACCTGCGTGCAGGACGGTCCCGGCGAGGCGCGAGACTGTTCCCCATGAGTGAGCGCATCCCCGAGCCGACCACCGTCCTGCTCCGCCGAGGAGAAGTGCACAGCCCCGCCGACCCCTTCGCGACCGCGATGGTCGTGGAGCGCGGCCAGGTCGCCTGGGTCGGCTCCGAGGGCGCCGCCGACGCCTTCGCGGACGGTGTCGACGAGGTGGTCGACCTGGACGGCGCCCTCGTCACCCCGGCCTTCACCGACGCCCACGTGCACACCACCTCCACCGGCCTCGCGCTCACCGGCCTCGACCTGTCCGACGCACCCTCCCTGGAAGCGGCCCTCGTCCTCGTACGGGACTTCGCCGCCGCCCGCCCGGACGACCGCGTACTGCTCGGTCACGGCTGGGACGCGGCCCGCTGGCCGGGCGGCCGTCCGCCGACGCGCGCCGAACTCGACGAGGCCACCGGCGGCCGCGCCCTGTACCTCAGCCGGATCGACGTCCACTCGGCGGTCGTGACCACGGCCCTGCTCGACATGGTCCCGGGCCTCGGCGCGGTCGACGGCCCGCTCACCCGCGACGCGCACCACGCCGTACGGGCCGCCGCGTTCGCCGCGATCACCCCGGCCCAGCGAGTCGAGGCCCAGCGCACCGCCCTCGCCCGTGCCGCCTCCCTCGGTATCGGAACCGTTCACGAATGCGCAGGGCCGGACATCTCCTCCGAGGACGACTTCACCGGCCTGCTGGCGCTCGCCGCCGAGCAGGCGGGCCCGCGGGTGGTCGGCTACTGGGCCGAGCAGGCCGATGCAGGGGTGGCGAGGGCGCGCGAGCTGGGCGCGGTCGGGGCGGCCGGTGACCTGTTCGTCGACGGCGCCCTGGGCTCCCACACCGCTTGCCTGCACACGCCGTACAGCGACGCCGAGCACACCGGCACCGCATACCTGGACGCGGCCGCCGTGGCCGCCCACGTGGTCGCCTGCACCGAGGCGGGCCTCCAGGCGGGCTTCCACGCGATCGGCGACGCCGCCGTGACCACGGTCGTCGAGGGCGTGCGTGCCGCCGCGGAGAAGGTCGGCCTCGCCCGTGTCCGCGCCGCCCGCCACCGCGTCGAACACGCCGAGATGCTCACCCCCGAGACCATCGCGGCCTTCGCCGAGCTCGGCCTGACCGCCTCCGTGCAGCCCGCCTTCGACGCGCTGTGGGGCGGCGAGGACGGCATGTACGCCCAGCGCCTGGGCGCCGAGCGGGCCCGCACCCTCAACCCCTTCGCGGCCCTGCTGCGCGCCGGCGTCCCGCTCGCCTTCGGCTCCGACAGCCCGGTCACCCCCCTCGACCCGTGGGGCACGGTCCGCGCCGCCGCCTTCCACCGCACACCGGAGCACCGCGTCTCGGTGCGCGCCGCCTTCACTGCCCACACCCGCGGCGGCTGGCGGGCGATCGGACGGGACGACGCGGGCGTACTGGTGCCGGGCGCACCCGCGGACTACGCCGTGTGGCGCACCGACGAGCTCGTGGTCCAGGCCCCCGACGACCGGGTCGCCCGCTGGTCCACCGACCCCCGCTCGGGCACCCCCGGCCTGCCGGACCTGACCCCCGGCCAGGACCTCCCGGTCTGTCTGCGGACCGTGGTCGGCGGACGGACGGTGTTCGTACGGCCGGGCGAGTGATCTGCCGGGGTGGCGCGGCGCCGATCGCCGCCCGCCGCCGCGTCGCGCGACCTGCATGTCCTCTGCCCTGACCAGGGCATTGGCGAAAAACCCGCAGGTCAAACGGCTGTTGACAGCCGATGGCAGGGGGCCGGTAGGTTCGGCCGAGTCCACCACCGGACGCCCGACCGGGGAACTACCGCGCACTCGTCGCGGCGCCGCTGGGTCAGGGACGGTGTGCCGCACCGGGGCACCGTCACTGGGAGCCAGGCTCAGCGCCTGCGCGGCGACGAGGGAACGTTCCGGCCGGTCGGGGAGGTGCGACCCGGGTGGGGCCCGGACGCTCAGTAGACAACGGCTTTCGGTCGACCCGCAGCCAGCGGGTCCCAGGTCGGCCCGAAGGGCGCCGGGCCCCCATCCGCAGCACGCGAACACCCCGGGACTCGCAAAAACCCCGGAAAACGCGTTCTTACCCCGCTCTTGTGGAATCGACACCACCATACGAACGTCTGGTCACGTCATCGCAGGCGGCGGCCACTATGGTGGACGTCTGCGTACAGAAGTGAAGGGGCAGCAGTGAACGACGGCGACGGGACTCCCGCGGCACAGGCCCAGGCGAGGCAGTTCGGCCCGCTCGGCACGGCCTTGGTGATCATTCCGACCTACAACGAGGCGGAGAACATCAAGTCCATCGTCGGCCGGGTGCGCAAGGCCGTCCCCGAGGCGCACGTCCTCGTGGCCGACGACAACAGCCCCGACGGCACCGGCAAGCTCGCCGACGAGCTGACCGCCGAGGACGACCACGTCCAGGTCCTGCACCGCAAGGGCAAGGAGGGGCTCGGCGCCGCCTACCTCGCGGGCTTCCGCTGGGGCCTGGACAAGGGCTACGGCGTCCTGATCGAGATGGACGCCGACGGCTCCCACCAGCCCGAGGAACTGCCCCGCCTGCTCACCGCCCTCAAGAGCGCCGACCTGGTCCTGGGCTCCCGCTGGGTGCCCGGCGGCCGGGTCGTGAACTGGCCCAAGAGCCGCGAGGTCATCTCCCGCGGCGGCAGCCTCTACTCCCGCCTCGCCCTCGACCTGCCGCTGCGCGACATCACCGGCGGCTACCGCGCCTTCCGCCGCGAGACCCTCGAGGGCCTCGGCCTCGACGAGGTCGCCTCCCAGGGCTACTGCTTCCAGGTCGACCTCGCCCGCCGCGCGGTCAAGGCCGGCTACCACGTCGTCGAGGTGCCCATCACCTTCGTGGAGCGCGAGCTGGGCGACTCCAAGATGAGCCGGGACATCCTCGTCGAGGCCCTCTGGCGGGTCACGGCATGGGGTGCCACGGAGCGGGTCGGCAAGGTGCTGGGCCGCGGCAAGAAGGCCTGATCGCCATACGGCCCCGGCGGCCTGCGTACGGTCTCACAGGTGCCTTCGTACGGCTTCACAGCCCTGGTTGATCATTCGCTTATCCCGCACTGAGCCGGGCCCAGGCACACTGGGTGCATGACGACTGGTGCTCCGACCCCCACGTACCCCGCCCGGCCCCGGCGCTCCCGGCTGCGGACCTTCCTGCCGCTGGGCATCGCGGCCTGGCTGGTGCTGGAGATCTGGCTGCTGACCGTGGTCGCGGGCGCGTCAAGCGGGTTCACTGTGTTTTTGCTGCTGCTCGCGGGCTTCGTGCTCGGAGCGGCCGTGATCAAGAAGGCGGGCCGCCGCGCCTTCCAGAACCTGAACGAGGCGCTGCAGCGGGGCGGCACCCCGCAGAGCGGCGGCGGCAACGGCCTGTTGATGCTCGGCGGCCTGCTCCTGATGATCCCCGGCCTGATCTCGGACGCGCTGGGTCTGCTCCTGCTGATCCCGCCGGTCCAGAAGGCGCTGAGCCGGCTCACGGAGCGCACCCTCGACCGCAAGCTGCGCGAGGCCGCCCCGGGTTCCTTCGGCGACGCCTTCCAGCAGGCCCGCATCCACCGCCCCGACGGCAAGGTCGTCCAGGGCGAGGTCATCAGGGACGAACCAGGCGGCGACACCCCGCAGGACCCGCGGCCGCCGCTGACCCGGTGAGCCCGTCGCAGAGACGACTGCCGACCGCCGGCGCGGTCGGCACACCGTAGACATGCGACTGCGGGCGCCTACGTGAATCCACGTAGGCGCCCGCAGTCAATTGCGTGCGTTTGGTTGTCCGCTCGACCCCGGCAGGGACTAAGCCGACTTCCGGCTGTCCCGCGGGTGGACGGCGATGTTCATCGCGCCCGAACGCAGAACGGCCAGGCGCTCCTCGAGGACCTCTTCGAGTTCCTCGCGGGTACGCCGCTCCATCAGCATGTCCCAGTGTGTACGCGCAGGCTTGGCCTTCTTTTCCTCAGGGCCGTCGCCGTCAACGAGGAGTGCCTGGGCCCCGCAGACCTTGCACTCCCACTCCGGCGGGATCTCCGCCTCGACCGAGAAGGGCATCTCGAAGCGGTGCCCCTTCTCACATGCGTACTCCACGGCCTGGCGCGGGGCCAGGTCGATGCCGCGGTCCGTCTCGTAGCTGGTCACCACGAGGCGCGTGCCGCGAAGAGCTCGCTCACTCATGAATCGTGCCTCCCGGGCTTGTCGCCCACAGGACAGGTGTCGCTGTCGTCGTCATCCGGTCAACGTCCGGTCGGCGGTAAAGATTCCCGTTCCGTGTCCCGTTCCGGGTCATGCGTCGCCGTCGTAGCCGCCCCTTGTTGTACCCACCAGCGCCCGGTTTGTCACATCTGCTAGCAGATGTCACCCAGCGTTTCGGCACCTTTGACGCGCAGTAACGGTACGCCTGGCAGGCCAAACGCGTACACTACAGCCCTTTCGCCGCGAGTGCTAAATCCGCTCGGGAACCGGATTGCCCGCATCGAAGATCGCCTGCCGTACCGGAACCCTTGCGAGCAGGGCGAATCCGATGACGAAGAAGGCCACGAGCGAGATGATCGCGTCGCGATAACTTCCAGTCAGCTGGTAGGTGATCCCGAACAGAAGCGGACCGAGCCAGCTCATACCCCGATCGCTCATCTCGTACGCCGAGAAGTACTCGGCCTCCTTGCCGGGCGGGACGAGATGCGAGAACAGGGACCGGGACAGAGCCTGGCTGCCGCCCAGCACGAGCCCGATCCCGGAGGCCAGGACGAAGAACCACACCGGCGCCCCGGCCGGCAGGAAGTACCCGGCCCCCAGCGTCACCGTCCATGCCACCAGCGAGCCGAGGATCGTGCGCTTCGCCCCGTACGTCCGGGCCAGCCGCCCCATCCCCAGCGCTCCCGCTACGGCCAGTACCTGAACCAGCAGGACGGCCGCAATGAGCGTGGACTGCCCGAGGCCCAGTTCCTCCGAGCCGTAGACCGAGGCCTGGGAGATCACCGTCTGGATGCCGTCGTTGTAGACGAGGTACGCCAGCAGGAAGGCGAGGGTCAGCGGGTGGCGGCGCATGTGGCGGACGGTGGCCGCGAGCTGGCGGAAGCCCGGAGCGGTCGGCTCCTTCGGGCCGTCGGACCGGTGGTCGCGCAGCCGTCGCAGCGGTACGAGCGTGAAGGCGCCCCACCACAGGCCGGCGGAGGCCAGACAGATGCGGACGGCCGTGGTCTCGGAGACACCGAAGCTGTCGTGGGCCAGATAGAGCACCAGATTCGCGATCAGGACCAGCGACCCCGCCGCGTACCCGAAGGCCCAGCCGCGGGAGGAGACCGCGTCGCGCTCCTCGGGCGGGGCGATCTGGGGGAGGTAGGAGTTGTAGAGCATCATCCCCACGGACTGTGCCGCGTTCGCGACGATCAGCAGCACACCGCCGAGCAGATAGCGGTCGCCGTCGAGGAAGAACAGCCCCGTCGTCGCCGCGGCCCCCACATAGGCGGCGGCCCCGAGCAGGGGCTTCTTGCGGCCGCTGCGGTCGGCCGCCGCGCCGACCAGGGGCATCACCAGCACGGCCACGATCACCGACAGGGACACCGAGTACGCGAAGAAGGACCCGGCACGCACCGGGATCCCCAGCGGATGCACGAACCCGTCCGCGTCCGCCGCCGACTCGGCGACCGACGTCAGATAGGGGCCCAGGAAAACGGTGAGCACGCTCGTGGAGTAGACGGAGCAGGCCCAGTCGTAGAAGTACCAGCCGCGCTGCTCGCGCTGCCGGTCGATGACGTCCGTACGCACGGTGTCGGCGCTCACCCGTGCCCTCGCTTCCCCGCTGAAGTGCCGTGCGAAGGCTCGGGGGAGGGGCCGTCGGGCGCTCAGACCCAGACGCCGCGTTCTTCCATGACCTTGCGCAACGTGTCGATGTGATCGGTCATGATGCCATCGACTCCCAGGTCCAGGAGCCGGTGCATGCGATCGGGCTCGTTGATGGTCCACACGTGCACATGCAGCCCGCGCGCGTGGGCGGCGCGGATGAAGCGGTGGTCGACGACCTGGATGCCGGACTGGGACTCGGGCACCTGCGCGGCGACCGCGGACCGGCGCAGCGCGGCCGGCACACCCCAGGAGCGCAGCCGCAGATTGAGCACACCGCGCGTGCCGTACGACGTCGCCAGGCGAGGTCCGGCCAGCCGCTGGGCGCGGACCACGCGTGCCTCGGAGAACGAGCCCACGCAGATCCGGTCCCACGCGCGCGTGCGCTCGATCAGGTCCAGGAAGGGGTGGAGCGAGGACTCCGCCTTGAGGTCGACGTTCCAGCGCACCTCGGGGAAGGTCTCAAGAAGTTCCTCGAAGAGCGGCACCGGCTCCTTGCCGGCCACGCGCGCGTGGCTGACGTCCTTCCACGGCAGGTCCGCTATGCGCCCCGCGCCGTCGGTCACCCGGTCCAGGGTCGAGTCGTGGAAGGCGACCAGCTTGCCGTCCACCGTGGCGTGCACATCGGTCTCGATGTAGCGGTAGCCCGCCTCCACCGCCCGCCGGAACTGCAGCACGGTGTTCTCCAGACCGTCCGCGGCCCCGCCCCGGTGGGCGAAGGCGATCGGGCCGGGGTGGTCGAGATAGGGGTGGCGTATCGCTGTGGTCACCTTCGCAGTATCGCGCGGCGGGGTTGCCCCTCGGCAACGACCGTGCTGCCGTCGGATGCCGACGGGACGTCGAACACCCGGAGGAAGAGCTGGGCGAGCGGGCCGATCGACACCGCGTACAGGACCGTGCCGACGCCGACGGTGCCGCCCAGGGCGAAACCGGTCGCCACGACCGCCACTTCGACCGCCGTCCGCATCAGCCGGATCGAGCGGCCGGTACGGCGGTGCAGCCCGGTCATCAGGCCGTCGCGCGGGCCCGGCCCGAAGCGGGCGGCGATGTAGAGGCCGGTGGCCACGCCGTTGAGCACGATGCCGGCCAGCAGGAGCGGGATCCGTACGGCCAGGGCGTGCACCTCCGGTACGAGGGCGAGCGTGCCGTCCATGGCGATGCCGACCACGAAGACGTTGGAGACCGTGCCGAGGCCCGGGCGCTGGCGCAGCGGGATCCACAGGAGCAGCACCGCCGCGCCCACGATGATCGACACGACGCCGATCGTCAGGCCGGTGAGCTCGGCCAGGCCCTGGTGCAGCACGTTCCAGGGCTCGAGGCCCAGGCCCGCCTCCACGAGGAGTGCGGAACTCGCGCCGTACAGCGCGAGCCCGATGTAGAGCTGGATCAACCGCCGCCCGAGACGGTCCTTCGTGGCCAAGGGATACCCCCAGTGGTCGTAGTGGCCTGGTGCATGACACCCTGAGACGTGGGTGGAAGCATCATCCATGGCCAATTCGCGGAAGGTGGACTGATTTTCATGGCCCAGTGGACCTCGGCGATGGGTGCCGCACAACTCGCCCGGCTGCTCAACTCCCAGCAGGACCGCCCGGCGGGCCCGGGCACCCGCCGTCCGCCCGCCTACCGCGCGCTGGCCGACGGCATCCGGCTGCTGGTGCTGGAGGGCCGCGTCCCGGTGGCCGCCCGGCTGCCTGCCGAACGCGAGCTGGCTCTGGCCCTGTCCGTCAGCCGTACGACGGTCGCGGCGGCCTACGAGGCGCTGCGCACCGAGGGCTTCCTGGAGTCCCGGCGCGGCGCCGGCAGCTGGACGGCCGTACCGGCCGGAAACCCGCTCCCCGCGCGTGGGCTCGAGCCCCTGCCGCCCGAGGCCCTGGGTTCGATGATCGACCTGGGCTGCGCGGCGCTTCCCGCGCCCGAACCCTGGCTGACCCGCGCCGTCCAGGGCGCCCTGGAGGAACTGCCGCCGTACGCCCACACGCACGGCGACTACCCGGCCGGGCTGCCCGCGCTGCGCTCGATGATCGCCGACCGGTACACCGCGCGCGGGATCCCGACGATGCCCGAGCAGATCATGGTGACCACGGGCGCCATGGGTGCGATCGACGCGATCTGTCATCTCTTCGCCGGCCGCGGTGAGCGCATCGCCGTCGAGTCGCCCTCGTACGCCAACATCCTCCAGCTGATGCGGGAGGCGGGGGCGCGGCTCGTGCCCGTGGCGATGGCCGAGGGGCTGACCGGCTGGGACATGGACCGCTGGCGGCAGGTGCTGAGGGATGCCGCGCCCCGGATCGCGTACATCGTCGCCGATTTCCACAATCCGACCGGCGCGCTCGCCGGCGAGGACCAGCGGCGGCAGCTCGTGGAGGCGGCCCGGTCGGCGGGGACGGTGCTGATCGCCGACGAGACGATGAGTGAGCTGTGGCTCGACGACACCGTCGAGATGCCGCGGGCGGTCTGCGCCTTCGATCCCGCCGGATCCACCGTCATCACCGTCGGGTCGGCCAGCAAGGCCTTCTGGGCCGGGATGCGCATCGGCTGGGTGCGCGCGGCACCGGACGTGATCCGCAGCCTGGTCGCCGCGCGCGCGTACGCCGATCTGGGCACCCCCGTGCTGGAGCAGCTCGCCGTGAACTGGCTGTTCAGCACCGGCGGTTGGGAGCAGGCCGTGGACTTGCGGCGCGGACAGGCCAGGGACAACCGGGACGCGCTGGTCGCGGCGGTGCGAAGGGAGCTGCCCGACTGGGAGTTCGAGGTGCCCGGGGGCGGTCTCACGCTGTGGGTGCGCACCGGAGGGCTGTCGGGCTCGCGGCTCGCCGAGGCGGGGGAGCGGGTCGGGGTGCGGGTGCCTTCGGGGCCGCGGTTCGGGGTCGACGGAGCCTTCGAGGGGTATGTACGGCTGCCGTTCACCGTCGGGGGTGCGGTGGCGGACGAGGCGGCGGTGCGGTTGGCCGCGGCGGCGCGACTGGTGGAGAGCGGGGCGTCCGGGGGCGGCGAGACGCCGCGTACGTTCGTGGCGTGACTGGGGGTCGGTGCCGGGGCGTGGGCTCGCTCACCGGCGCCGACCGGCGGTCATGAGGTCTCGGCGACCACGGCTTCCATCGGGACCGGATCCGCCTTTTCCATCGCAGCCGGCTCCGCTGCTTCCGGCTGCGCCTCCGTCGGCTCCGCGTCCGCCGGCGTCGTCCGCGCCGGCAGCAGGGCCAGCACCGCCTGGCGGTCGGCCTCGCTCGTGGCGTCGTCGTACGGGTCCGGTGTCGACGGGACCTGGAGCCGGTGGACCGGGCCCGCGCCGAGGCGGGCGTAGCCGCGGCCGGGCGGGACCTGGGGGACCGGCGTGGTGTGCGGGGGCGTTCCCAGGACGGTGGTGAGCTGCTCGTCCGTCGCGGGTCCGAGCACGACACGCGCGCGCGTGTGCTGCCGTACGGCATCGGTCAGGGTTTCCGCGCTGTCGAACTGGTCGGCCACCACCACGGTCACGTTCGCCGCGCGTCCGTGTCGCAGCGGTACCTGGAGCAGGGACTGCGGGTCCTTGCGGCCGTCCGCGGCCGCGAGGTGGGAGAAGGCGCTCGGGCGGTCCAGGACGATCCACAGGGGCCGCTTGGTGTCCTCGGGCGGCGGATGGCCGGCCTGGCGGGCGCGGTTCATGGCGATCAGACGGCGCTCCGTCTCGGTCGCCGCCCACTCCAGGCTGGCCAGCGCGCCGGTCAGCCCGCACTCGACGGCCAGGACGCCGTCGCGGCCGGTCAGGCAGGCGTACTCGCCGGTGCTGCCGCCCTCGACGATCAGGACGTCGCCGTACTGGAGCGCCTGCAGGACGACGGAACGCAGCAGTGTCGAGGTGCCGCTGCCCGGCTGGCCCATGACCAGGAGGTGCGGCTCGGTGGAGCGGATGCCGGTGCGCCAGACGACCGGCGGGACGTCGCGCTGTTGCTCACCGTGGGTGAGGGGAAGCGTGCGCTGGACCTGGGTGGGGTCGGTGAAGCCGAGGACCGTCTCGCCCGGCGCCGTGACGAAGCGCTGGGCGGCGATGTCCGTGGGCAGCGGGGGCAGGACCGTGACGGTGAGCTCGTTGCCCTCCTCGTCCCACGCGAAGTGGTACTCGCGGCCGCGGCCCGACTTGGCGTGCAGCAGCTGCTCGACCCGGGCACGCGAGTCGGCCTCGCCGTCCTTGAAGTACGCCGGGTAGCGGATCACGAGGTGGGTGACGCGGCCCGAGGCGTCGAACTCGTACGTCGGGAAGACCTTCTCCCACTCGCCGCCGTGTGCGAACAGGGGTGAGGGGTCCTCGGCGGCCGAGAAGTACGGGACCAGGGCCTCGTACAACGACTGGAGGCGCTGTGTCTGGGACTCGTCGGGCCCTTCGGGCGCCGCGGGTTTGCGGTCCCGGCCGTGCCAGGCTGCCGCCGTCATCAGGGTGATGACGGCGAGCAGCGGGCCGTACGGCAGGAGCGCCACGACCAGGATCACCGAGGCCACCAGGAACAGCAGCGGCCCGCGCCGGTCCTTGGCGGTCTCGGCCCACTTGCGCCGCCCGGCCGCGGCCAGTCGGCGCAGACCACGGGTGACCGTGATCAGCGGGTGGAGGACGTCGGTGGCGCTGTCGGCCGCCGTCCGGGCCAGCTCCCGGCTCCGGGCGATCTGCGCGCTGCCTGTGCTCAGGATGCGGGGGAGGGGGCGCCGGGCCACTGCAATCTCCTGGTGGTGCGTACGGGCGGGAGGGGCGGCGTCAGAACTTGATGCCGCCGAGGAGGCTCGCGAGGCTCTCGCCGCCGGCCTTGATGCTCGGCGCGATGGCCGTGCTCGCCAGGTAGAAGCCGAACAGGGCGGAGACCAGCATGTGCGAGGCCTTCAGGCCGTCCTTGCGGAAGAAGAGGAAGACGATGATGCCGAGAAGGACCACGCCGGAGATGGACAAGATCATTTGAGTTCTCCTGGTTCACGGGGACAGTCACCATGAGTACTTCCAGGATCACAGCATGTATCCATACTATAAAAGGTGCAACTGGGTGAATTTAGGTGCATTTCCCTCGGGTGGTCGAGCGCTCCGGGCCGCCTGAGGCGGACTGTTGCGTCCGACCGGGTCTGTGCTGATCTTTACCTCGGGCGCATCGGGTCATGTGTTGCGCTAGCCAGTACCCTTGCGATTCACCTGAACGGTTGTATGGAGAGGCGGTCCGGCCGATGACTGAAGCCCCCGACCCCGAGGTCGTGGAGCTGGCGACCAAGATCTTCGATCTGGCCCGGCAGGGGCAGACCGAGGCGCTCGTGGCCTATGTCGACGCGGGTGTTCCGGCCGGCCTCACCAACGACCGCGGGGACTCGCTCGTGATGCTCGCCGCGTACCACGGGCACGCCGATGCGGTGCGTGCGCTGCTCGCGCGGGGCGCCGCGGCGGGCGGTGTCAACGACCGGGGGCAGACGCCGCTCGCCGGGGCCGTCTTCAAGGGTGAGACGGAAGTGATCAAGGCCCTCCTTGAGGGGGGTGCGGATCCGGCCGAGGGCACCCCCTCGGCCGTCGACACGGCCCGGATGTTCGGCAAGACCGAACTGCTCGAGTTGTTCGCAGCACACTGATCCGAATGTTCTGACCAGCAAAAACACGGAAAACGGGGGAGGCGGTACAGGGCCGCCGAAATTTCGGTCGCGGCAGGTCGAAGTGCCGGGTCATCATGACGTCGTGATTCACGGACGCGATGGCTGGGCAGGTGTTGCCGCACCGCGCGGGCCGTGATGCGGTCCGCATGGGCCAATGACGAGAGGCAGAGGAAGATGGCTTACAGCAAGCAGGAAACGGCGGGCGCCCCGACGTGTTGGCACGCGGCCAGGTAATGCACGTCCCCGGTTGCGTCGACGCTTGATGTGAGGCTGTTTCCCATGTTCGATCCGGTCATAGCGCCCAGCGGTACGCTGCTCGGCCTGCTTCAGCGGGGCCGCGGCGACGGCACGCTGCACGCGCTCACCGCCCCGCGCCCCGAGGCGCTCGCGGCGCTGAACCACTGTGTGCTGCGCGACCCCCGCCACGACTGGCAGGTGGAGAACCGCTCGCTGTACTACGCCCGTCTCTACCTCGACCTCAACGGCGAGCTGGACGAGATCGAGGCGCACCTCTTCGACGTCGAGGACGTCTTCGACACCGAGGAGTCACGCACGGGGCTGGCCCTGGCCGTCCTCGGCCACCTCGCCTCGTACGGCAGGCTGGACGCGCTCGAACTGCTGCGCAGGTACGCCGCCTCCGGCGCCAACTGGGCCTGGGCCCTCGACGAACTGGCGCTGCGCGACGACGACGCCGGCCTACGGGCCCTCGCTGCCCCTGTGCTGGCCCGTTTCGCCACCGACGCGGAGGGCGAGGCCGAGCTGGCCGCCGCCGTCCGCGACGCCTTCGAGCCCCGGCCGTGGCGGCTGTGGGCCGAGGATCCGCGCGAATCGATCGCCACGCGTGTGCGTGCCGCTCAGGAGACCGGCTGTTTCGACCGCTGGCAGCGGCAGATGCGACCATCCGGGCCCCGTCCGGGGTGGAGCGTGCAGGCCGTGTTCGAGTGGGCCCAGCAGGGCGTCGAACGGGGCGCCGCGCTGCACGTCCCGGCCGCCCGCTGCCTCACGGCCGTGGCCGGCCCCGAGGACCGGCCCGAGATCGTGCAGGCCGCCAAGGACGGCACCGACGGAGCCCGCTGCACCGCGCTGCGCTACCTCGCCGACAGCAATGATCCCGATGCCCTCGGCCTGATCGAGGGCGCCGTGACCACCGGCACACCGGCCGTGGTGGAGGCCGCCGTCGACGCGTTCGAACGGATGCGCAGTATCGCCGCCGTCGACCGGGCCCGCGGCTGGGCCCACCGGCCCGATCCGCTGGGCGCCGCCGCCGGCCGCATGCTCGCCTGCCGGGGCGGTACCGAGGACAAGGACCTGGTCCTGGGCGCACTGCGCGAGGCCGTACGAGGCGAGGGGCCCGACGCCCCGACCCTGTGGACCCTCGTCGACGGCACCGGTCGGCTCGGCATCGCCTGCGCCGCCCCCGTGCTGCGCCATATCTACCGCGAGACCGCCTCCTCCCATCTCCGCGGCCGGGCCGCCCGCGCCCTCGCCGCCACCGATCCCTCCTTCCCCGCAGGCTTCGCCGTCGAGTGCCTGTGGGACTGCGAGGAGACCACCCGCGAGATCGCCGCCCGGCACGCCGAGACCGGTGACGCCCGGGTCGTCGAACAGCTCCGTCGGCTCGCCGCCGATCCGGCCGAGGAAGCCGAGGTGCAGACGGCCGTACGGAGTCGGATCACACCCGACGGACCAGCCGTTTGAGCCAGCCACGCACGCGTGCACCGGGCGCCGTCACGGCGGCCGGGTGAACAAGGGGTGACCCGCGGGTCAGGCGGTCATGGACACGGTCTGACCTGCTCGGGTGTGCGAAGGAACGCTCACGGGACGTTCATCGTGCGCAAAGATCGACGTTGACGCGGGCACGTCCGGCACGGCGAGAACACCAGTATGCGTGTCGTCATCGTGACCGAATCCTTTCCCCCCGACGTGAACGGCGTGGCCCACTGCGCGCTTCAGACCGCCCGGCACCTCGTAGATCGCGGTCACTCCCCGCTCGTCGTCGCGCCGGCCCCGCCTCCCACCGCCGGCAAACGGCCCGACGCCTCGGCGCCGTGCCCCGTCGTCCGTGTCCCCTCCCTCCCGCTCCCGGGCTACCCCCAGGTCCGCGTCGCGCTGCCCAGCCGGCGCCTCGCCGCGGCGATCGTCGAGCACCGTGCCGACATCGTGCACCTGGCCAGCCCCTTCGTCCTCGGCGTCCGCGGCATGGCCGCCGCCGCCCGGCTCGGCATCCCCGCCGTGGCCGTCTACCAGACCGACCTGGCCGGATACGCCCGTACCTACATGGGCGCCGGCGAGGCAGCCGCCTGGCGGCGCATCCGCTCCGTCCACTCCGCCGCCGACCTCACCCTCGTGCCGTCCAGCGCCTCCATGCGTGACCTGGAGGACCACGACGTCCCCCGGCTCAAGCTGTGGCCGCGTGGCGTCGACACCGTCCGGTTCCGCCCCGACCTGCGCGACGAGGTACTGCGCCGTGAACTCGCCCCCAACGGCGAGGTGATCGTCGGCTATGTCGGACGGCTCGCCCCCGAGAAGCACATCGAGCTCCTGGCCGGAGTGTGCGGTCTGGAGGGCGTGCGGGTCGTGGTCGTGGGTGACGGGCCGAGCCAGCCGAACCTGGCCGAGGCGCTGCCCGGCGCGGTCTTCCTCGGCCGCCGCACCGGTGACGACCTCGCCCGGATCTACGCCTCGTTGGACGTCTTCGCGCACACCGGTCCCTTCGAGACCTTCTGCCAGACCGTGCAGGAGGCCATGGCGAGCGGCGTCCCCGTGGTGGCGCCCGCCACCGGAGGCCCCCTCGACCTGGTCGCCCACGGGCGCACCGGGCTGCTGGTCCCGCCCCGGGACGCGGAGGCCGTACGGGACGCCGTGGGCCACCTGGCCGTCGACCCCGCCCTGCGGGCCTCCTTCGGCGCCGCCGCACGGGCCATGGTCGAGGGCCGCACCTGGGCGGCGGTCGGCGACCAGCTGATCGGGCACTACGGGGACGTGCTCGCCGCGCGCAAGAAGACGGCGGTGGCGGCATGACCTCGCTGCGGATCGTGCGGCTGGCCAACTTCGTCGCACCCGCGTCCGGCGGCCTGCGTACCGCGCTGCGTGAGCTCGGCAAGGGCTACAAGGCGGCCGGTCACGACCCCGTGCTGATCGTGCCGGGCGAGCGCGCGGACGACCGCGAGACCGAACAGGGGCGCGTCATCACCCTGCCCGGGCCGCTGCTGCCCGGCACGGGCGGCTATCGCGTGCTCACCGACAAGCGGCGCGTGGCCCGGCTCCTGGAGGAGCTGGCGCCCGACCGCCTGGAGGTCTCCGACCGTACGACCCTGCGCTGGACCGGCAAGTGGGCACGGCGGGCCCGCGTACCCGCCGTGATGGTCTCCCACGAGACCGCCGACGGCGTCCTGCGCACCTGGGGCCTGTCCGAGGGCATGGCCCGGCGCGCCTCCGACGCCCTCAACGTCCGTACGGCGCACACGTACGCGCGCGTGGTGTGCACCACCGAGTTCGCCGAGCGGGAGTTCGTCCGGATCGGCGCCCGCAATGTCGTACGGGCTCCGCTCGGCGTCGACCTCGTGGAGCGGCATCCCGCGCTGCACGACCCCGGGGTGCGTGCACGGTACGCGCGCGTGGACGAGGCGCTGCTCGTGACGTGCACCCGGCTGTCCGTGGAGAAGCGGCCCGGCACGGCACTGGACGCCCTGGAGGCGCTGCTGCGGCGCGGCAGGCGGGCGGTGCTGGTGGTGGCCGGGGACGGGCCGCTGCGTCCGCGGCTGGAGCAGCGGGCACGCGAGCGCCGGTTGCCGGTCACCTTCCTCGGGCACGTCGCCGACCGCGGCGCGCTGGGCGCACTCCAGGCCTCCGCCGACGTGTGCCTGGCCCCCGGGCCCGCCGAGACGTTCGGGCTCGCCGCGCTGGAGGCGATGGCCTGCGGGACGCCCGTGGTGGTGAGCACCTCGTCCGCCCTGCCGGAGGTGATCGGATCCGCCGGGGCCGTCGCGGCGGACCACGGGGACGCCTTCGCGGACGCCGTCGACCTGCTGCTCGCGCTCCCCGAGCGGGAGCGACGCGAGACGGCACGCGCGCGTGCGGAGTGCTTCGGCTGGAGCACGGCCGTCGAGGCGTTCCTCGCCGCGCACGACGCGACGGTACCGGTGCGTCGTTTCGTGCCCGGAGGCGTCGCATGAGATCGGTGCGTTTCGTGGCGCTCGGCGACTCGCTCACCCAGGGCGTGGGCGATCCCGTCGGCGACGGGTGGCGCGGCTGGGCCGCGCTGCTCGCCGACGGGCTCGCCGGGCCAAAGGAGTCCGTGGAGTTCACCAACCTCGCCGTCAGCGGGGCGCAGACCCGGGAGGTGCTGGAGCTGCAGACGCCGGCCGCGCTCGCCCTGCGGCCGGACGTCGTCTCCGTCGTCATCGGCGTCAACGACACCCTGCGCTGCACCTTCGACATCCACGCCGTGGCCGAACGGCTCGACAAGGTGTACGCCGCCTTCACCGAGCAGGGCGCGGTCCTGCTCACGGCGTGTCTGCCCGACCCCGGCGCGATGCTCGGCCTGCCGGGGGCGCTGGCCCGACCGCTGGCCCGGCGGCAGCGGGCGGTCAACCGGGTGGTCCATGCGCTCTCCGACCGGTACGGGGCCGTCCACCTGCATGCGGCCGAGGGCGGTTGGATCATGGACCGCGCGATGTGGAGCGCGGACCGGCTGCACCCCGGCGAGCGGGGCCACCGGCAGCTGGCGGTGCGCCTCCACGCGCTGCTGGCGGAAGCGGGCCTGGCGACGGGCACCGCGCCCTCGCCGGAGCCCGAGTTCCCCGTGCCCACCAAGTCGGCGAGCCTGCTGTGGCTGGCAACCGCGGGCACCGGCTGGGTGGCCAGGCGCTGCACCGACCTGCTGCCGCAGCTCCTGACACTCGCCGCCGACGAGCTGCGACACCGCGCGCGGGGGACGAGCTCGCGGCTGGATCTGCGGGCGTCGGCGGCGGTTTCGGCGGCGCTGGCGGCTTTGTCGGTGGTGGAACAGGCGGACGCGGTGTGATCGGAGCGCTTCAGCGGCGCCGTACCGCCACGAAGCGGACCGGCGTGCCCGGTGCCGCCTGGGCGGCGGCCGGGAGGTCCTGGGCGCGGACGACCGCGATCACCGGATAGCCCCCGGTGGTCGGGTGGTCGGCCAGGAAGACCACCGGTCTGCCGTCCGGCGGGACCTGGACCGCGCCCAGCACCATTCCCTCGCTGGGGAGTTCGCCCGGCCGGGTCCGCTCCAGGGCGGGTCCCTCCGTGCGCAGGCCGATGCGGTTGCTCGCGGGTGACACCCGGTACGCGCGCGTGGTGAAGGCGCGCAAGGCCTCCGGCGTGAACCAGTCGTCACGTGGTCCCAGCGTCACCCGCAGAACCAACTCGGCCGGTGGCGCCGGCTGCGGGGCGACGTCCACGCGCGCGTGGAGGCTTTCCGGCGTTCCCAGGGGCAGCACCGTGCCGTCCGTGAGTGGGGCAGGGCCGAGGCCGGACAGGAGGTCCGTGGAGCGGCTGCCCAGGACCGGTTCGACGGCGACCCCGCCGGAGACGGCCACGTAGCTGCGTACTCCCGAGACGACCGTTCCGACCTCCAGGACCGCACCGGCGGGCACGTGCACCGGCGCTCCCCAGGCGACCGGCCTGCCGTCCACCGTGACCGCGCAGGGGGCGCCCCCCACGGCCACCGTGCCGGCTGAACGCGGCCGTACGGCACAGCCGTTCACCGTGGTCTCCAGGACGGCCGCCTCGGGCGGGTTGCCGACCAGCCGGTTGACGAGGGCCGCCGCCGGGCCGTCGAGCGCGCCGGAGCGGGGCACGCCCAGGTGCGCGTGCCCCGGGCGTCCGCGGTCCTGCACCGTGGTCAGCGCTCCGGCCCGTACGACGACGAGCGCCCGGTCCGTCATGAGCGCCCCACCGGGACGAAGCGCACGCGCGTGCCGGGCGCCAGCAGCGCGGCCGGCACGCGCGCGTGGTCCCACAACACGGCGTCCGTGCGCCCGATCAGCTGCCAGCCGCCCGGCGACGAGCGCGGATACACGCCCGTGTACGGCCCCGCCAGCGCAACCGAACCCGCCGGGACGGCCGTGCGCGGGGTGGCTCGGCGCGGGACGTCGTAACGCGACGGCAGGCCGGTGAGGTAGCCGAAGCCGGGGGCGAACCCGCAGAAGGCGACGTCGAATTCGGTCTCCGCGTGGATGCCCGCCGCCTCGTGCTCGGTCACGCCCCAGTGCGCGGCGACGTCGGCCAGGTCCGGGCCGTCGTAGCGCACCGGGATCTCGATCACGTCACGCGCACTTGGAGGGGTGGGAGGTACCTCGGAGGCGGTCAGTTCGCCGGCCAGGCGGGCCGGGTCGGCGAGGCCGTCGAGGAGGACGGTGCGGGCCGCGGGGACGATCTCGCGGACCGACAGCGCGCCCTCCGCGCGGCGGCGCAGCAGATCAGCGTGCAGCGCCTGCGCCTCCTCGCCGGAGGACACCTCGATGAGCAGGGCACTGTCGCCGACGGGCAGTGCCCTCATGCGAAGGCCTCCACCCGGACCCCGGACTCCTGCAGGCGTTCCCGCACCAGCCGGGCCAGTTCGACGGCACCCGGGGTGTCCCCGTGCAGGCACAGGGAACGCGCGCGTACCTCGACTCGCTCCCCGGAGTGCGAGCTGACCACTCCGTCGCGGGCCAGGCCCACCGAGCGCTCCACGACCGCCTCCGGGTCGTTGACCACGGCACCGTCGTGGCCGCGCGGTACGAGCGTGCCCTCGGGCGTGTACGCGCGGTCCGCGAACGCCTCGGTGACGGGCGGGAGTCCGGCTTTCTCGGCGTACTCCAGCAGCCGTGAGCCGGGCAGACCGAGCACGGGCAGCGTGGCGTCGGCGAGCCGCACACCGTCCACGACCGCGCCGGCCTGCTCCTCGTCGTGCACCACACGGTTGTAGAGCGCGCCGTGCGGCTTGACATACGACACGCGCGTGCCCGCCGCGCGCGCGAAGACCTCCAACGCGCCGATCTGGTACGCCACTTCGGCGGCGAGCTCAGCGGGCGGCACGTCCATCGCGCGCCGCCCGAAGCCGGCCAGGTCCCGGTAGGAGACCTGGGCGCCGATCCGGACACCGCGCTCGGCCGCGAGCTCGCACACCCGCCGCATCGTGGCCGCGTCCCCGGCGTGGAACCCGCAGGCCACGTTGGCGCTGGTGACGACGGACAGCAGCCGCTCGTCGTCGGTCAGCCGCCAGCGGCCGAAGCCCTCGCCGAGGTCGGCGTTCAGATCGATCGAGGTCATGGATCCTTCGTTCTCGTCTCAGGCCACGCGGTACTGCTCGTCGCGGGCGTCGGTCAGGAACATCTGCCCCGGTGCGTGCGTGATGGCGAACGGCGGGAGCGAGGCCATCACCGCGGCCTGCGGGGTCACTCCGCAGGCCCAGAACACCGGGATGTCGTCCGGCTCGGCGTCCACCGGATCGCCGAAGTCGGGGCGGCCGAGGTCCTCGATGCCGAGCCCCGCGGGATCGCCGCAGTGTACGGGGCTGCCGTGCACCGCCGGGAGCAGGCTGCTCTCCCGGATCGCCGCCGCCAGGTGCTCCGGCGGCACCGGCCGCATGGACACCACCATGGGGCCGTGCAGCCGCCCCGCGGGGCGGCACTGACGGCTGGTCACGTACATCGGGACGTTGCGGCCCTGCTCGACGTGGCGGATGGGGACGCCCGCCTCGGCCAGTGCCCACTCGAAGGTGAAGCTGCAGCCGATCAGGAACGACACCAGGTCGTCGCGCCAGTGCGCGCGTACGTCCGTCGGTTCGTCCACCAACTCGCCGTCCTGCCACACCCGGTAGCGCGGCAGGTCGGTGCGCAGGTCCGCGCCCTCCGCGAGGACCGTCGTGACCGCGCCGGCGTCCGTGACGTCGAGCACCGGACACGGCTTGGGGTTGCGCTGGCAGAACAGCAGCATGTCGTACGCCCAGTCGGCGGGTACCGAGATCAGGTTGACCTGGGTGTGGCCGGCCGCGACCCCGGCGGTGGGTCCGGCGAGCCCGTTCCGGAAGCGGGTCCGGGCGGTTTTCGGGCTCCACGCGTGCGCGTGCTCGTCGACGACGGTCAGGGGGCGGTCCTCCGTACGGTTCACGCGAGTTCCTTTCCACGCGTCTCCGGCAGCCCCAGCAGCGCCAAGGCCGCGATGCCGTAGCCGATCGCGCCGAACACCAGCGCACCGCCCACGCCCCAGCTGTCGGCCAGGAAACCGACCGTGGTGGGGAAGACGGCACCCACGGCGCGCCCGGTGTTGTAGGTGAAGCCCTGGCCCGTGCCCCGTACGGCTGTCGGGTACAGCTCGCTCAGGAAGGACCCGAAGCCGCTGAAGATCGCCGACATGCAGAAGCCCAGCGGGAAACCGAGCACCAGGAGCAGGGTGTTGGCGCCGCTCGGGATGTTCGCGTACGCCAGGATGCAGACCGCCGACAGCACGGCGAAGAGCCAGATGTTGCGCTTACGGCCCAGCCGGTCGGTGAGATAGCCGCCGGTCAGATAGCCGAGGAACGCGCCCGAGATCAAGAACGTCAGGTAGCCGCCGGTGCCGACGACCGACAGGCCGCGCTCGCTCTTCAGATACGTCGGCACCCAGGTGGCGAGCGTGTAGTAGCCGCCCTGGACACCGGTGGACAGCAGCCCGGCGAAGATCGTGGTGCGCAGCAGACCTGGCTTGAAGATCGCCGTGAACGAGCCCTTCTGCGTGCTCTGTTCGCGTACGGCGGCCGCCTCCGGGGCGTCCTGCACCCGGCGTCGCATCCAGACCACCAGGAGGGCCGGAAGCGCGCCCGTCCAGAACATGATGCGCCAGGCCAGGTCGTCGCCGGCGAAGGAGAAGACCAGGGTGTAGACGATCGCGGCGAGCGCCCAGCCCACGGCCCACGAACTCTGGATCGCGCCGAGGGTGCGGCCGCGGTGCTTGGCGCTCGCGTACTCGGCGACGAGGATCGCGCCGACCGCCCACTCGCCGCCGAAACCGAGGCCCTGGAGCGCCCGGAAGACCAGCAGCGTCTCGTAGTTGGGCGCGAAGCCGCAGGCCACGGTGAACACCGCATAGGTGATCACCGTGATCATCAGCGCCCTGACCCGGCCGAACCGGTCCGCCACAACTCCCGCCAGGGCGCCGCCGATCGCGGAGACCACGAGCGTGACGGTCGTGAAGAGGCCGGTCTGGCCGCTGTCCAGGCCGAAGTACGCGGCCAGCGCGACCATGCTCAGAGGCAGCGTGAAGTAGTCGTACGAGTCCAGGGCATAGCCGCCGAACGCACCGGCGAAGGCGCGGCGGCCGCGCGGGCCGAGGGCGCGCAGCCAGCCCAACGCGCCGTCGTGGTCGGTGAGTTCATCTGCTCGTGGGTCGGCGGTCAGGGCCTGAGGCTGAGGGGTCGTGCTCATGGGCACCTCGCAGAGGGAGGACGGAGGGTGCTTGAGAAGTGAGCCGTGCCGTGCGGGAGCGGTCGGCACCGCGGTGAGCGAGGCGGCGCCGTGCGTAGCAAGGTAGAGGATCGTTGAACGATCCTTCAATACCCATGTTGTTTCGTTCTTGTATCTGCGATTGAATTCCGGGCATGGCAGAGCAGCTGACAGGACTGGCCGACGACCGGGCTCTCCTGGGGCGCACCAGCACCGCGGAACGCGTCTCGGACATCCTCAGGGGCCGTATCGCCGAGGGCTTCTTCCCGCCCGGCACGAGGCTGTCGGAGGACAGCATCGGCGGCGCGCTCGGAGTGTCCCGCAACACGCTGCGCGAGGCGTTCCGGCTGCTCACCCACGAACGCCTGCTCGTCCACGAGCTGAACCGGGGCGTGTTCGTCCGGGTCCTGACCGTCGAGGACGTCGAGGACATCTACCGCACCCGCGGACTCGTGGAGTGCGCCGTCGTCCGAGGGCTCGGCGAGCCGCCGTACGGCCTGGACGCGCTCGCCGGCGTCGTCGAGGAAGGGCAGCGGGCGGCGCGCGAAGGTGACTGGAAAGCAGTGGGTACCGCCAACATCCACTTCCATCGGGAGCTGGTGGCTCTCGCCGGCAGCGCCCGCACCGACGAACTGATGCGCAGCGTCTTCGCCGAACTCCGCCTCGCCTTCCACGTCGTGGACGACCCGCGCCGGCTGCACGAGCCGTACCTCGCGCGTAACCGGCAGATCCTTCAGGCGCTGCAGGTGGGCGACCGGACGGAGGCCGAGAAGCTGCTCGAGGTCTACCTCGAGGACTCGCTGGAGCGGGTCGTCGAGGTGTACCGGCGGCGGGTCGGCGAGGACGGGTAGCGGGACGGGGGAGTGCTGGTCCCATCGGTGTGACAACTGTGACGCCTGTGCCCATCTCCGTCGTTTGGGTCGTTGTCAGACCGAGGACCTAGTCTGTGCACCGTGACTTCGCCTGCTTCGACGGACCGTGTTCCGCCCCAGCTCAGCGCGGGGCCGCGCCCCGCACCGGGCCCGGCCGCCGACGAGGGGCTGGCGCGGCGCCTGCGCGCGCTCGCCTGCACGGCGCCGCTGCACGACCTCGATGCACGCAAGGCCAACCTGGCGGGCGAGTACTCGGTGTACGGCATGGCGGAGGTGGCCCTCTCGGCCATCGACCTGGTCACACTGAACATGGACTTCGACACGGGCGCCGACCACGACCAGATAGTCGCCCGCCTCATCCCGCGCATTGCCGCCCAGGCCCCGCAGCGGCCCGTCTCCGAGCACGAGCGCGTGGCCCGCTGGGTGCTGGAGAACCTGATCAACGTCGGCAGCGTCGACCGCGGCTTCCGGGCCGTGTACGGCACGTTCACGACGGACGGCAGCTACGTCCGCCGTGACTACGACTTCAAGCTGATCGAGGAGGTGCCGGGCCCCGGCGGCACGGTCTACCTCCGTACGACGGACGAGGCGGTCAACGTCCTGGTCGGGGCGCTGGACACGGACGTCACCAGCGCGCAGATCGCCGCCGAGGTCAAGCTGGAGGTCCTGATCAACCGGGGCCGCCTCGCCGACGCCCAGCTCGCGGCCGAGCAGGCCCGCTACCGGACGGTGCAGTATTCGGAGACCCTGCGCAGAGCCCTGGACGCGACCCGGCGCAACGTCCGGGCGGTGGACTGGCTCAACTCCGTGCCCGACATGATCGCCGAGGCGCTGGACCACGTGGCCGACCGGTACCGCCACGAGAACGCGATCCTCACCAACATCCGCAAGGCGCGGGACGAGACCGAGGACGCCGAGCACAAGCGGCGCGCCGCCGAGCTGGTGGACATCGTCAAGGACTGCATCCGCAGGCATACGCAGCTGCAGTCCCGGCTGCTGGAGGCCGGGCCGCTGTTCCGCGCCGAGCAGGACCGGCAGGCCTTCGCCACGCCCATGACGTCGTCGGGGATAGACCTGTACGGGCATCTGGTCGCCCCCGTGCTGCCGCTGCCGCTGGAGCAGGCCGTCCGCGTCACGGACGCCTTCTTCGCGCGCGGGACCGGGTTGCGTACGCCGGTGTCGGTGCGGGTGAGCGACCTGGTCGACGTCCTGCTGACGCCTCCGGTGGAGCGGGAGCACCTGGGCGCGGAGATGCCGGAGCCGGATCTGATCGCGACGCCGGACGACAGCCGGTTCAGCGAGGAGCAGTTGGCGGCGGCGACGGAGTTGCTCGATCTGCCGGCCGACGCGCCGCGGCGGTTGTCGGGCCTGTTGGCGGAGGCTCGGCGTCAGGACCCCGATCTGCCGTACCTGGTGGCCCTGTTGGCGGTCCATGCGGCCAGCCCGGCCGTCGGCACCGCCTACCGCCAGGGCGAGGAGAAGCTGCTGTTCGCCGTGGACGACGGGACGGAGCTGGACGACCCGGAGTTCGGCGGGGCCGACCTGATCGTGGGGACCGCGCTGCTGGATGCGGCGGGGATGGCAGCGGATCGGACGGAAGCAGCATGACCAGGCAGCAGCGCGACAAGGAGCCCAAGCCGTGACCGAGCACGTCGAGTGGAGTGAGCCGGAGACCGCAGTCGCGCCGGTCACCGCCGCCGTCACGCCCGCCGACGCCGCCGACGCGGCGCGGCTCGTCGCGTTCGGACTGCAGCCCAAGCTGCAGCCCGCGCGCGACCAGGAGTACGCGGAGCTGCTGCGCCGCTACCGCGAGGACCCGCCGTTCGCGCGCCTCGCGGACGCGGTGGCCGCGGGACTCGGGCTGGTGGTGCTGGAGGTGTCCCCGCGCGCGGGGATGGCCGTCACGGCCGCCGAGGACTCGGTGTTCGCCGTCCGTATGGGCGATTACGCGCGTCGTACGTCCGCCGACGGCGGCGACCGGTTCCTGCACGGACTGGCCCATCTCGCCGTCGCCGCCATGGCGTTCCCGCGCCCCGAGGACCTGGCCGACGACGGCTACATCGGGCGCGTGACGGTCAACGGCGTCGACGCCTTCGTACGGCAGGCCTGCCGGCGCCTGGAGGAGCGCGCCGAGGCGCACGGCGACAACACCGACCCGGCCACCGAGGCGCCCGGTCTGGAGGCCGCCTGGCGGATCTGGGCGAGACGCAGCGCGACCGGTGCCACCAAGGACGCGCGCAGACTCGCCGGTTCGACGACCGGCATCGTCGGCAAGGCCGCGGTGTTCCTCACCGACTCCGGCTTCCTGCAGCGCACCGGCGACGACAACGGCGGTACGTACCGGACGACGGCCCGCTACCAGCTCCAGGTGCGGGACATGGCGGGCAGCGCCGCGATGGCCGAGCTGCTGGAGCTCGGCGTCGTCCCGATGACCGACGGGACGCCGACGCTGGTGCCCGCCGAGGACACCGACGACCTGGAGCTCGCGGCCGACGCCGGGCTGCCGTTCCACGCGCCGTCCCGCTCCTGAACTTCCCCGACCTGCCGAAGACTTACGAGAGTCCGCCATGTACGAGCTGTCCCGGGTCCGCCTCTACTCCATCGGTCCCGCCGGTGCACGCTACGCCGACACCGTGCTTGACCTGCGCGGTGTCGGCGAGCCCGTGCCCGACCCCGCGCCCACCCAGGCTGAGTTCTTCGAGGAGGAGCCCGTCGGTCCGCCGCGCCGCCCCGCGCCTGCCGGCGTGCTCTTCCTGGAGAACGGCGGCGGCAAGTCGGTGCTGCTGAAGCTCATCTTCTCGGTGATGCTGCCGGGCCACCGCAACACCCTGGGCGGCGCCAGCTCCGGTGTGCTGCGCAAGTTCCTGCTCGCGGACGACTGCGGGCACGTCGCCCTGGAGTGGCAGCACACGCTGACCGGCGAATGCGTCGTGGTCGGCAAGGTCAGCGAGTGGCGGGGGCGCCAAGTCTCCAACGACCCGCGGAAGTTCGCGGAGGCCTGGTACTCCTTCCGGCCCGGGCCGGGGCTCTCTCTGGACAACCTGCCGGTCGCCGAGGCCACTTCGGTACGCGCGCCCGTCGAAGGCCAGTCCGGCGCGCAGGGCCGCCGTCGCACCATGAAGGGCTTCCGGGACGCCATCACCGAGGCGGGCAAGGCGTATCCGCACCTGGAGGTGCACTGGGAGGAGATCCACGACCGCTGGATCGAGCACCTCGGCGACCTCGGCCTCGACCCCGAACTCTTCCGCTACCAGCGGGAGATGAACGCCGACGAGGGCGAGGCCGCGGGCCTCTTCGCGGTCAAGAAGGACTCCGACTTCACCGACCTCCTGCTGCGCGCCGTGACCGACACGCGGGACACCGACGGGCTCGCTGACCTGGTCAGCGGCTTCGGCAACAAGCTGGGGCGCAGGGCCGAGCTGATCGCCGAACGGGACTTCACCGCCGGGTCGGTGGACCTGCTCGGGCGGATCGTCGAGGCCGCCGAGGCACGCGCGCGTGCGCGTGACATCCACGCCGGTGCGGAGCGCCGTACGCGCACGCTGGCCCGTCGGCTGTCCGCGCGGGGCGTGCAGGAGCGGGTGAGGGCCGCCGACCTCGCCCAGCGCGTCACCGCGGCCGCCTACGCGGTCACGCATTCCGAGGCGGGCCGGGAGCGCAGTGCGCTGATCGCGGCCGAACTCGCCTACCGGAACGCCTCGTTGGCGCTCGCAGTGACCGAGAAGTCCGCAGCAGCCCAGAAGCGCGAGCTCGCGGACGCACGCACCCTGCACTCCGCCTGGCAGGCCGCCGAGGCCGTACTGCGCCACGGCGACGCCGCCGACCGCGTCGCGCGCGTGGCCGCCGCGATCCAGGTGGCCGAACGGGACGCGGCTCCCGCGCTCGCCGCCCGGGCCAAGGCCGCCGTGGATCTCGTACGGGCGCTGCACGCGGCCGCGGGGAGTGCGGAGGCCCTCGCCAACGAGGAGGAGGAGCGGTCCGCCGCGCTCCAGGAGGTCGGCGAGGCCGCCCACCGGGACTCGACCGCCGCCGCCACGGAGGCGCAGCGGGCCCGCAGTGAGGTCGGGCATCTGCGGCAGCGCCTCACCGAGGTCGAGCAGGAGACCGCCGAGGCGGTACGGGCCGGCTGGCTCGACGACAGCGCGCCCGACGCCGACCCGGCGCGCGCCGCCCTGGCGGCCAGCGATGCCGAGAAGACCGCGGTCGCCGCCTGGGACACGGCGCGCGAGGCCTCGCGCAAGGCCACCGAGCACGCGCGCGAGGCTGCCTCGACGGAGTCCCGGGCAGAACTGACGGCGGCCCGCGCGGCGGACGCGGCAACGGCGACCCAGCGGTCGTACGAGGCCGAGCACCGCATCGCCGAAGCGCTGGCGGGGGAGGAGCGGCTGGCGGAACTGCTGAGCATCTCCGGCGACGAAGCACGGCCCGTGGTCCCGCGGCCCCGGCACGAGACGGGCAGCGACCAGGCAGCCCTCACTCCGGAGGAGCTCGACCGCTTCGCCGACGAACTGCGCGAGCTCCTCGACGACTGCGTCTCCTCCGCCGAGCGTCAGCTCTTTGACCTGCGCACGGATGCGGCCGACGACGCCCGGATCCTGGGCGCGCTGGGTGACGGCGGACTGCTGCCGCCCGGCCCGGACGTGCTGGCCACCGTGGAGTTCCTCGGCGAGCACGGCATCCCGGCGCTGCCGGGCTGGCGCTATCTCGCCCAGGCCGTCGACCCGGCCGACCACGCGCGCGTGCTGGCCGCCCGGCCGGAGCTGGTCGACGGCGTGATCATCACCGACCCCGAGACACACGCGCGGGCCCGCGACGCGCTCAGCGACGCCGCCCTCCTGCCGCGGTCCGCCGTGGCCGTCGGTACGGCCGCCGCCCTGCTCGCACCCACCCCGGACACGGACTCGGGAGACGGCAGCGTCTTCCTCGTACCACCGAACCCCGCCATGCACGACGAGCACGCCGCCGACGAGGAACGGCAGGCGCTGCGCGCGCGGGCGACCGAGCGGGACGAGGAGATCCGGACGCTCGCCGCGCGGCTCGGCAAGGACCGGGAGCTGGCGGCGCGGCTCGCCTCCTGGCGCACGGGGTGCCCCGCGGGGCGGCTCATCGAGCTCGCCCAGGCCGCCCACGACGCGCAGGCCTTCGCCGAGGAGGCGGAGGCCGAGCTGGCCGAGGCACGCGCGGTGCGGACCGAGGCCGACGAGGCCGCCGCCGAGGCGTCGCACGTGCGCGAGGAGCGACAGGAGGCTGCGCAGAAGGCCCGGCGCGCGGCCGACGCCCTTGCCGGGCTCGCCTTCCGGCTGCGCGAGCGGGCGGGCTGGCAGGTCAAACTGCGCGAACTGGCCGACGAGGGCGCCGAGTCGGAGGCCCGCGCCCAGGCCTGTCTGGAGCGCGCCCGCGCCGCCGACGAGGACCGGCGCGCCGCCCAGCGCGCCGCAGACGACGCCCGTAGGACCGCCCGGGCGCTGCGCGCCGAGCGCGCGGAGATCGCGGGCGCCCCCGACGACGTACCGGAGGACGACGCAGCGCCCTCCAAGTCGTCGCTGCCCGCCCTCCGCGAGGCCTACCGCGCCGCCTCCCAGGTGTACGAGAAGGTCGGCGTCGGCGCCGACCTGCGCGCCGAGCAGGCCCGCGCGGAGAGCGACGAGAGCGCCGCCCGCGCCGAGCTGGACCGGCTCAGCAACAAGGTCCGCACCCGCGCCGAGCAGCTGCTGCAGTCGCCGGACGGGTCCGACGGGCCGTCCCGGCAGGCGGCCGCCGCACGGGCCGAGGAGCTGGTGCAGCTCCTGGAGACCCGGATGTCGACCGCGAGTGAGCAACTCGGGCGGCTGCGTGGCGAGGCCGAGCGGCACGCCCCCGAGGACGGCGACGCGCACACCGAACTGCCCGAGGAGCTCGAGCCGCGCGACGCCGAGCACGCCCAGGCGCTGCTGCGCACCGCGACGGCCGAACTTGCCTCCCGCACCGAGGCGTTGAACCAGGCCCGGGAGGCGCACGCGGAACTCCTCGACGCCCACCGCGCGGCCGAGGACGCGGCCGGCGGCTTCGACGAGATCGCCGCGATGCTGCGCGACCTGCTGCGCGAACACGCCATGGAGGAGGAGCAGGAGGAGCCGGAGCCGTACCCCGGCAGCCTGGAGGAGGCCCGGCAGTCCGCCGCGGAGGCCCGCCGGTCACTGCGCGGCTGCGCGGCCGACCTGTCCGCCGCCGAGGCCGCCGTGCGCGAGGCGAGCGACGTGCTCGTACGGCACGCCAACTCCACGCGCTACGAGCAGGTCCGCACCCCCGCACGTCAGCAGATCCGCGAACTGCCCGCCTCCGCCCTGCCCGAGCACGCACAGAAGTGGGCCGACGCGTTCGCGCCCCGACTCCGCGTCCTCACCGACGAGTTGGCACAGCTGGAGCGGAACAGGGACTCGATCGTGGACCGGCTGCGCGGCCTGGTGGAGTCGGCGCTGGCGACCCTGCGGTCAGCCCAGCGGCTGTCCCGGCTGCCCGAGGGGCTCGGCGAGTGGTCCGGGCAGGAGTTCCTGCGCATCCGCTTCGAGGAGCCCGACCAGGCCACGCTCACCGAGCGGCTCGGCGAGGTCATCGACGAGGCCACCCGGGCGGCCGTGAAGAAGAACTCCGACCTGCGACGCGACGGCATGTCCCTGCTCCTGCGGGGGGTGGGCGCGGCACTGCAGCCCAAGGGCGTCGCCGTCGAGATCCTCAAGCCGGACGCCGTGCTGCGCGCCGAGCGCGTGCCCGTCGGGCAGATGGGCGACGTGTTCTCCGGCGGCCAGCTGCTCACCGCGGCCATCGCCCTGTACTGCACGATGGCCGCGCTGCGCTCGAACGACCGCGGCCGCGACAAGCACCGGCACGCAGGCACGCTGTTCCTCGACAACCCCATCGGCCGCGCCAACGCCACCTACCTGCTGGAGCTGCAGCGCGCCGTGTCCGACGCGCTCGGCGTCCAACTCCTCTACACCACCGGCCTGTTCGACACGACCGCACTGGCCGAGTTCCCGCTGGTCATCCGGCTGCGCAACGACGCCGACCTGCGGGCCGGGCTGAAGTACATCAGCGTCGAGGAACACCTCCGTCCGGGTCTGCCGCGTGAGGCCGTTGTCGGAGAGGCCGGGCACAGCGAGATCACTGCAACGCGGATGTTCAAGCGCCCGGCGCCCAGCGCTCCGTGACCGGCCCTCAGGAGTGCGACAACCGGCCGGTTCCGCCCTGCCGGCGTATCCGCTCCTGTGCCCGCTCGGTGGCCCTCGCCTGACGTCGGGCCCGGCGCCGCTCGCGGCGCAGGGCCCGGGCGGTGCTGCTCGGCGCCGACACCACGCCGTTGCGCTGGTTCCAGACCTGGCGGGTCACCCAGACGTCCAGGGCGCCCCAGGTGGCCACCACCGTACTGACGACGCTGCTGATGACCATCGGGAAGGCCAGCCAGGAACCGGCCATGGTGCACAGGAAGGCCACCATCGCCTGGATCAGCGTCACGGCGATGATGAGCACCGCCCGCACCGCCGCCGTGCGCACCGGATCGGGCATCCGGCGCCGCCGCGCCGACTCCTCGACCCACAATGGCTGGTAGGGAGGCTGCACTTGGTCCATGTTGTTGTCCTTGGTCCCCGTCGCAGCGCCGCGTCTGTCCCTCGCCTCGCGACCGGTTGCCGGAATGTCGCGATCCCGTGCCTCGGCGTTCTGCTGCACCGTCAGGTGCGCCTCCACGCCGTCTCCGGGCGCCTCGCACCGCTCCGCCGTGCCCATCAACGTGTCACTCCCCACCGCCGGCAGACCGCTCGCTCCGTGTCCGATCACACGGCTCCCCTGTGGCTGCCCGGCTTGCGCTGTTTTACGCCGCCGGGGTGCGGGATGCGGCTCCTGTGGCCGATTCCGCCCCCATTTCCCATGGACAAGGACGAACAAGACGTCCTGAAGATTCCCAAGGAGCGTAAATTTCCAGCCAACTGGCCGGACGGGCCGGTCGGATGGACATCGGCGGTCACCACAGGAATCGGGGAGGCAATCTCCCCCAATGACCGGACAACTCCCCATGTCTCGCCGCCCGCGCGGAAGTTCAGCTTCCGGACGGCTCTTCGAGTTACGTGTGCGTCGGTAGTAGGCTCGCGCCGTTTGTTGACGTACATGTGTACCCCCGGTCGGTGGGGGGCGAGCTGGGGGAGGCCATGCGCTTTCGCGGGAAGTCGATCCGCCGGAAGATCGTGGCGCTGCTTCTCGTGCCGCTGGTGTCCCTGACTGCGATCTGGGGCTTCGCCACGGTACTCACGGGTCGCGAGGCAGAACAGCTGTTCAACGTGTCGGACGTGGTCGAGAAGATCGCGTACCCGATCGAGGACACCGTCCGCGTCCTGCAGCAGGAACGCCGCCAGACCCTCGTCTACCTGGCCGATCCCCGGGCCTCCGACGGGCTCACGGACCTTCGGCAGAGCCGGGCCGCCACGGACAAGGCCGTCGCCGAGATCCGGAAGAACGCCAAGGACCCCGATGTGCGCGACGCGGTGGGCGAGGGCACGGACGAGCGTCTGACCGCCGTGCTGGACGCCTTCGACGGCATCGACGCCCTGCGCCGCGGCGTCGCGGACGGCACCGTCGACCGCGCACGGGCCCTCGACCTGTACAACCGCCTGGTCGACCCGTGCTACACCCTGCTGACCAACCTCCACGTCGTCGACAACGTCGAGATGGACAAGCAGTACCGCGCACTCGTCAACCTCGCCCGCGCCCGCGAACTGCTCTCCCGTGAGGACGCCCTCCTCGGCTCCTCCCTGATCGTCGGCAAGCTCTCGCGCAGCGAGAGCCGCGACGTCTCCGACCTGGTCGCCCAGCGCACCCTGATGTACGACGTCAATCTGCCACTGCTGCCCTCCTCGGAACGCGACCGCTACGACCGGTTCTGGAAGAACGCCGCCACCGCCCCGCTGCGGGTGGCCGAGGAGTCCGCGATCTCCTCCGGGTCCGGCACGTCCCCCGAGGTCAGCGCACAGAGCTGGGACACCGCCGCCGGAAACGTGCTCGACGAGCTCGGCAACCTCAACGACCAGGCGGGCGACCGCTACCAGGACCGCGTCCGCCCGGTCGCCATGGGCGTCATCGCCAAGGCCGCCATCGCCGGCGTCCTGGGTCTGCTCGCCCTGCTCGCCTCGCTCTTCCTGTCCGTCCGTGTCGGCCGCACCCTCATCCGCGACCTGCGGCAACTGCGCCTGGAGGCCCACGAGGCGTCCGGCGTACGGCTGCCGAGCGTCATGCGCCGGCTGTCCGCGGGCGAACAGGTCGACGTGGAGACCGAGGTCCCGCGCCTGGAGTTCGACAAGAACGAGATCGGCGAGGTCGGCCAGGCCCTCAACACCCTGCAGCGCGCCGCCGTCGAAGCCGCCGTGAAGCAGGCCGAGTTGCGCGCCGGGGTGTCCGAGGTGTTCGTCAACCTCGCCCGGCGCAGCCAGGTCCTCCTGCACAAGCAGCTCACCCTGCTCGACACCATGGAACGCCGGACCGAGGACACCGACGAACTCGCCGACCTGTTCCGCCTCGACCACCTCACCACCCGCATGCGCCGGCACGCCGAGGGCCTTGTGATCCTCTCCGGCGCCGCTCCCTCCCGGCAGTGGCGCAGGCCAGTCCAGCTCATGGACGTGGTGCGCGCCGCCGTCGCCGAGGTCGAGGACTACGAGCGCATCGAGGTCCGCCGGCTGCCGCGGGTCGCGGTCACCGGTCCGGCCGTCGCCGACCTCACCCATCTCGTGGCCGAACTCCTGGAGAACGCCACGGTGTTCTCCCCGCCGCACACGGCCGTCCAGGTCCTGGGCGAGCGGGTCGCCAACGGCTTCACCCTGGAGATCCACGACCGCGGCCTCGGCATGGCGGCCGACGCCCTGCTGGACGCCAACCTCCGGCTCGCCGAGACACCGGAGTTCGAGCTCTCGGACACCGACCGGCTCGGCCTGTTCGTGGTCAGCCGGCTCGCTCAGCGGCAGAACGTCCGGGTCTCGCTGCAGCCGTCTCCCTACGGCGGCACCACCGCGGTCGTCTTCATCCCCGATGCACTGCTGACGGACGACGTCCCGGACACCAACGGCATCGGCTTCCGCCTCGACCGGCCCCGTCCCTCGAAGGAGGCCGAGCTGGAGGAGAGCCGCCGGACCGCGCTCTCCCAGATGCCCGTGGAGCTGCCGGGTCTGCCGGCCTCCCTCCTGGACGGTCCGATCGAACTGGAGGCGCCCGTCGACCTCGACGCCATCGAGGAATTCCCGGGTGCGCTCGACGACGAGGACAGCGAACGCGGCGGACTCTTCCGCCCACGCCGCTCCATCGTCCTCGCCGAGGACGAGACGACCGGCCGCCACGGCGATCTTCATCACGCGCCCGACCCCGACGAGCCCGATCACGACGGCGCCGTTGCGAGCGCCCCGGTCGCGCTGCCCCGCCGCCGCACGCCCAAGCTGGTCAGCTCGCACGGGCGCCCGGTCACCGAGCAGCGGTCGCGCCGCGAGGACGCGGTCGACGGTCCCGCCACAGGTCCGGGTCGACCCGAACCGGAGGCCGCGGCACCGTTGCCGTCCCGCCGCCGGGGCGAGGAGTCCCTGGCGAGCCGGGGCGGGCCCGACCAGGCAGCCGTGCCCCCGCTGCCGACCCGCCGCCGTGGCGCCTCGCCGCTGCGCCCGGGCAACGGCGGGGCCGACGGTCCCGGTGAGCACGCGACCTCCCCGGCGCCCGAGGGACGCTCCGGCGAGGCCCCGGCCCTCCCCATGCGCAACCGAGCCGCGATCGCCCCGGGCGACGCCGCCTCCGACGACCGGCGCCCCGGCACCGCACCGCAGGAGCCAGGCTCCGGCACGGGCCCGCTGCCCCGGCGCGTACGGCAGGCCAACCTGGCTCCGCAGCTGAAGCAGAGCGCCCAGCGGCACACGGAGGAGCGCAAGGACCTCGAGGAGCGGGACGCCGACGAAGTACGCAGCCGTATGGCCTCGCTCCAGCGCGGCTGGCAGCGCGGCCGCGAGGAGAACGCCGCGGGCGATGACGCCCACAGCGGCACAGCACCACAGGGAACGACAAAGGGGGACGGTCGATGACCGCACCGAAGGCGACCGGCCACACCGCGACCAACGAGTCCGGGGGCCTGAACTGGCTCCTGGACGACCTGGTGGACCGCGTCGCGAGCATCCGCAAAGCCATCGTGCTCTCCGGGGACGGCCTGCCGACCGGTGTGTCCAAGGACCTCACCCGGGAGGACAGCGAGCACCTCGCCGCCGTCGCCTCCGGATTCCACAGCCTGGCCAAGGGCGTGGGCCGCCATTTCGAGGCGGGCAATGTCCGGCAGACGGTCGTCGAGCTCGACGACGCCTTCCTGTTCGTGACGGCCGCCGGCGACGGCAGCTGCCTGGCCGTCCTCGCGGACGCCGACTCGGACGTCGGCCTGGTCGCCTACGAGATGACGCTTCTCGTCAAGCGGGTCGGTGTACATCTGGGCGCCGCTCCGCGCACCGATCTGCCCGCGGGCGGGTAGTGGGATGTCATGAGCGCTGACGGTCAGGGAAGAAGCCACTGGTTCGACGACGAGGCCGGACCGGTCGTCCGTCCGTACGCGATGACGCGTGGCCGCACCACCAGTCCGGGCCAGCACCGTCTCGACCTGATCGCCGTGGTCGTCACGGAACCCCAGGCGGACGATCCGGACGCCGACTCGACGCTGTCCCCGGAGCACGTGGACATCGTCGATCTGTGCCGTGACGCCCCCCAGTCGATCGCGGAACTCGCCGCCGAGCTCGATCTGCCCATCGGAGTGGTCCGGGTCCTGATCGGCGACCTGGTGGACGGGGAATTCGTCCATGTGACCCGGCCGGTACCCCCTGCCGAACTGCCGGACGAGAGTATTCTGCGCGACGTGATCAACGGCCTCCGGGCGCTGTGAGCGGCGCGAAAGCGGGGTACTGACGTGACAGGCTGGCAGTTCTGGGTCGACCGAGGCGGCACGTTCACCGACATCGTCGCGCGACGCCCGGACGGCCGCCTGCTCACGCACAAGCTGCTGTCGGAGAATCCGGCGCGTTACTCCGACGCGGCCGTCGCGGGCGTCCGCGAACTGCTGGACGGCCGCGAGGAACCCATCGAGGCCGTCCGTATGGGCACGACGGTCGCCACCAACGCCCTCCTCGAGCGCAAGGGCGAACGCACCCTGCTGGTCGTCACCCGCGGTTTCCGCGACGCCCTGCGCATCGCCTACCAGAACCGCCCGCACATCTTCGCCCGGCGCATCGAACTCCCCGAACTGCTCCACGAGCGGGTCGTGGAGGTCGACGAGCGCATCGCCGCCGACGGCACCGTCCTGCGCGCCCCCGACCTGGACGCTCTCGTCGGCCCGCTGCAGGAGGCGTACGACGACGGGATCCGCGCCGTCGCCGTCGTCTGCATGCACAGCCACCTCCACCCGGCCCACGAACAGGCCGTGGGGAAGCTGGCCGCTCGCATCGGCTTCCCGCAGATCTCGCTGTCCAGCGAGGTCAGCCCCCTGATGAAGCTCGTCCCGCGCGGGGACACCGCCGTCGTGGACGCCTACCTGTCGCCCGTGCTGCGCCGCTACGTCCAGCATGTCGCCGACGAACTCCAGGGTGTACGGCTGATGTTCATGCAGTCCAACGGCGGTCTTGCCGAGGCCGGGCAGTTCCGCGGCAAGGACGCCATCCTCTCCGGGCCGGCGGGCGGCATCGTCGGCATGGCCCGCATGTCGCAGCTCGCCGGCTTCGACCGCGTCATCGGCTTCGACATGGGCGGCACCTCCACCGACGTCTCGCACTTCGCCGGTGAGTACGAGCGTGTCTTCACCACACAGATCGCGGGCGTCCGGCTGCGTGCCCCCATGCTGGACATCCACACCGTGGCGGCCGGCGGCGGCTCGGTCCTCCACTTCGACGGCTCCCGCTACCGCGTAGGGCCGGACTCGGCGGGCGCGGACCCCGGGCCGGCCTGCTACCGCGGCGGCGGCCCGCTCGCCGTCACCGACGCCAACGTCGTGCTCGGCCGCATCCAACCCACCCACTTCCCCAAGGTGTTCGGCCCCGACGGCGACCAGCCTCTCGACGCGGACCTCGTCCGCGACCGCTTCGCCGCCCTCGCGCGCGACATCCGCGAGCGGACCGGCGACGAGCGCACGCCCGAGCAGGTCGCCGAGGGCTACCTCCAGATCGCCGTCTCCAACATCGCCAACGCCGTCAAGCGGATCTCCGTCCAGAAGGGCCACGACGTCACCCGGTACGCCCTCACCACCTTCGGCGGGGCGGGCGGTCAGCACGCGTGCATGGTCGCCGACTCGCTCGGGATCCGTACCGTCCTCGTGCCGCCCATGGCCGGCGTGCTGTCCGCGCTCGGTATCGGTCTCGCCGACACCACTGCCATGCGCGAACAGTCCGCCGAAGCGCCCCTGGAGCCCGCATCCATGCCCGGCGTCCTCAAGACGGCCGACGACCTCGAAGGAGCGGCCCGCGCCGAACTCCTCGCCGAGGACGTCCCCGAGGACCGCATCCAGGTCACCCGCCGCGCCCAGCTGCGCTACGACGGCACCGACACCACCCTCACCGTCGAACTGACCGAGCCCGGCACGATGCGCCACGCCTTCGAAGAACGTCATCGCGCCACGTACTCCTTCACGCTCGACCGCCCGATCGTCGTCGAAGCCCTCTCCGTGGAAGCCACCGGCATCACCGAACCCCCCGATCTCTCCGCCCTCGCCCCGTACGAAGGCCGCACCGCCACCCCGGACACCGTGCGCCTGCACACCGGCGGCGCCTGGCGTGACGTACCCCTCCACCGCCGCGAGGACCTCCCTCCCGGCGAAACCGTCACCGGCCCAGCGATCATCACCGAGGCCAGTGCGACAACCGTCGTCGACGACGGCTGGCGGGCCGTGGCACGAGACGACGGGCATCTGGTCATGGAACGCGCGGCGATTACACAGAGTTCCGATCTCGATACAAAAACCGATCCGGTTCTCCTCGAGGTCTTCAACAACCTCTTCATGTCGATCGCCGAACAGATGGGCGCCCGGCTGGAGTCCACGGCCCAGTCGGTCAACATCAAGGAGCGCCTGGACTTCTCCTGCGCGCTCTTCGACCCGGACGGAAGCCTGGTGGCCAACGCCCCCCATATTCCTGTCCACTTGGGCTCGATGGGCACGAGCGTCAAGGAGGTCATCAGGCGCCGCGGCTCTTCGATGCGGCCCGGCGACACCTACGCCGTCAACGACCCGTACCACGGCGGAACCCACCTGCCCGACGTCACCGTCATCACCCCCGTCTTCGACACGCAGGGTGACCGGATCCTCTTCTACGTCGCCTCCCGCGGCCACCACGCCGAGATCGGCGGGATCGCGCCGGGCTCCATGCCCGCGAACAGCCGCACCATCGAGGAGGAGGGCATCCTCTTCGACAACTGGCTGCTTGCCGAGGACGGCCGCTTCCGCGAGGAGGAGACCCTCCGCCTGCTCACGGAGGCGCCCTACCCCTCCCGCAACCCGAAGACCAACCTCGCCGACCTGCGCGCCCAGATCGCCGCCAACCGCAAGGGCGTCGACGAAGTCGCCCGCATGATCGAGAACTTCGGCCTCGACGTCGTCCAGGCGTACATGAAGCACGTCCAGGACAACGCCGAGGAAGCGGTACGCCGGGTCATCGACGCCCTCGACGACGGCGAGTACGCCTACGAGACCGACTCGGGCGCCGTCATCCGCGTACGCGTGCGGGTGGATCGCGAAAACCGCACCGCAACCGTCGACTTCACCGGTACATCCCCCGAGCTGGCCAGCAACTTCAACGCCCCCTTCGCGGTCGTCAACGCGGCCGTCCTGTACGTCTTCCGCACCCTCGTCGCCGACGACATCCCGCTCAACGACGGCTGTCTGCGCCCCCTCGACATCGTTGTGCCGCCCGGTTCCATGCTCGCTCCCGAGCCGCCGGCCGCCGTCGTCGCTGGCAACGTCGAGACCTCCCAGGCCATCACCGGCGCCCTGTACGCGGCGCTCGGCGTCCAGGCCGAGGGCTCCGGGACCATGAACAACGTCACCTTCGGCAACGAGCGCCACCAGTACTACGAGACCGTCGCCTCCGGGTCCGGCGCGGGTGACGGCTTCCCCGGTGCGCCCGTCGTGCAGACCCACATGACCAACTCGCGGCTCACCGACCCCGAAGTCCTCGAGTGGCGACTGCCCGTACAGCTCGACGAGTTCGCGGTACGTCACGACAGCGGTGGCGCCGGGCGCTGGCGCGGCGGGGACGGCGCGGTACGACGCATCCGCTTCCACGAGCCCATGACGGTCTCCACGCTCTCCCAGCACCGCAGGGTCCCGCCGTACGGCATGGCGGGCGGCGAGCCCGGCGCGCTGGGCGCCAACCGCGTGGAGCGCGCGGACGGCACGGTCACCGCCCTCGGCGGAAGCGACGCGGCGGACGTTCTTCCCGGCGACGTACTCGTCATCGAAACCCCAGGCGGCGGAGGCTACGGCCGGCCGCCCCACCACCCCGACCAAGCAGGAGAAGAGAACGATGATCTTCGGGCGTTCTGAGCGCGGGAAGCCTCCGGTCGAGCCCGTCACGCTCAAGATCCTGGTGGCCGGCGGTTTCGGCGTGGGTAAGACCACCCTCGTCGGCGCGGTCAGCGAGATCAGGCCCCTGCGCACCGAGGAACTGCTCACCGAGGCCGGTCGGCCGATCGACGACACGAGCGGTGTGGAGGGCAAGCACACCACCACCGTCGCCATGGACTTCGGCCGGATCACGCTCCGCGAGGACCTCGTGCTGTACCTGTTCGGCACGCCCGGGCAGGAGCGGTTCTGGTTCATGTGGGACGAGCTCTCCGAGGGCGCGCTCGGCGCCGTCGTCCTTGCCGACACCCGCCGCCTGGAGGACTGCTTCGCTGCCGTCGACTACTTCGAGCGGCGCTCCATACCCTTCCTCGTCGGCGTCAACTGCTTCGAGGGATCGGCCCGTTATCCGGTGGACGACGTCCGTCGGGCCCTCGACCTCGACGACGACGTTCCGCTCGTGCTGTGCGACGCCCGCGACCGGGAGTCCGTCAAGCAAGTCCTCATCGGCGTGGTCCAGCACGCGATGGCGTACGCGGCGGACCGCCGCCAGAGCGTCGCCACCTGAGGCAGGTGCGCGGCCCGTACCCCCGCCGACCGGGGTACGGGCCGCAGCCTCGGGCACGCGCGCGTGCCTAGTTTTCGCCGTCTTCCTCCCAGCCGAAGCTCTTCTCCACGGCCTTGCGCCAGTTGTGGTACTGGCGGTCACGTACGGACGCCTCCATGGACGGTGTCCATTCGACGTCCTTCCGCCAGTGGGACTTCAGCTCGTCGAGGTCGTTCCACACACCGGTGGCGAGCCCGGCCGCGTACGCGGCGCCCAGACACGTGGTCTCGGAGACCTTCGGGCGGACCACCGGAACGTCGAGCACATCCGCCTGGTGCTGCATGAGCAGGTTGTTCTTGGTCATGCCGCCGTCCACCTTCAGGGTGGTGATGTGCACCCCGGAGTCCTGGTACATGGCGTCCACGACCTCACGCGTCTGCCAGCTCGTCGCTTCGAGCACGGCCCGGGCGAGGTGCGCCTTGGTGACGTAGCGCGTCAGGCCCGTGATGACTCCGCGCGCGTCGGAGCGCCAGTAGGGCGCGAACAGGCCGGAGAAGGCGGGCACGATGTAGGCGCCGCCGTTGTCGTCGACGCTCGCCGCCAGGGGTTCGATCTCGTCGGCGGTACGGATGATGCCCAGCTGGTCGCGGAACCATTGCACGAGGGCGCCCGTGATGGCTATCGACCCCTCCAGGCAGTAGACCGGCGCCTCACTGCCGATCTTGTAGCCCATCGTCGTCAGCAGCCCGCTCTTGGACGCCACCGGCCGGTTGCCCGTGTTGAGCAGCAGGAAGCTGCCCGTGCCGTACGTGTTCTTCGCTGTGCCCACGTCGTAGCAGGCCTGCCCGAACACCGCCGCCTGCTGGTCGCCGAGGGCCGAGGCGACCGGTACGCCGGCCAGCTGGCCGACCGCGGTGCCGTACGTCTCGGCGGAGGACCTGATCTCGGGGAGGACGGCCTCGGGGATGTTCATGGCGGAGAGGATCGAGGAGTCCCACTGGAGGGTTTCCAGGTTCATCAGCATGGTGCGGCCGGCGTTGGTCACGTCGGTGACGTGCTGCCCGCCGTCGGTGCCGCCCGTCAGGTTCCAGATGAGCCAGGAGTCGATCGTGCCGAAGGCGATCTCGCCCCGTTCGGCGCGGTCGCGCAGCCCGGGCACATTGTCGAGCAGCCAGGCGGCCTTCGGACCGGAGAAGTACGTGGCCAGCGGCAGTCCGGTCTGCTCGCGGAAGCGGTCCTGCCCGTCCGAGCCGCCGAGCTGGTTGCACAGCGCCGCGGTGCGCGTGTCCTGCCACACGATGGCGTTGTGTACGGGCTTACCTGTCGCGCGGTCCCACAGGACCGTGGTCTCGCGCTGGTTGGTGATGCCGAGCGCGCTGAGCTGGTCGGCGCGCAGTCCGGCCTTGGCGATCGCTCCGGCGACCACCGCCTGCACCTTGGACCAGATCTCCGTGGCGTCGTGCTCCACCCAGCCGGGCTTGGGGAAGATCTGGCGGTGTTCGCGCTGGTCGACGGCGACGATCGCGCCGTCCTGGTTGAAGACGATGCAACGGCTGGAGGTGGTGCCCTGGTCGATAGCGGCGACGAACTTGTCCGTCATGACGTCCCCTTCGTCGTTCCTTCAGAAAGCTGCTGTGGATCAGAAAGCTGCTGTGAAGAAGGCTGCTGTGAGGATGAGCCCGGAAGGCACCCCGCCGATCAGCGGTCCGACCACCGGGATCCCCGCGCGATTGCAGTGTGGGATCCCTGTCTCTCCGTTGCTCATGGCGGCTCCTAGGCCCCTGGCCCGGGGTGATCGACCCCGGTCCTGTGTGCAGGGTGCGTTTCCCATGGCGACTTCAGCCGAAGGCAGGGAGTGTCCCGCGCCCCGCCCGGCATCCGTGACGAGCGTGCCGTCGCAGCCGAATCGCCCGTGGGGGAGCGGGCCTGTCCCGCAGGCGCGGCCCGCGCGGTGCGTGCCTGGTTACACCGTGTATGTACGGCGATGCCGACTGACACCGGAAGTGTTCACCGGCACCCAGAGAGCGTCAAGGTCGCTGACGGCAACGGTGACAGCCGCCCGGGAGCCCGTGAGGAGTACCCACGGCCGGTACCAGTACGAGACTCATCCTCTCCCGGGTTCCGCCACCGCGCACCCCGCCTGGGCGGGCGTGGCCTCCGAGCCGCGCAGAATCTCGTATCCGGGCAGCCCTGCGCGGCCCAGCACCCAGCTTGCGCCGTTCAGGGACTTCGCGGCCTTCTTGAGCGGCGCCAGACAGGCCGCGGCCTGCCGGTGGTCCGCCACGCTGCCGGGCCGGCACAGGACCGTGGCCAGGGACAACGTGACGGGACGCCCGCCCGCTGACCAGGGCGCGTCCAGCACCGAGCGGGCCAGCGGATCCAGCCCCTCCGGATCCGCGAGCACCAGGAAGTCGTCCCCGCCGATGTGCCCCACGCGCGTGCTGCCGGAGGCGGCATGCTGCAGCGCACGCCCCACGGACCGGATCAGCTCGTCGCCCGCGGCGAACCCTGCCCCGTCGTTGACCTGCTTGAAGTGGTCCACATCCAGCCAGCTCAGCGCGAGCGTCCGCCCGTCCGCGATCCGCCGGTCCACTTCCCCGGTGATCGCGTCCGAACCGGGCAGCCGCGTCAGCGGATTGAGCCCGGCCGCCTCCTCGACCCGGCTCTCGGCCAGCGCCCGCACGAGATCCGCGAGCCGTACGACGCCCACACACCGCCCCTGCCGGTCGACCACCGCCACATCGTCCGACGTGCGGTCCCGGCCGCCGACGGCCACCACGTCCAGAACCTCCCAGGCCGTGGCATCGACGCCCACCGTCCGCGGTGGATCCCCGAGCTTGGCGGCCGGTCGGTCGGCGTACAGCGCATGTCCGTAGCGCCCCGACATCGACAGCAGGAAGCGCGAGCGGTGCACCGACCGGACCGGGGTCCCGTGCACGTCCACGAGCAGCACTCCGGAGACCTCCGGCGACCCGGTGAGCAGCGCCCGAACCTGACCGGCGGAAGCGGTGGCGGGCAACAGCGCGGCCGGCCGCACGAACTCCCGCACCGACGGTCCGGACCGCGGAACCGGCACGACACCGGGGGAGCGGGGCGGAACGTATACGTCCGCTGCGGGCAGCCGGGCCGGCGGCGCGAACAGCGCGCCCTGGGCCAGCTGCGCCCCGGCCGAAACCGCGGCCGCGCACTGCAGTTCCGTCTCCACACCCTCGACGGACAGGAGCGCTCCCAACTGCTCGCACAGCGTCCGCATCGCCCTCACCGCGGCCGGCCGCGCCAGCAGCGATGCGTCCAGTTTCACCAGGTCGGGTGCCATGTCGGTGAGCAGCCGCAAGGGTACGTCCCCGTCCCCGATGCCGTCCGCACTGATCCGGAAGCCTTGGCCCCGCAGCGCGCCCACCGCCTCCAGCAGCGCCTGCTGCGGCACGTGTGTGTACGGCGGGCCGATGTCGACGGTCACCTCCCACGGCAGCCGTCCCGCCTCGCGCACGGCGGCGTGCAGCGGGGTGAGGCCGCCGAGGTCGGCGAGGGTGCCCGCGAACACGTTGACGTGCAGCGGCAGCAGCGTCTCCTTGCGTGCCGCCGCGCGGACCGCCAACACCGCCAGCCGACCGTCGATTTCGGGGTCCCGGCGGGCCTCGGCCAGGATGTCGCCGGTCTCCGGGCGGGCAAGTATCTCCAGCCCCGCAACCCCTCCGGTGGCCAGATTGACCACCGGCTGGAAGGCGAAGCGGAGAGTGTCCGTCCAGGAGCGCACGGCAGCATGATGACTCTGCCGGCGCACCCCCAGGCCCAGTTCATGAGACGTTCACGCAGGATTCCGGGGCGATCACGCAGCGTACGAGAAAGGGCTTGCTCCGGTCGGCGACGAGAGGGCCGCGCGGCCGGATGTGCCCGGCTGCGACGACGGCCCGCTCCTCACCGCACCGCGATGACCGCCGACCCGTGCCCGAACAGCCCCTGGTTCGCCGTGATCCCCACCCGCGCGCCCGCGACCTGCCGGTCACCCGCCACCTGCCTCAACTGCCAGGTCAGCTCGCAGACTTGGGCGATCGCCTGGGCCGGAACCGCCTCCCCGAAAGAGGCCAGCCCGCCGCTCACGTTCACCGGTATTCGCCCGCCCAGGGTCGTGGCGCCCTCCCGCAGCAGCTTCGCTCCCTCTCCCTCCCCGCACAGGCCCAGATCCTCGTACCACTGCAACTCCAGTGCCGTGGACAGGTCGTAGACCTCGGCGAAGGAGAGATCCTCGGGCCCAACGCCCGCCTCCTCGTAGGCAGCCCGCGCGATCGACGCCCGGAACGACTCGGCGGCCGGCTCCACCGCCACTGCGGAGTCCGTCGCGATGTCCGGCAGATCCAGCACCGTGTTGGGGTAGCGCGGTGTCACGGTGGACACCGCCCGGATCCGCACCGGCTCCGGGGCGCCGTGCCTGCGCGCGAACTCCAGGCTGGAGAGCACCAGTGCCGCACCTCCGTCGGACGTCGCGCAGATGTCGAGCAGTCGCAGCGGATCGGCGACCACGGCGGAGGCGGCGACCTCCTCGGGGGTGACCCGCTTGCGGTAGCGCGCGTTCGGATTGAGCGCGCCCTGGGCCGAGTTCTTCACCTTGACCTGTGCGAAGTCCTCCGGGGTGTCCCCGTGCACGGCCATGCGACGGCGCGCGTACAGCCCGAAGTACGTCGGATTGGTCGCCCCGAGAACCCGGAAGCGCAGCCAGTCCGGATCGTCGGGCCGGTCGCCGCCCGCGGGCCGGAAGAAGCCCTTGGGCGCCGCGTCGGCGCCCACCACGAGGACGACGTCCGCCAGTCCCGAAAGGATCTGTGCCCGAGCGGTGTTGACGGCCTGCGCCCCCGACGCACACGCCGCGTACACGCTCGCCACCCGGGCCCCCTGCCAGCCCAGGGCCTTCGCGAAGGTCGCACCGGCCACATACCCCGGATAGCCGCCACGCACGGTGTCCGCGCCGACGACCGAGCCGATGTCCCGCCACTCCAGCGCGGCGTCGGCGAGCGCCGCGCGGGCCGCCACCGCGCCGTACTCGACGAAACTGCGCCCCCACTTGCCCCACGGGTGCATGCCCGCGCCGAGCACCGCCACCTCACCCGTCATGCCCTCACCCCCGCAGGCCGCCAATGCCAGGTCGTCCAGGTCGTCTCCGCGTCCTCGTGGAGCACGCCCGGGGCGACCTCCACCTCCATGCCCACCGTCAGATCGGCGACGGTGACCCCGGGAGCCGCCTGCCCCAGCACCACGATCCGCTCGGCCTCGAGCTCCACAGCGATCAACGTGTACGGCTCCCACGGAAGTTCCGGATCGGTCACATACGGTGACGGAGGCCGATAGCGGCTGTCCGTGTACGACCAGACCCGCCCGCGAGGTGAGAGCGGCACCTCTTCCAGATCACCGCCCGGACACCCGGGGTTGCGGCAGTGCGTGTCCTCGCGAGGAAAGAAGACCGAGGTGCACGCAGCACAGCGCGTGCCGAGGAGCCTGAAGCCGTCCTCGCCGCCGGCGAACCACCTGTCGACCACAGGCCTGCGCGTACGTGACACAACCCCTCCCCACTACGGAATCTGACGGGACGTCAGAAGTCTGCCACGGGCATCCGGAAATGGGCAGGGCGTCCCGCCGAACCGAACAGGTCCTTGCTGCGTCGTCGTTACGTAAGGGACGGCCGGGGCCCACGGGGGTGGTTCCGGCCGTCCCTTGGTCGCATCCGGGGTGAACTGCATCCGATCGCTTCCCGTGCGGAACAGGGACCTGATAGATGCAGGACACATGACACGACTCACCAGTGCAGTTCGCGGTCTGATCACCGCACTCGCCGCCCTGCTGGCCGTGACCGCCACGTCTGCCACTGCCCGGGCGAACACCGAGCCCAAGGCACCCAGCGACTTCGTGGCCCTGAGAACCGTGGACCCGACGATCATCCAGGAGATGCGCTACTTCACGGTGCACAACTTCGTCGGCGAACGCATCGACGGCTACCAGCAGCCGCTGTGCATCCTCACCCGGCCGGCCGCCGAAGCACTCCACAAGGCCCAGACGAAGCTGCTGCGCAAGGGCTACACGCTCAAGGTGTACGACTGCTACCGGCCGCAACGCGCCGTGAACCACTTCGTCCGGTGGGCCGAGGACCTCGACGACCAGGCGATGAAGGGCGAGTTCTACCCGAACGTCGACAAGACCCGGCTGTTCGAGGACGGTTACATCGCGGAGAAATCCGGCCACAGCCGAGGCTCCACCATGGATCTCACCATCGTGAAGCTCCCCGCGAGGCCGACCCGGCCGTACCACCCCGGCGAACCCCTCGTGCCCTGCTACGCACCCAAGGACGAGCGCTTCCCCGACAACTCCGTCGACATGGGCACCGGCTTCGACTGCTTCGACACCCTGGCCCACACCCTCGACCCGCGCATCCAGGGCGAACAGCGCGCCAACCGGCTGCTGCTCAAGAGCACCCTGGAGGGTCTCGGATTCGTGAACCTGGCCGAGGAGTGGTGGCACTACACGTTCAAGCCCGAGCCCTACCCGGACACCTACTTCGACTTCCCGGTGTCCTGGAAGTCGCTCACGAACGGCCACTGAGCCGCCTCGAGGAGACGCCCTCCACGTGATCGGATACATTCCGCTTCGTGTCCGAAACTCATGCCTCCGCCCCCAACTCCGCGCCCGACTCGCATTGTTCGAGCTGCGGAGCGCCCTACGGAGAGGGCGTCTCCGGCTGGCCCCGCACCTGTCCGGAGTGCCGCGCCGTGGCCTACCGCAATCCGCTTCCGGTCGCGATCGCGCTCCAGCCCGTGTACGACACGAAGGGCACCGCCCTGGTCGTCATCACCCGAACCATCGCCCCCGCGCGCGGGGGTATCGCCCTGCCCGGCGGCTTCATAGACGACCGTGAGGACTGGCGGCAGGCCGTGGTCCGCGAGCTCAAGGAAGAGACCGGCATCGACTCGGCGAGCCGCGATGTGCGGCTCGTCGACGCCATGAGCTCCCCCGACGGACATCTGCTGCTGTTCGGGCTCCTCCCGGAGCGCCCGGCCGAGGGGCTCCCCCAGTCCGCCGCCACGGACGAGACGGAAGGCTGGCACCTCCTACGCAGGTCGGAGGAGCTCGCCTTCCCCCTGCACACGCTGGCCGTGCGGGCCTGGTTCGAGGGCCGGTACCTCTGAGTCAGCCCTGCTCGACTCCCCGCACCCGCACCGGGTAGGGCGGCTTGCCCGAGCCGCCCTCGCCCTCCCGCTTGACCACCAGTCGCCGTCCCTTCCAACGGGCGACGTAGCGCTCGAGTTCCGGCTCGTCCCAACCGTCCCCCGAGTCCTGCACCACCAGTCCGACGCCGCTCCGTCCTCGGGCGGGCGCCCACACCTCCAGCTCCAGACCGCCGTCGTCCCCGCGCACGGGGACGACGGCACCCGCGCGCGCGAGCACCGGAATCCGCGACAAGGGAGCGTCGACGAGCACCTGCCCCGGCCCCTCGTACACCTTCTCCGTCACCGTGTCGTACCAGCGCCCCCGGGGCAGCTGCACAGCACGCCGGTCCGTGCCCGGATCGAGCACCGGCGCCACCAGCAGGCAGTCGCCCAGCAGGAAGGCGTCCTCGCAGTCCCGCAGTGCACGGTCCTCTGGCGTGCCCCACCACAGGGGCCGCACATAGGGCGCTCCCGTGCGCCGGGCCAGATGCGCCAGCGTCATGAAGTACGGCAGCAGCCGCCGGCGTTCGACGAGCGCCACGCGCGCGTGCTCCAGCACCTCGGGGCCGAACTCCCAGGGCTCCCTGCGCCCTGCCCGCAGACTCGCGTGCGTGCGGAACAGCGGCAGGTACGCGCCCAGTTGGACCCAGCGCAGATACAGCTCGGGCGACGGACTGCCGTCGAAGCCGCCCACGTCCGGACCCGAGTACGGCACCCCGCACAGCCCCAGCCCCATCACCAGCGACAGCGAGGCCCGCAGCCCGGGCCAGCCGGTGGCCACATCACCGGACCACGTCCCCCCGTAGCGCTGCATACCGGCCCACCCGGAACGCGAGAAGACGAACGGCCGCTCCTGGGGCGCCAGTTCGCGCAGCCCCTCGTAGGCCGCCCTGGCCATGGACAGGGCGTAGACGTTGTGCGCCTCCCGGTGGTCCCCGCCCCGTCCTTCCAGGGAGTGCCTGGCCGAGCGCGGCAGCGTCGACTCTCCGAACGCGGCGAACGAGGTGGGTTCGTTCATGTCGTGCCAGAAACCCGCGAACCCCTGCGCGAGCCGCTCCTTGTACAGACCTCCCCACCACGCACGCACGCGCGCGTGCGTGAAGTCCGGGAAGACCGCCTCCCCGGGCCACACGACCCCGCGCACCACACGCCCCGAGGCGTTCCGTACGAACGCATCCTCGGCCGTGCCGCTGTCGTAGACGGCGTTGCCCTCGGCGGCCTTGACCGCCGGGTCGACGATCGACACCAGCCGGATTCCGTCCCGCCGCAGTTCCTCGGCCAGTACGGGCAGCTTGGGGAAGTGCTCGTGGTCGACGGTGAACACCTGGTGCTCGTCGTAGTGGTCGATGTCCAGATGCACGGCGTCCAGCGGCAGCCCGCGCTCCTGATAGCCGGAGACGATCCGCCGCACCTCCTGCTCGCTGCCGAAGCCCCAGCGCGCGTGGTGATGGCCCAGCGCCCAGGCGGGCGGCAGCGCCGGCGCACCCGTCAGCGACGCCCAGGCGAGCAGCACGCGCGCGGGGGTGCCCACCATTACCCAGCAGCGCAGTGGACCGCCGTCCATGCGCAGCTCGGACGTCCCTGTCCGGTCGTGTCCGGAACCGGCGCCCTCCTCGCCCTCCCGCAGCGTCACCGTGCCGTCCCACGAGGTGTCGTGGAACACCAGATGCGTGCCGGCGTCGGCCACCACCAGCTGCACCGGCATCGTGATGTACAGCGGATCGTCGCCGGGCCCGAAGGCGCGGCCGGGGTCCGTGTTCCACAGGCGGTACGTCCCCTCGCGCAGCCGTGGGCCCGACGCCCGTCCCCCCAGACCGAAGAACCGCGCGTCCGCGGACACCTCCGAGCGCTGCATCCAGCGCGCGGCGCCGCCGCCGACCGGCTCCCACCAGCGGGGCGGCAGATCACGCCGCAGGGTCACACCTCCGGGCGTACGCACCTCGACCGCCCCGTGCCGCGAGACGACGACCGTCACCCGCTCCGCCACGACCCGCCAGCCGCCGTCCTTGTCCGGCTCCAGAACCGCCCGCGGATCGGGCTCCGGGCAGCGGCCCGCGAACGCGTACGACGGCTCGGGCTCGGCCCCGTCCCAGCCCCAGAAGACCGCCCCGTTCACGGCAACGACGATCCGCAGCTCCGAGCGGCTGAACCGGACGATGCCACCACCCGGACCGGGCTCCACCTCCTGCACGGGCCCGGGCACCCGCGCCCGCTCGGCCCTCCTCGGCGGCAGCGCGGAAGCATCCGCACGCCTCCTGCGCCACGCCGCCCTCACGGTACGCAACCTCTGGGCCGCCCCCGCAGAACCGACCACCCTCACCGAACGCACCAGGTCACGACCGTCCATGCTGCTCACCCTGCCATTGACCGCCCCACACACGCGTGCCGTTCAACTGCCGTTCACCCGTGCCGAGACCACATCTTCACGACACCGACTATGTGGGGCGCACCCTGGTGTAGAAGTCGATCACATGGCATCGTCCGTGTCAGCCGCGTCACGCGCACACCCCAGCACGTGCGCGACCGACGCACACGACGCGCACAGTCCGGGAGCCGCCCCATGTCGACCGTGAACCCCCAGCCGCTCTGGCAACCAGATCCGGAACGTATCGCCCAGGCGCAGCTGACGAAGTTCCAGGCCTGGGCGGCCGAGCGCCACGGAGCCCCGGCCGAGGGCGGCTACGCGGCACTGCACCGCTGGTCCGTCGAGGCACTGGACACCTTCTGGAAGGCCGTCGCCGAGTGGTTCGACGTACGGTTTTCGACACCCTACGCGCGCGTGCTCGGCGACCGCTCGATGCCGGGCGCCGAGTGGTTCCCCGGGGCGACCCTGAACTACGCCGAACACGCTCTGCGCGCGGCCGCGACCCGCCCGGACGAACCGGCCCTCCTGTACGTCGACGAGACCCACGAACCGCGCCCGGTGACCTGGTCCGAGCTACGCCGCCAGGTGGGCTCCCTGGCGGCCGAGCTGCGCGCCCTCGGTGTACGCCCCGGCGACCGCGTCAGCGGCTATCTCCCGAACATCCCGCAGGCTGTCGTCGCCCTCCTCGCCACGGCCGCCGTGGGCGGCGTCTGGACGTCCTGTGCTCCCGACTTCGGTGCCCGCAGTGTCCTGGACCGCTTCCAGCAGGTCGAACCGGTCGTCCTGTTCACCGTCGACGGCTACCGCTACGGCGGCAAGGAGCACGACCGCCGCGACATCGTCGCCGAACTGCGCCGCGAACTGCCCACGCTGCGAGCCGTCGTCCACATCCCCCTCCTCGGCACCGAAGCTCCCGAAGGCGCCCTGGACTGGTCGTCCCTGACCAGCGCCGACACCGAGCCCGTCTTCGAGCGGGTCCCCTTCGACCACCCGCTGTGGGTGCTCTACTCCTCGGGCACGACCGGCCTCCCGAAGGCCATCGTCCAGTCCCAGGGCGGCATCCTGGTCGAACACCTCAAGCAACTCGGTCTGCACTGCGACCTCGGCCCCGAGGACCGTTTCTTCTGGTACACGTCGACCGGCTGGATGATGTGGAACTTCCTCGTCTCCGGCCTCCTCACCGGGACGACGATCGTGCTCTACGACGGCAGCCCCGGCTACCCGGACACAGGCGCCCAGTGGCGCATCGCCGAACGCACCGGCGCCACCCTCTACGGCACCTCGGCGGCGTACGTCATGGCATGCCGCAAGGCAGGCGTACACCCCGCGCGCGACTTCGACCTCTCCAAGGTGCAGTGCGTCGCAACCACCGGCTCACCGCTCCCGCCCGACGGATTCCGCTGGCTGCACGACGAGGTCCGCGACGATCTGTGGATCGCGTCCGTCAGCGGCGGCACGGACGTGTGCTCCTGCTTCGCAGGAGCCGTACCGACCCTCCCGGTGTACATCGGTGAACTCCAGGCACCCGGCCTCGGCACCGACCTGCAGTCCTGGGACCCGAGCGGCAAGCCCCTGGTCGACGAGGTCGGCGAGCTCGTCGTCACCAACCCCATGCCGTCGATGCCGATCCACTTCTGGAACGACCCCGACGGCAGCCGCTACCACGACAGCTACTTCGATACCTACCCCGGCGTATGGCGCCACGGCGACTGGATCACCCTCACCTCCCGCGGCTCCGTCGTCATCCACGGCCGCTCCGACTCCACGCTCAACCGGCAGGGCGTGCGCATGGGTTCGGCGGACATCTACGAGGCCGTCGAGCGCCTGCCCGAGATCAGGGAATCCCTGGTGATCGGCATCGAACAGCCCGACGGCGGCTACTGGATGCCCCTCTTCGTGCACCTGGCCCCCGGGGCCGCCCTGGACGAGGCCCTCCTGAACCGCATCAAGCAGACCATCCGCGAACAGCTCTCACCACGCCATGTTCCGGACGAGATCATCGAGGTCCCCGGCATCCCGCACACGCTCACCGGAAAGCGCATCGAGGTCCCGGTCAAGCGCCTCCTCCAGGGCACTTCACTGGAGAAGGCGGTCAACCCCGGCTCGATCGACAACCTGGACCTGCTGCACTTCTACGAGGACCTCGCCCGCAAGCGCGCCTGACCGGGCAGGTCAACCACCGTAGGTGGCCTCGGACTCACCGAGCACGGCAGCGAAGTCCGAGGCCAACCGCACCGCGTCGGCAGTCTCGAGCTCGGCGACGGAGATCCGCACCCCCGCTGCCGACGACGACCGGAAGCGGGCGCCCGCCGCGACCCACCAGCCGTACGAACGCAGCCCGTTCACCACGGCCGACTCGTCCTGCACGGGCACCCACAGGTTCATCCCGCTCGCTCCGTGCGCCCGGACACCACGTTCGCCCAGTTCGTCGAGAAGAGCGCCACGGCGCAGCGCGTACGTCTCCTGCGCGCGCCACCAACGCGCGCGTGCCGTCGTCGGTCAGCAGCCCGTGGACGATGTCCTGGAGCAGATGACTGACCCAACCCGACGTCAGTAGCAACCGGCCGTCGTGGCGGGCCAACGTCGTTGCATCACACGCCGCCGTCGCCCACCGCAGGTCGGTGCCGAGGAACTTGCTCACAGTCCGCACGTGCACCCAGCGCGTCAGCCCACCGCTCGTCAGCGTGTGCAGCGGCACGGCGGCAACGGCGGACGCGTGGTCGTTCTCGACGACCAGCACATCGGGCTCACCCCGAAGCACTTCCACGAGCGCGTCCCGGCGTGCCACGGAGAAGCAGCCGCCGTACGGATTCTGCGCCCGCGCATCGCCGGCGCACCCCTGGGCGGCCGCCTCGCCGACCGATTCCCGCTCACCCGTGTCCTGATCGCCGTCCAACTTCTGCGTGCCGTCGCCTCCTTGGCACTGCTCACCACGAACGACTACACCCTGCTCCTCGCGTTCTCGGCTGTCGGCAGCCTCGGAGACCGCGCGGCGAGCGTCCTCACCAGGCTTTATGCCACTCGCGTGGCAGGACCGGACCGCGTCCGCTATCAGGCCGTCCACCGCACTGTGGCCAACGCGGGCTGGGCCCTGGGCGGTCTCGCCGCCGCGGCGGCACTCGCCCTCGGCACTGCCGCCGCTTACCAATGGCTGCTGGCCGGAGACGCCCTGTCCTTCATCGCCTCGGCACTCCTCACGCTGCGCTGCGGCGAACCCCCGTCCGCCTCGCACACCGTCGCCACGTCGAAGACCCCAACACCCACGACCAAGCCGCCGCACACAAACCCCTGGCGCGACCGCACCTATCTCGCCTACGTCGCCACCGAAACCGTTCTCTTCCTCGACGACGCCGTGTTCAAGGTCGGTCTACCCCTCTGGATCGCACACGCGACAAGCGCACCGCATGGCCTCGCACCCCTGCTGCTGGTCCTCAACAACGTGATGGTGGTGGCCCTGCAGGTCCCCCTGGCTCGTTTCGCGACCACGACGACGGCCGCGCGCAAGCTGCTCGCTCCGCTGTCAGCCGCCTTCGCCCTGGGCGGTATCGCCATGGCCTTCTCGGCCACCGGCGGCACTGCCACCGCGATCCCGCTCCTCACCGTCGCGGCCGTCGCATTCACCCTGGCCGAGATGCTCCATGCCACCGTCTCCTGGGAGCTCTCCGTCGCCCTGGCCCCCGACACCGGGCAGGGCGCCTACCTCGGCGTCCACGGCCTGGCCCAGTCCGCCCAACGCAGCGTGGGACCACTCGCCGTCACCGCGGCCGTCACCATCGGCCCGGCCGGCTGGACCTGCTTCGGCGCCCTCATCGCCCTGACCTGCCTGATCCAGCACCGACTGGTCCGGGATCGCCTCGCTCCGACGCCGTTGTCAGTGCCCCCGATTACTGTGAGTGAGCAATGATCGACTGCACTCAGGGGGAACAGTGGCGCACACCGACCACCGGACCATGCGACGCGTTCTGCGCCGCGAAATCGCCGGCACCATCGGCCTGCTGACCGACGAGCACGACTTCAGCGCCATGCAGCGCTACCGCAGCTTCACCTTCGACAGCCACGAGACCTATCTGCAGCAGGTGGAAGCCCTCCTCAAGACACGCGCCTCCCAAGGCAGTCACACCACGGTCGCACTCTTCGATCCAGACGAGTACGCGGAATTCTGCGCGGACGCAGGCCTCGACCCCGACGTCCCGTCGAGCCGCACCCGGTTCACCGCCGAACTGGCCACCACCGGACCCACCGTCCCCTACGACGGCCAGCCCCTGGCGGACCTCGTCCCCACCCTCGTCGACGAAGCCGTCCGGCAGGCCACCTGGGAGTACGCGTCCACGCTCCTGGCCCGCCTCGGCGCCTGCGCCTCCTGCGGCGAGGACATCGGCCGCGCAGCATTCACCCGCGCCTCCGGCCTCCTCGTACGCATCCTCGACGCCTCAGGGCCTGGCAACCGGCACCTCGTCTGCAGCGTCTCGGCAACCTCGGAGACCCTCGTCTCCGTCCTCCACGCCGACGAGGACGACGACTGCGCCATCCAACTCGACGAGGCCGAAGCCCTCGAGTTCACCACGGTCCTGGCCCTCGGCATCGCCACCCGGAGCCCAGGCGGACTCGTCATGCGCACCAGCACCCCCGGAACCACCGACCGCGTCTACGGCTGGCGCCTCCGCGGAGAAGGGCTCGCGCCTCTCACCGCCGGTGAGGTGTTCGATGCCTACTGCACCGACATCGAATCGGGAGACCTGATCTCCCCGGAATCGGACGTCGACTACTGCGCACCGCCCGACCTCGGAGAGGAAGGACCGACACCGGGCCACCACCACTGACAGCGCAAGGGGCGCTCCACTCGCGAGTGAAGCGCCCCTAAGAACGGCGGCAAGCAGACCTGCCGACACCTGCCCCGGTCCGACTACTCGCCGGACAGCACCGCCTGAGCCGCGTTGCGCGCCTCCTCGGCGCTGTCCGCAGCCCGGGCCGCCGCAGCGGCACGTTCACACTGGGCCAGCGTGTACTTGCCCAGCGTCGCCCGGACATACGGAATCGACGCCGCACCCATGGAGAGGGAGGTGACACCCAGACCGGTCAGCACACATGCGAGCAGCGGGTCGGACGCGGCCTCACCACACACACCACAGCTCTTGCCCTCGGCCTTCGCCGCCTCCGCGGACAATGCGACAAGGTCGAGCAGCGCGGGCTGCCACGGATCCTGCAGACGGGACACCGCGCCCACCTGGCGGTCGGCAGCGAACGTGTACTGCGCGAGGTCGTTGGTCCCCAGCGACAGGAACTCGACCTCCTGCAGGATCGACCGAGCCCGCAGCGCGGCCGACGGAATCTCGACCATCGCGCCGAACTTCGCCTGCAGCCCGGCCTCACGGCACGCGTCCGCGAACGCCTTGGCATCGGCGCGGTCCGCGACCATCGGTGCCATGACCTCGAGGTAGACCGGCAGACCCTCGGACGCCTTCGCGAGCGCGGTCAGTTGGGTGCGCAGCACCTCGGGGTGGTCGAGCAGTGTCCGCAGACCGCGGACCCCCAGAGCCGGGTTCGGCTCGTCGGCCGGCGTGAGGAAGTCCAGTGGCTTGTCCGCACCCGCGTCCAGCACACGCACGACGACACGGCCCTCGGGGAACGCCTCGAGCACCTGCCGGTATGCCTCGACCTGCTTCTCCTCGGACGGCGCGTTCTTGCTGTCGTCCAGGAAGAGGAACTCGGTACGGAACAGACCGACGCCCTCGGCTCCGGCCTCGACGGCGGCCGGCACGTCCGCCGGACCACCGACGTTGGCCAGCAGCGGCACCTTGTGTCCGTCGGAGGTGGCACCCGGCCCGGTCGAGGCGGCCAGCGCTGCCTTGCGCTCAGCAGCCTGGGCCTCCAGCTGTGCCTTCTTCTCCTCACTCGGATTGACGAAGATCTCGCCGGTGCTGCCGTCCACGGCGATCATCGTGCCTTCGGCCAGCTCACCGGCACCCGGCAGCGCGACCACGGCGGGAACTCCGAGCGCCCGCGCCAGAATCGCGCTGTGGCTGGTCGGCCCGCCCTCTTCAGTGACAAAACCCAGGACCAGGGTCGGATCGAGCAGCGCGGTGTCGGCAGGCGCAAGGTCACGTGCAATAAGTACGTACGGCTCGTCGCTGTCCGGGACGCCAGGCATCGGCACCCCGAGAAGCCGGGCGACGATACGATTCCGCACGTCATCCAGGTCCGCCACACGACCGGCGAGGTACTCACCGGCACCGGCCAAGAGGGCGCGGTATGCGGCGAACGCGTCGTACACAGCGCGCTCGGCTGTGCTTCCGACGGCGATACGCCGTTCGACATCCGCCATCAGCTCGGGGTCCTGGGCCATCATGGCCTGCGCCTCGAGCACTGCTTGGGCTTCGCCCCCCGCCAGATTGCCACGCGCCATAAGATCGGCCGCCACAGCCTCCACGGCCATGCGGGCGCGCCCCTGCTCACGCTCCGCGTCCTCCGCCGGAATCTGCTTGGCAGGCGGCTCCAGCACCGCCGTTCCCATGTGCCGAACCTCGCCGATCGCCACACCGTGGCTCACGCCGACGCCTCGCAGCGTTGTCTCCATCTCACCCGTCTCCGATAGTGCGGCGGGTCCCGCCGCCGCGGTGGTTGTCCTACTCGCCGTCATACGACGGCACTGACGTCACTTCCAGACGAAGAGACTGTCGCCGGCCTTCACATCGCCGTCGTCACGAAGATCGGAGAGAGCCTCGGCGGTGGCCTCGAGCGCCACGATCGGGCACACCGCGGACTTCCCGGCGGCCTCCACGGCGGCCGGGTTCCAGCGCACCACGCTCTGACCACGCGTCACGGTGTCGCCCTTGTTCACGAGCAACTCGAAGCCCTCGCCGTTGAGCTGCACGGTGTCGATACCGAGGTGGGTGAGTACGCCGTGTCCCTGTTCGTCGACGACGACGAAGGCGTGCGGGTGGAGAGAGACGATCACTCCGTCCACGGGAGCAAGGGCCTCGGAGGGCTCACGCACGGGGTCGATCGCAGTACCCGGGCCGACCATGGCCCCGGAGAAGACCGGATCCGGCACAGCTGCCAGTCCGATGGCGCGTCCTGCGATCGGGGACGTCACGGTGGTCATGGGAAGCCTCCCAGGAGTGGAGTTGCATATGGGCCGTCACTGCCAGTCACGGACGGCACACTGTGCAGCAGGGTATGTCATATGAAGTGCCGGTTCCGCACGAAGGTACCGGTTAGTGGTCTAGACCACCAGCCTAATCGATTTGCACCCGCTTCACAGCCCCGTGTACAGTCGTACTCCTGCTTGAGGCCGAGCGACGCGACCAAGCGTCCTTGCTCAGCAGCACCCATACTTGTCAGATCCTATCTCGGGGTCACCTTCTGCATGCCCGCAGGAGGGTGGTCAGAGAGACGGAAAAACACTGATAGAGTTTGGAGCACCGAAGGGAAGCGCCCGAAGGAAAGCCCGTGAGGGTGAGTACGAAGGAAGCGTCCGTTCCTTGAGAACTCAACAGCGTGCCAAAAATCAACGCCAGATTAGTTGATACCCCGTCTCCGGCCGGATTTATTCGGTTGGGGCGAGGTTCCTTTGAAACAAACACAGCGAGGACGCTGTGAACGGCCGGGCTTATTCCGCCTGGCTGTTCCGCTCTCGTGGTGTCGTCCCGATTACGGGAGAACATTCACGGAG